>DASUWP010000238.1:0-8703 GCA_036378335.1 Acidobacteriaceae bacterium | reverse complement strand
AGCGGACGGATGATCTCAACCTGCGGCGGAGGCGTAGAGATCATGGATTGCACCGGCACGGTGAGCGTGCAGCATGCGCTGATCAGCGGCACCGCAGGCGCCGGAATGCGGGTGCAACAGGCGTATTGGCGGATGAGCGAAGTGGCTGACCCGCAGAGTGCGCTGCTGGCCGGCACCGACGGCCAGCCCGTACCCGAGTGGCTGCTCCCCGCGCAGGGCACATACATGCAATTGAGCGAAGCAGGAACGCTGAAGCTGCTGGGCGAGATCGCCGTGAGCAAGGCGGAAGCAGCGCCCGCCGGTATGCGAATGAGCTTCGGTGAAACGCTCTCGCCCGCAGTAGGGAAAGGCACTCTGTTGTGCCTCAGCGCGAGCAATCAGGCACAGCTCAAGATGGATGACTGCAAGTTCCGCGGCGGCCCATACGCCGGGCTGGTCGCGCAGTCGCGCGCGCGAATCAGCAATAGCAGCTTCAACGGTTATGGCGGCCCCGCGATTCTCCTGGCCCCGGATATCGCACGCATGCGAGGCCCGGTAGTGGAGAACATCCACATCACGGATTGCAAGTTTGCGCAGTGCAATCTTGGGCCCGGCGGCGAATGGGGCGCAATCACCGTCGATACGCAACCGGAACGCAGTCCATCGAGCGACACGAGTCATCCGGCCCGCATCAACGAGGGCATCACGCTGCAGCGCAATGTCTTCTCGCAGTTGGGCGGCCCTGCCATCTACTGCGCGAGCGCGAGCTGGCTGGATGTCGAGTCAAACCATTTCAGCGATTGCGATATGCGGCGAACCGCTGGAGAGGCGCCACGCGCGATTGTGCTGCGCAACCTGGACGAGAGCACGATTGCAGGGAACGAAGCAGCCGCAGCGGCGCAGATTGTGATGATCGGCTGTACGGATAAGGTGAAGGTGGGCGACAATGGCCCGCTCACCAACCAGGCCAGCTAGAGCGGATTTCCCATTGCTATGCATCGCCGAGTTCACCGCAGAGCGGCTTTTCTTAACGGAAAAGCCGCGCAAGCTTTATTGGCTCCGGTGTACGCCTATGGGAAATCCGCTCCAGGCCTACTCGAGCTTCTACTGCTCGGCTCCAAACAAACGGGAGAAGAACCGGCCGACCCGATGGAAGAGGCCGCGAGGCGGCTGCTTCTGCGCCGGATGGCGTGGCGCCTGCGCAACTACCGCCTGCACCGGGGGCGTCGCGACAATCACGGGTGATGAACCCGGAGACGGCACTGGTGCCGGAGGCGCGGGCATATTCGATGGAGAAGGAGCCGGTGCAGCCGGGGTGGGCGGCGGTATCGCAGCCCCATCAGTTCCGGCAGATTCGCCAGGGCTGGTTGTATCGCTGACTGTAGGAAGGTTGCCGCTGTAGTGGAAAGGCACGGCGACCTGCGCGTGCACTTCGCCGGGACCAGCGACCGGCGTGGTCGGCGGTAAGGGTGGCTTGGTCAGCCCTTCGCTGACGGCGAGCGGAAATGCGGTATCGGCGGGCGTGGATGAGGGTCCGCCGACGGGGTGGCCTGGCGCCGCGCCATTGGGCGAAGGCGTTCCCCCTTCGGCTACGGAGACCGGCGGAGGACAGCCACAGGGTTCGTGCTCAGTGTCCACGACTTCGCGCAGGCTGCCGTGCTGGAAACTGACATGCTGTCCTGGCTGGACGCGATAAAGGCCGCCCTCCAGCTGGCTGGTGACGGTGATGTAGGGCGCGTTCGGGCCGCGGTTGTCGATGCAGGTGTCACCCTGCCGGCTTACCCGGATGCTGAAGTCGGCCTCGCCCGGCCCGGAGATGAGGATGCGCAAGTCGGGCGTGAGCAGCACGTCGGAGTACTTGCTGGTTTCGTAATGTGCTTCGATGGCGCCGCGATCGAGGCCGAGCATCAGGCCGGAGGCATCCGGCGCCTCGATGGAGCGGTCGCGCGCCAGGTGGATGCTGGTTGTGGCGCACAGATTGAGCGCGCCACCGCGGCTCAGCGTGATGGGAACGGTTTCTCCGCCCGCGGTGATGGTGCTGCCGTTGCCCAGTTGCATTGCGCCATTGCCGAGATGCACATCTCCGGAAACCTGCACGCCGGCTGCCTGCAAGGCCTGGGCACGCGTGCTCGCGATGTATGAGTCGGCCGCGGGACTCTGTGCCGCGAGGGGCAGCGTCGAGGTCAGCACAGCAAAGGCGCGCAGCAACAGGCCCCGCGTATGCCACGAATTTGGCATGGTCTTCGTCAGGAGATATGTTTCCCTAGATGTGGAGCGTGGGATGCATCGCGAAGCCGGGAAGCGAACGCGGCTTTCCGGTTGAAAAAGACGCTCTGCACTGAAAACGGGTAAGACATGGTTAGAATCCGTTCTTACTATTGTAGCGACGCAGCCGGCGAGCCTGTGTTGCAGCCGTTCTGTCGCAAATTGAGGAGTGAACAAACTGTTGAGCAACGAGCAGAATGGCGGCGGCGCAGATCCGGCGCATCGATCCGCGAAGGGATCCGAATTCGTTCCTATCGAGACTAGAAGTCAGCCACGTGCGAGCCGTTACATCCAGTTCGGCTGCGGCCTGTGCGCTCCCGCAACCTGGCGCAACTTCGATGCCGGCCCGGCTTTCTGGATCGAGCGCCACCTGCCGGTGCTGAAGCCGGCGCTGCTCAAGCGTGGTTTCCCGGACTATCCCAGCAATATCGAATATGGCGACGTCATCAAGGGGCTGCCGGTAGCACCGGGATCGGCGGCGGCCGTTTACTGCTCGCACGTGCTGGAGCACTTGGCGCTCGATGAGTTCCGAACCACGGTGCGCCATGTCTTCACCTATCTCGAGCCGGGCGGGACATTCCGGTTCGTTCTGCCGGACCTGGAAAGTCTGGTGCAGGCGTACGCCTCTTCTTCCGAGCCGGAAGCAGCAAGCCGCTTCATGCGCGAATCGTATCTAGGGGTCGATTCGCAGGGAAAAGGGACCTCGCGGCTGCTGAGAATGCTCTTCGGGCGCAGCGCTCACCTGTGGATGTGGGACGAGAAGAACATGGCGCGCGAGCTCGCGGATGCGGGCTTTACGGCGATCCGCCGCGCGCGAATCGGCGATAACCCTGACCCGCGCTTCGCAGAGGTGGAAGATGCTGGGCGATGGGAGAACTGCCTCGGGATGGAATGCCGCCGCCCCGGCTCCTCCGCATCGTCTTCCTAGAGTTTCGGGCAACACCGCATCTCGCATTGGAATCTCTTGCGAGATGCCTATGAACGAAACCGTTCCGAAGAGAACAGCATCCGGCCTGAGCTCGAAGCTTACCGCCGCCGTATTGCTGATGCTTGCCTTGAGTGGCTGTACTCGCAAAAAGACCGAAGCCAGCAACGAAAATTTCAAGCGCGCGATCAATGCCTACTTCTATAACGGCCGCGATGAATGTCTGTTCACAGCTGCGCGTAAGTTTCCCGACGAAGTGAAGGTGGCCGAGAAGGCTGAGATGAAGGACATGGACGCGCTGGCAAAGGCGGGGCTGCTCACGCGTACGGAAGATGGCGCGTTCCAACTCGTGCGCTACGATCTAACGCCGCTGGGCACGCGGGCTAAGGCGCGCTTCTGCTTTGGTCATCGCGACGTGACATCCGTCGACAGCTTCACGCCGCTCCGCGTCGAGGACAAACGCAAGGCATCGGATGTCACGTACCACTACCGCATCGTGGATGCGCCGGTGTGGGCCCAGGATGAAAACCTGAAGAAGCAGTTTCCCGAGCTTGCGCGCAAAACCAGCGACAATGCGGAAGGCAAGACGACGGTGATGTCTGCATACGAAGGCTGGGAGGTTCCGGATTACGGGAAGCCGGTGATTGAGTAGCCGGAGGCGCATCTCAGGCCTACTGGTAGGGAAAGGCGGCGAGATCAGGATCGAGCCACCTGCGGCGTGCTTCAACGGAAAAGAGCAGCGGCCGTGACCAGTAGGCGAGCAGCCAATTCGATTCGCCGAGTGGAGAGGCAAGCAGCGCGTTGCATGTCTCGAACAACGGGCTCGTGGGATATTCGGCAAGGAATGCGCGGGCCGCACGCAGTGAAGCCAGAGTGATCGTTTCGTGATAGCCGCTGCTATCCGTATTCGCAACTCCAGTTGCCTCGTTGTAGGCGCGGATCATGCGGGGCAGTTCGCTGATGCATTCCACTCCGGAGTGGATCAGCCACAAAGCTGATGCGAAATGCGCGGCATGCGTCCAGGCAGGCTTGGGCAGAGTGCGATCCGCGAGGCCGCGGGCGACAGCCGCAATCTCGTCGTTCGACTTGAATGGAATGAACCGGTGCATGTCGATCTCCTGCAGTGAATTGCCCGACAGGCACGAAAAAACCCGCCGGGGCTGGCGGGCTTGTGATTCGGATTAAGAACGGGAAGCTATCTCTGATCCCGGCAATCGCGCGCGACAAGGGCCGCCTGAGGGCGCTGACCTTGCTGCCGCATAAATACAGGGAAGAGCGAGAACATGATCTTGCGATTGTAGCGAATCGGCCACTGATGTGATTCACATCTCAAGAAAATTTTTAATCAGCCGCTTGCCGTCATGCGTGAGCACGCTTTCCGGATGAAACTGCACGCCTTCAACCGGATATTTGCGATGGCGCAGTCCCATGATGATGCCGTCCTCGGTGCGTGCGGTGATCTCTAGCTCGCGCGGCAGATTCTTTTCCGCAACGATCAGCGAGTGATAGCGGGTGCAGGTCATCGGGCTGGCAATACCGGTGAAGAGCGTGCGGCCATCGTGGATGACGTCGCTGGTTTTGCCGTGCATCAGCTTCGGCGCGCGCACCACGTTGCCGCCGAAGGCCGCACCGATCGCCTGATGGCCGAGACAAACGCCCAGGATGGGCAGCTTGCCCGCGAAGTGCTGAATAAGCGGGATGCTAATGCCCGCCTCCTGCGGAGTGCATGGACCGGGCGACAGCAGAATGCGATCGGGATGGAGCGACTCGACCTCTTCCGGTGTCAGCTCGTCATTGCGGCGCACCGTCATCTCCGCGCCCAACTCGCCCATGTACTGGACCAGGTTGTAGGTGAAGGAGTCGTAGTTGTCGAGAACGAAGACCATAAAGGCAAAAGGAGCGAGAGGCTCGCTCCCTTTCAGTGTACTGGTCCTCAGTTGTTGGCACGTGGGTCGATTTTTTCAGGAGTCCGGCTCGGCGATTGAGAGGCTCGCCCCATTTTCGGATCCGAGATGCGAATCTCCGCATCGAAAACCTGGGTTCTGACTGACTTTGCCCGCAAGAACCGGATAGAGAACGGGGCTGTTCCTGTCTATGCTCCTCTCAACATGGAGAAAGAAATGCGGAAAGCGAAACGTTCGGCCGATCTCGCGCACTACAGGAGCTTGAACGCATGAGCTCCACCGCGTCCGCCATTCCAATCACCGCCGCACCTGTGACCGCAGCCACACGTTCCTCTCGCATTGTTTCGGTGGATCTGCTACGCGGGTTAGTGATGGTGGTGATGGCGCTTGATCACGTGCGCGACTACTTCAGCGGCGCCGCCTACCCGGCCGAAGACATTGCCCATACCTCTCTGGCATTGTTCCTGACGCGCGTCGTCACACACTTCTGCGCACCGGTCTTCTTCCTGCTCGCCGGCACGGGAGCCTATCTCTCACTCTCACGCGGCAAATCGCTTAGGCAGGTCTCGTATTTCTTTGCTACACGCGGGCTTTGGCTGGTCGCGCTCGAACTGATCGTCATTCGCCTTGCATGGAACTTCAACCTGACCACCCTTCCCGTTGCTCAGGTCATCTGGGCGCTCGGCTGGGCCATGGTGGCGATGGCGCTGTTGGTATGGCTTCCGGTGCGCTGGATCGCGGCATTCGGTATCGGGATGATGGTCTTTCACGACCAGCTGGACAGGATCGACCTCACTGCTCTGGCCGCGTTGCCTCGCCTCTGGACCATCCTTCATGTGCCGGGAATGGTCACCTCCGGGCATGTCCAGATATTTATCGGATATCCGCTCATCCCGTGGGTCGGGGTCATGGCTGCCGGCTATGCATTAGGCGCGCTGTTTCGCCGGCCCGACCGCCGCACATTGCTCCTCTGGATCGGCTTCGCCACGACCGCAGCGTTCTTGATTGTGCGCGGCATCAATCATTATGGAAACGGAGTGCCGGGCGACCGAACGATTTTCCCAACCACGCTTGGCCCCTGGCACGCCCAACGTAGTTTCGTGTACACGGTTCTCTCGTTCTTTGACACGGTGAAGTATCCACCGTCGCTCGATTACTTGCTGATGACGCTGGGTCCGGCGTTGATTCTTCTCAGCGTTCTTGATCGCGCCACTGCCAACAGCAGCCTGGGGCGCATCGTGATCGTCTTCGGGCGTGTGCCGCTCTTCTACTACGTAGTCCACATCTATCTCATCCATGCGCTCGCTATTGTTGTCGCGTGGCTTTCCGGACAGCCGTACGCCTGGATGTGGCAGATCACAATGTTTGTCCAGGGGCATCCGGCGAATTATGGACACGGGCTGCCGGTGGTGTATCTCATGTGGGCAATTGTGCTGGCGATTCTCTACTATCCCTGCCGCTGGTACATGAACCTGAAGGCGCGCCATCGCGACTGGAGCTTGCTGAGCTATTTGTGAGGGTTCTCGGCAAATCTGTCATCCGAGTAAGCTGCGACGCATCAGCGTCGCAGCCCACTGGATGAACTTGCGCTAAATGCCTAGGCAGGAATGGTGATGGTTTGCCCTGCCTGGATTTTATTGGCATCCGCGATGCCGTTGGCCGAGGCAATCTTCTGATACTTGTTGGCGTCGCCGTAAAAATGTTTGCTGATCTTCGACAGGTTGTCGCCGGATTTAATGGTGTAGGACTGGGTGCTCCCGGTCGTGGTGATCTCGTGGTGCAGATCGGAGTAGGTGGGATCCACCTGCTTGATTGCGTCCCACACACGGTCGGCCACCACAGGCGAGGGTATAGATGCCTGGAGGAGCAGCTTATCGCCGTCCAAGGCCACATTTCCCACGCTGGCGCCTTCTGCGCTGAAACTTTGGATGGTGTCGATGACCGGGGCGTACTTCTGTTTGAGCTGATTCAGATCTGCCATGCAAGACTCTCCTCTGTTTGCAGTTGGAGGCGCACACCCGCCGCGGGGATGCTGCAGCGGTCAGGTAGGTCGCCGGCTAGACGAGTTTGCTGAGGAAGCCGGAGGCGAGGCCACCAAGCGAGCTGCCAGACTGGTTCACGCCGCCATTCTGCGCAAAGTGAGCGACCATCATGGGCAGAATTACGGCTGCCGCACCTTTGACCATGGTTGGCGAGAGTCCGGTCCGCTGTGCGATGGAATCGATCACACCAGAGCCGAGACCCTGTTGCGCCTGATCCGGCGTGATCGGCTGATTTGGCTGGTCCGGTTGTTGCCAGGAGTTGACGTGGTCGCCCATGCCGTTCTGCTGGAAGTTCTGCAGAATGCCGGAAAGGCCGCCCGGATGCTGTTGCACGGCGTTCATCAGCTCAGTCGCAACGGAGGCATGATCGCCCAATGTACTGCTGCCGCCGCCAACCATGGATTGGAGATTATCGAGTAAGCCCATATGTCATCCTCGTTCGTATTTTGAAAGCCTGGGATTCTTGAAAGCCCGCGACTCCGGGAGCAGAGCGCAGCACAGTGCGCCCTCCACAGTAATCCACTCGCGATGAGAAGGTCGCGCAAAGCGGCAGGAAACCTTAGTAATCAGCGTTAGCGTTTAAGCAAAGGCTTAGCTGTTGCGTGCCCGTTCCACCGCTCGAATGACAGCCTGCGCCTTATTCAGGCACTCCTCGTACTCGCGCTCCGGCACGGAGTCGGCGACGATGCCCGCTCCTGCCTGGATGTAGCCGACGCCATCCTTTACCAGCATCGAGCGGATGGCGATGCAGGAGTCGAGATTGCCGGAGTAGTCCGCGTAGCAGACGCCGCCGCCGTAGATGCCGCGCCGCGTGGGCTCCAGTTCCTCGATGATCTCCATTGCCCGCACCTTCGGCGCTCCGGAGAGTGTGCCGGCGGGGAAGCAGGAGCGCAGCGCATCGACAGCGGAGAGCTCGGGCCGCAGCTTGCCTTCGATCGAGCTGACCAGGTGCATGACGTGCGAATAGCGCTCCACGATCATCAGATCGCGCACGCGCACGCTGCCATAGTCGCTGACACGCCCGACGTCATTGCGGCCCAGATCCACCAGCATCACGTGCTCGGAGACTTCTTTCGCGTCGGCCAGCAGGTCCGCAGCGCGGCGGTTGTCCTCCTCTTCATCCAGGGCGCGGGGACGCGTGCCGGCGATGGGCCTGTACTCCACCTGGCGCTGCTTGACCCGCACCAGAAGCTCGGGCGAGGAGCCTACGATGTGGATCGGCTTCGGCTTGCGCTCGGCACTCTGGTCTCCACCGACATTCAATTGCAGAAAATACATGTAGGGCGACGGGTTCACGATGCGCAGCGCGCGATAGACGGCAAAGGGATCGTCGCCGGGATCGACCTCAAAGCGCTGTGAGATAACGGCTTGAAAGATGTCGCCGGCCGCGATGTACTCCCGGGTGCGCTCGACCGCGCGCAGATAATCCGCTTTGCGGGTGCACTTCTTTACAGCGAGCTTCTCCGGGGTGCGGCGCCGCCTGCCACGGAGTTCCGGCAGCGGCTTGGCAAGTTGGCGCTCCAGCGCGGCGAGCCGTCTGACCGCCGCTGCGTACGCCACTTTTGCCGCGTTTGCGCGGACGTCTGCG
>DASUWP010000237.1:0-17610 GCA_036378335.1 Acidobacteriaceae bacterium | reverse complement strand
AGGAGCTGGTTGCCACGCGCAGGGTGGTTGATTATCGAGTGGTTCAGGATGTTCCAACCAGCGTGCCGAAGCGGGGTTGCACACACCGCGTGGGTTACTCCGCCAATCAGGATGACCGGGACTTCCTGCTGCGGGAGCACGCGCTCCAGTCTTTGCAGTAATGTGGGCAACGCACTTTTCATCTGCCGGGTTTTAACAGGCGTGGTTGCGGGGTCGGGCATCGGCTGTTCACAGGCATCGATCAGGAAACACCCATCCGCTTGGAAGCGGCGCAGGAGGCTCTCCTTGCGTTGCCGCATCTGCTTCACCGAGGAGCCAGGCTGAAAACTTTCCCCACCGAAGCCGACCTCCGTGGGATAGATGACCTTCATCATTTCGAGGAAGAGCGTGTCGCCGTTCGTCAGTTCTGTGAAATAGAAGAGGCGATTGACATGGAATGCGGGAGGGGCTTCCGCGATGAAGAGAAGGCGAACGGGATGTGGCAGATAGCAGTTGCTGGCCTGGGTAAAGCGTTGCAGCGAATTCATTCGGCTTGCGGGTGAAGCACGAAAATGTTTCTGCGGCGAGTTTGCTCAGCGAAGGGTTTCCCAACTGCGAGGAGCGTACCCCGAGATCTCCATGTCAACACGCTTTCCACGGAATCGAACTCCTTCCATCGTCAACCGCAAGCGCTGTTCGGCGGCTGCCTCACCACGCAATTTGATTTCGCCGCCCGCCCCAACGATCCGTTGCCACGGCAGGCTATTGAGAGCTTGCTTACGCAAGAGCTGTGCGACCGCTCGATGATAGAGCGGATATCCCGCGGCCGCCGCCACTTTGCCGTAGGTCGATACTTTTCCTTTTGGAACGGAGCGGATGATGCGGCAAAAGGCGGCATCGCGCTGCTGATTTGTGCGCAGCGCGTCTTTGAGAATACGTCGCTTGAGATGTTGAGGAACAGGCGGACTAAGCATGCGTCTGCAGGTGCGGCATTTCTAGCGACCGTCCTCCATGGTTTGCCGTTGTTCGCTGCGATGCCAGAGATCGGTGCGACGTGCGATGACGAAGAAGCCGAGGAAGAGGGCGATGGCGGGAATCGCCAGCACGGGGATGGCTCGACGGAGACCGGCGCGTATCTGCGGGGCGGAGCCGGCTGTGGTGTCGCGGCACATGCTGCAGCCTTGTCCGTGCGCGGAGAGTGCCGCAGCCAACAACAGCATCGAGAGAATGCAAATGCGGAGAAAGGTAAATTGCGGGAGACGCATGCGCGCTATTGACAGAAGACGAGCAGGCTGAAGAGAAAGACCCAGAAGATCCCCATGGAGTGCCAGTACCACGCGGTGCAGTCGACGAAGATCTGGCGCAGTTCCATGCGGTGAAGAAGCGAAAGCGCAGCAAGTGCGGCAAAGAGTGCAAGCACACCGAGGACAAGGTGAGCGCCGTGCGCTCCGGTGATGAGATAGAAGAAGTGGCTGCTTGGGTTGGAGGCGAAGAAGAAGCCCTGCGCGGCCAGGTCCTTCCATGCCATCCACTGACCAAGAAGAAACGCGACGCCGAGAACGGCGGTGGCGGCGAGCCACGGCGCGGCACGACGTGCGGCGGGGCGTCCCATGCCGAGCCATTCTTCCATCACATCCAGTTCGTGAAAGAGCTGGCGGCGGCCCATCTCCATGGTGACGCTGGAGAGCAGGAGGATGGCGGTGTTGATGTAGAGAATGGGCGGAATGGCGAGCTGATGCCAGTCGAGGATATAGGCTCCATGGCCGTCGAAGTGGCCGGAGGACTGGCGGAAGAAAAACGCGGTGACCAGCGCCATAAAAAACATGAGGTCGCCGGCAAGCGCGGAGAAGATGCCCATGCGGTAGCGGGTGAGCAGAGCGCGGGGACCGCGGCCGTGGCGGTGGTCCCAGTTTTCGTCGCCGCCACCACCTCCGGTGGGCCGGCGGTCTACCGGAGGCCGGCCGCCAAATCCGGGGTCTTTTCGTTCCCGCTCGGTGTCGACTACGGACCTGGTGAAGGTGGCAGGCATGGTTTGGCGCTCCGTGCGACTACAGCTTACTCCTGTTGGGATGCTGTCTCCCACTGTGGAGTGAAGTCGGCGCCGGATGGGCTGATCTGATATTCGTATGGACCGCGCTCAACGCGATTGGGTAGCGGGCCGGTTTGCCATTCAAGCGTGGTGGCCTGCCAAGGGTTGTCGCCGGCGGTCCTGCCGCGGCGGGCGCTCCAAACGAGATTGATGAGGAAAAGAATTTGCGCGGCACCAAGGACAAACGCGGCCCAGGTGATACCGCGCTCCATGGGGAGGAGGGACGCGAGGGAAGAGGTGCTGCCGGTAACCTGGGCAAAATGGCGTGGCCGGCCGGCGAGGCCCTCCAGATGCATGGGAAAAAAAGTGCCATACGCACCGATGAGCGAGAGCCAGAAATGCCAGCGACCTAGGCGTTCGCTCATGAGGTGGCCGGTCATCAGCGGAAACCAATAATAGATGCCGGCAAAGACGGAGAACGCGCCGGCCATGGCCATGACGAGATGAAAGTGCGCGACCACGAAGAAGGTGTTGTGGAGGTACTGGTCGAGTGCGGGCAGGGCGAGAATGGGGCCGGTGACGCCACCGGCGATGAAGAGGGAAAGGAAGCCGAGCGTGAAGAGCATTGGCGTGGTGCGGCGGATGCCGCCGCCCCATAGAGTGCCGAGCCAGCTGAAGACTTCCGCGGTGGAGGGGACGGCGATCGCTATGGTGGTGAGTCCGAAGGCCGTTCCGGCATAGGGATTCATACCGCTGACAAACATGTGGTGTCCCCAGACCACGAAGCCGAGTAGCCCGATGAGCACGGTGGCGGCGGCCATCATGCGATAGCCGACAATGGGGCGGCGGCTGAAGTTGGCGATGAGACCGCTGGCGAGTCCCATGCCGGGGAGGATGGCGATGTAGACCTCCGGATGGCCGAAGAACCAGAAGAGATGCAGCCAGAGGAGCGGGGAGCCGTCGCCGTGTCCGACAACCTGGCCGCTGATCCAGTCGCCCTGCGGGATGAAAAAAGCGGTGCCAAGGTGGCGATCACAGAAGAGCAGGATGATCGCGGCGAAGAGCACGGTAAAGGCGAGCAGGATGAGGATAGAGGACACGAACCAGGACCAGACGGTGAGCGGCATACGGCCAAGGGTCATGCCACGGGCGCGCTCGGTGAGGACGGTGACAAGGACATTGACCGCGCTGAACCAGGAGCCGACGCAGAAGAGTCCGATGCTCACGAGCCAGCAATCCATGCCGCCGCCCTGCCCAGGACCCGCGGAGGCGACGGCGCTGAGCGGCGGGTAGTTGGTCCAGCCGGCGATGGAGCCGCCGGCGGGCAGCAGAAATGCGGAGAGGAGAACAGCGAGTGCAACCGCGACGATCCAAAAGCCGAGCGCGTTCAGCCATGGCATAGCCATCCGTCGCGCGCCGATCTGGGGGGCAAGGGCCAGGCTCGCGAATCCGCTTTGCGGCGCGGTGGTCAGCACGAAGAAGACCATCAGGGTCCCGTGCATGGTGACGAGCGAAAGGTATTCTTCGGGCAGCATGGGTCCGTGGAAAGGCCAACGGATGCCGGGCCACGCGAGCTGCGTACGCATGGCGAGCGAGAGCAAGGTGCCGGCCGCGACCGCGGTCAATGAGAGCAGCAGATAGCGGATGCCGATGCTGCGATCGTCTGTTGTGAAGATGCGCTGGAGAACCGTGGTGCGAGTGCGGCCGGAGGCTCGGAGTTCGCTCATGGCTTCGTCCGCTGCGCATGCGCGGCGAGCCATGCGTCGTATGCCGACTGGGAGATGACACGCAGGTGTGCTTGCATGCGCGCGTGACCAGATCCGCAGAGCTGGGAGCAGAGGATGGGATAAACGCCCTCGCGGATGGGCGTGAAGTGGACGTGCAGCGTGGCGCCTGGGACGGCGTTTTGTTTCAGGCGCATCTGCGGCACGAAGAAACTGTGGATGACATCGAGCGAGCGCAACTGCAGATCGACTTCGCGGTTGACGGGAAGCACGAGTTCGCTGGCGATGATGTCATCTTTGCCGTGGCTGTCGGCGGGATCGAGGCCAATAGGGTTGCCGAGTGCCGCATTGATGAGCTGCGGCTGCGATGTTCCATATGTGGCATCTATACCTGGATAGTGAAAGTACCACTGGAACTGTTGCGCGACGACTTCTACTCGCAGAGCAGCGGGTGCCGGGCCTGTGAAGCGCTCCCGTGCCCAGAGATGTTCCGCGGTCGCGGCCATCACAATGTAGACCGCCATGAGCAGGGTGAGCGGAAGGAATTCCGCGCGCCAGGTGGATGGCGAAGAGAGCGCGCGGCGGGGACGCAGGGCGAGCCACACCAGCAAAACATTGGCGAGCAGGAAGGAGGCGCCCATGGCGGCGACATCCCAGCGCATCAGCCGATCGACGGCGATTCCGTGTGCGGCGGCGTTCTGCGGCATCCACCAGTCGTGCAACCCGGATGCCGAGAGAGAGACGGAAGCGAAGAGAGACGCGAAGGAAGCACCGCCGCGCAGCATGGAGGGTCAGCTCTTCCGGTGCGGTCTGGGGACCACATGGGGGGCCGAGTGGGACGCCGAGTCACGCGCTTCACGCACCATCTCGACGAAGTAGCGATGGACGCGGCGGTCGGACGAGAGCTCGGGATGAAAGGTCGCGGCGAGCAGGTGCCCTTGCCGGACGAGCACAGGGAATCCGTCACGCTCGGCGAGGACGGAGACTTCCTTGCCGACCTGTTGGATACGGGGCGCGCGGATGTAGACGGTTTCGAGCGGACCAGCGTCGAAGTCCTGACCGAGTTTTGTGGAGGTCTCTTCGATGGAGCTGTCGATCTGCCGCCCATAGGCGTTGCGCTCGACTGTCGCATCGAGCACGCCGAGGCTGGGCTGCGGTGGGTGGAGGACGCGGGACGCGAGGAGAATGCAACCGGCACAGGTACCAAATGTCGGCGTGGCATTAGTGAAGTCGCGCAAAGATTCGAGAAAGCCGTCGCGCTCGAGGAATTTGAGAAAGGTAGTGGATTCGCCGCCCGGGATGATCAGACCGTCGAGTCCCGCGAGCTGGCCGGGTTTGCGAACCAGCACGGGCTCGGCGCCCACTTCCCGCAGTGCATGGGCGTGGGCATCGTAGTCGCCTTGGATGGCGAGTATGCCGATGCGTGGCTTGGGTGTAGCGTCATGCGATTTCTGTTGTGACAAATTCGGGTCTTTCCCTGAACTTTCAAAGGTGCATTGCGCGGAGCGACTCGCTTTACCAGCCGCGCGTCTGCAGGAGCTGGCTTTCCTCCAGACCGGCCACAGCGAGACCCTTCATGGTGCCGGTGACCTGCTCGCTGGCTTCGGCGAGTGTTTTCGGATCGTTGTAGTGCGTCGTCGCGATGACGATGGCTTTGGCACGAGACTCGGCTTCGGCGCGCTCTTCGGGATTACGGAGCTGGCCATTCGCGCCGTACTCGACATCCAGCGGCGTGGCGCGTTCCTTCATGAAGATTCCTGAGCCGACGAAGACGGACTCTGCACCAAGCTGCATCATGAGAGCAGCGTCGGCCGGGGTGGCGATGCCGCCTGCGGAGAAGTTGGGAACGGGCAGCTTGCCGGACTTCGCGACCATGCGGACCAACTCGTACGGTGCGCGATGCTCCTTGGCAGCGACGTAGAGTTCCTGATCGCTCAGTACGGTAAGCGCCTTCATCTCGAGCACGATCTGGCGCATGTGCTTGACAGCGTGCACAACGTCGCCGGTGCCGGCTTCGCCCTTGGTGCGGATCATGGCTGCGCCTTCGGCGATGCGGCGGAGAGCCTCGCCGAGGTCGCGCGCGCCGCAGACGAACGGAGTCTTGAAGGCGTGCTTGTCGATGTGATGAGCTTCATCGGCAGGGGTGAGAACTTCGGATTCATCGATGAAGTCGACGCCGAGCTCCTGCAGGATCTGCGCTTCGGCGAAATGGCCGATGCGGGCCTTGGCCATCACCGGGATGGACACCGCGGCGATGATCTCTTTGATGAGCTTGGGATTGGCCATGCGGGCCACGCCGCCTTCGGCGCGAATCATCGCGGGAACGCGCTCTAGAGCCATGACGGCGACGGCGCCTGCCTGTTCGGCGATTTTGGCCTGTTCGACGTTCATCACGTCCATGATGACGCCGCCCTTCAGCATCTCGGCCAGGCCGATTTTCAGGCGCAGACCGTGTTCGCTGTTCTGTGGCTTGTGGCCGTTGTGCTCTTTCATGTGGGTACCCTTCTGTGAGGCAATTTCGCCGCTGCTGTCAACACCTCAGTTTAGCAGTTCGAGGGGCGTGGATTGCGCAGCGGGACGAAGCTACAGTCGGGCCAGCCACCGTTCACTACAGGCTCACCCGGGTCTGTCGGCCTGATAACGGCGCAGCGCTTCCGCTGTGACCTCGACGAAGATGCCGGTGGCGGTGGCGAGCACAGTTCCGCTGGCATCGCGCAGCTCAGCGGAGCAGCGGTGCTTCCGAGTGCTCCCGACGTCGCTTTCGGACCAGCCTTCCAAGACGAGATCGCTTTGCAGCGGGACGGGCCGAAGATAGTCAACGGACATGTGGCGCGTCATGGCGACGATGTTGCGGCGGCGGTTGGCCTTGCTCATGGCTTCGTCGAGCAGGGTGGCGATGATGCCGCCGTGTGCATGACCGGGAGGCCCCTGGAATTGGAGGGCCAGATGGAGACGGCAGAGGACGCGGCCTTGTTCGTCGATGAAGAACTTGAGATGGAGGCCGGCAGGATTGTCGTCGCCACAACCGAAGCAGCCGTTCTGGGTGCCGTGCGCAAGGGGGATTTCGCGTGTTGCGGAGCCGTCACTCATGCTGTTCCATTCCACTCTCGGGGCAGGAGATTTGCTATGCCGCTGCGCTGGAGCATTTTTCCTGTAAGTGTAGAGCGATCAGCGCAAGCGATGGTGGCCTTTCGTTAAGGAAAGGCCACACGGAGTGACTCTCCGCGTCCTGACTATGTCAGGAAAAATGCTCTATACTCGCATCCAGATATGGCGGTAGAAAAGACGTTCTTCCTTGAGACCTTCGGCTGCCAGATGAATGTCCATGACTCCGAGAAGGTCATAGGGACGTTGCATCAGCAGGGCTATTCGCAGGTGGATACGGAAGAGGCTGCCGATCTCATTCTCTATAACACCTGCTCGATCCGCGACAAGGCGGAGCAGAAGGTCTTCAACCGGCTGAACGACACCAAGAAGCTGCTGAAGCAGGGCAAGCGCTTCGGCGTGCTGGGCTGCGTGGCACAGCAGGAAGGCGAAGCGATCTTCGACCGCGCCCCGTATGTTTCGCTGGTGTCGGGCTCGGCTTCGTATCGCAAACTGCCGGAAATGCTGGCGCGATTGGAGGCTGGCGAGAAGCGCATCGCCGGGCTCGACGACCGCCAGACGGACGAGACCTTCGAGACAGAGTTTACTGCACGTTCGAATCCGTATCGCGGATACATCACCATCATCGAGGGCTGCGACAAGTTCTGCGCCTATTGCGTGGTGCCGTACACGCGCGGCAAGGAGCGCAGCCGCACTTCGACGTCTGTGTTGGCTGAGGCGCGCCGGATGGCGGAGAGCGGCTACACGGAGGTCCAACTGCTGGGCCAGAACGTGAACAGCTATCGCGATCCGGAAGGGAAGCGAAGCTTTGCGGAATTGCTGACGGCGGTGGCTGAGATTCCCGGGATCCGCCGCGTGCGCTTTACGACCTCGCATCCCCGCGACTTCACGCCGGACATTGTGGATGCGATCGAGGCTGTGCCGGCGCTGTGCAATCACGTGCATCTTCCGGTGCAGAGCGGGTCAACGACGACGCTGAAGCGCATGCAACGCGAGTACACGCGCGAGCAGTACCTGGAGCGCATTGGCTGGATCAAGAGATCGCGGAGACCTATCAGCATCACGACCGATATCATTGTCGGTTTTCCGGGTGAGTCGGTCGCGGAGTTCGAAGAGACTTTGAGCCTGCTCGAAACGGTGCAGTACGACGCCGTCTTTGCGTTCAAGTATTCGCCGCGGCCGAATACGCCCGCCTTGGTGATGATCGACGCCGTTTCGGACGACGAGAAGGGGAAGCGGCTGCAGGCGCTGCTGGATCGCCAGCGCGAGTGGCAGAGATCCAACTACAGCAACAAGATCGGGCAGGTTATGGAAGTAGCAGTCGAAGGCCATAATGCGCAGCGCGGACAGGTGAACGGGCGCACGTCCGAGAACATCACGCTGAATTTTGTACCGCGGGGGCCGATTCTCCCCGCGCCGGGCAGTTATGCCCTGGTAGAAGTAACGCAAAGCTTTCCCAACAGCCTGGTGGGGCGCGCCGTCTAACATTGAAAGAAGGAGAGAGCGATGGACATCGAAATGAAGATCCGGGGACTGGTAATGGATCCGAGTACGCATGCGCCCATCGTCATCCTGAAGGACCTGGCGAGCGATACGGTTTTGCCTATATGGGTGGGCGCCTATGAGGCGAATGCCATCCTGTTCGAGATCGAGAAGGCAACGACGCCGCGTCCGCAGACCCATGATCTGCTGCGCAACCTGGTGATCGGATTGAACGGCACAGTGGAACGCGTGGTGGTGACTGAACTTCGCAACGATACGTTCTATGCAGTGGTCTGGATGCGGCAGGACGGGGAATGCGTCACCGTAGATGCGCGGCCGTCCGATGCGATTGCACTTGCCCTGCGCTGCGATTGCCCGATCTACGTGAGCGAGGAGGTGCTGCGCATCGCCAAGCTTGCGCCCGGCGCGAGCGATACCTCTCCGGAAGAGCTTCGCCGCTGGCTCGAGGGCCTGAACGATGAGGACCTCGGTCGCTACAAAATGTAGGTCTCGCGTCACCCATTCGATACACGGCAATCGGTGCTTCCCTGAGTTAGGCTACAGGGACCGATGAGCCTCGGCCGCATCTCCAAGCTGTTTGCCGCCCAGAACGCGTCGCAGGTGGTTTCACTGTTGACGCAGCTGCTGCTGCCGCCGATCTTTCTGCACAGTTATGGCGTCGCGCTCTATGGCGAATGGCTAGCGCTCAGCGCGGCTATCGGCTATCTCACGACCATCAATTATGGCCTGCAGACCTACACCAACATGCAGATGACCATTCACTACAACCGAGGTGAGGTGCGGGAGTGCATTGAGGTACAGTCAGCCGGGCTGCGCATTCTGCTGACGGTTTTTGGCATCCTCGCGATTGTCCTTCTGGTGATCTTCGCGCTTCCGCTGGACCGCATGCTGCACCTGACCCTCCCGCAAGCGGAGGCGCAGTGGGTGCTCTATCTCCTTGGCGTGCAGATTCTGGCAAGCATGCTGCAGGGATTTTTCAGCGGGAACTACATGGTGTTTGGCGAGACGCACCGCGGCGTGAATTTCAACAATGCGGTATCTCTGCTGGTCTTGACCATCCAGATTGGACTCGCGCTGGCGCATGTTAATTTTGCCTGGATTGCGGCCGCACAGTTTGTGATCACATTGGCAAGCTGCCTGTTTCTGATCGTTGACCTGCGCCGGCTCGCTCCACAGATTGCCCCCACGCTGCGCTATTGGGTGCCGGGATCGCTGAAGGCGATCCTGAAGCCTAGCGTGCACTACGGGCTGCTTTTTTCTTCGAATGTGCTGGCCTATCAGTTGCCGGTGCTGCTGATGCAGCGCATCCTTGGCCCTGCGCCAGTAGTCGTTTACTCGGTGACGCGCACTGTGTATTCCATGAGCCGGCGGATTCTCTTCCTGCTGACCAGCTCGATCGGACCCGAGGTGACGATCACGTTTGGGCAGCGCGATTGGCCGAAGTTGCGCCGGCTGTACGAGCTGAGCGAACGCATTATCCTCCTGATGGTGCCGGCGATCACATTTGGATCCATGTTGGCGACACCATTTCTACTGCGCGTCTGGCTGCATAAGGGCGACCTCTACGATCCGGGAGTGTGCCTGCTGCTCGGCCTGACCATCGCGATTCTCGGCATCAAGGAACACAAATATCAGTTTCAGTTTTCGAGCAACCAGGTAAGAGAAGTGTCTTACATGACGCCATTGGCCTACGGTGCCGTACTGGTGATCTCGATTCCACTGATGCACCGGCTGGGACTCATCGGGTTTCTGATTCCATGGTTTGTCTCCGAGCTGGGGCAGCTCTTTTATCTGCTGCACCTGAATGCCGTGCTCTTTCGGCAGAGCGGGCTGGGCGAAGCGGCGGACCGCATCGACCGGCGTCCCGTGTACCTGCTGCTGGCTGTGCTCGCATTCGGCACGATTGCTGTAGCATGGCCGGTCTTCCATCTGCAGGAGTTCCGCATTCCTCTGCAGCTTGGGTTTGCAGTGATCACGACCGTCGTGATGCTGGCCATTGCCTATTGGCTTTTCCGCGTAGACGAAGTGCGCTCTCTGCTTTGGGATCGCGTGGCGTCGCGCTTTCCTGCTCTTTCTGCGCGGCGAAGCTAATGATTATCGGTCACACATCTAACAAGGAATGAGCGACAGTGCTTATAAAAGTGAATATGTCAGCCTAAGCACCGAGTGATTCGAGCCATGTTGTCTACGTCTATATAATGTGCTTCTCTCAACTCTAAAATCATGGCCAGCATCCGTATCGCGTTTCTGATCTTGGCGCACCGCAATGCGGATCAAATTGAGCGGCTCTGCTTGCGGCTCCGGCCCCACAACGTCTTTGTTCATGTGGACGCGCAGGCGGCAGATTTCCCAACAGATCAGTTAGCCGCGTTGCCCGGCGTCACTCTGGTATCGCCGAGCAGGGCCGTACATTGGGGCGACTTCTCGATGGTTGAGGCAACGCTAATGCTTCTAAGCACGGCTCGCGCCGCCGGTTTCTTCGACCGCTACGTATTGCTCTCTGGCGAGTGCTATCCGGCGAAACCCATTACGGCGTTGGAGGAGGCGTTCGAGACCAATCCGCAACGCGAATGGATCTCGTTGACGCCCATTTCCGCGGGCACTCATCTGGCGATCATGACCGGCCGCCACTGGCGCATGGCTCCGCTGGTTGGCGCGCGCGGACTGGACGCGAAGCTGCGTAGTGCCTGGAATAAGGGCAGCAAGCTGTTTGGGCGCGACCTCCAAAAAGAGATTGGCACCACGCCTTACTTCGGCAGCCAGTGGTTTGGGCTGTCAGCTCGCTGCGTGGACATGATTCTGAGGTTTGTGCCTGCCCACCCGGAATTTGTGCGCGCGTACCGCAGCGTGTATGCGCCGGACGAGCACTTCTTCCAGACGATCATTGGCAACTCGGAGTTCGGGGCGTTTGCCATTCACGTCGAGGATCGTGGGGCCGCCACGAATCAGTTTCCACCGCTGCACCAGATTGCTCCGTCGGAAGACCGGTACTTCGGCAACAGCGGGAAGGAATTTGATTTGGTTGTCCGCGCCGGGAAATTCTTTCTACGTAAGGTTTCTCCAGAGCGCAGTGGTCCGTTGCTCGACCGCATCGACCGGGAACTACTCAGCCGCTCGAGCGCCTGCTGATGCGCCGATGCAGGTCGATCGTCCAGTTGCGAGTGCAAGTTCTTTCATAAGTTAGCTGAACGTGCCGGCGTGAGCGCCTTGTCTGCAGGAGCCAGAGAACTGAGCAGCGTCTGAATGGCCGCATCGTATAGTGGCGAGCTGTCATTCATTCCAAGCAAGGTTGCGGTGGCGCGACCAGCGCTGGCGATGGAGCGGCGCATCTCCTCCTGCTGATGCAGCGAGAGTAGCGCTTCGGCAAGCAGTTCACTATTGCGGGGCGGAACGACGATGCCGTCGCGACCGGGAGTCAGCAGCTCCGATGAGCCGCAATGCGTGGTCGCAATGCAGGGGACCCCATTGGCCATGGCTTCGAACAGCGCCATGCCGAAGCCATCGTCGACCGACGGCAGCACGAAAGCATCGCAGCTCTGATAGAAGTCATTGATGTCGGGCACATAACGCACGATCTCGACATTGGACATGCGCGCCAGCCGCTCATGCATCGCTGGGAAATGCGCGAAGTCGGCATCGGACCGAATGAGGAGCCGCGCATTGGCGAGAGCGAGGCGCTCCCATGCTTCGAGCAGATAGAGATAGCCTTTGCGCACAGGGTCGCCACCGACCACGCCCACTGTGAACTGGCTGTGACGTTCCGGATGGGTCTGCGCGGGGAATGCGCAGCGGCCGAACAGCGGCGCCTTGATGATTTTGCTGCGCAACGCTTCGGGAAAAGTTGCGCTTGTGTAATTGGATGGCGCGAGGATGTGCTCGGCCTCCGCATACTCGGCGAGTTGGCGGTCGCGAAACCAGGCTGGCTGCGGCTGATAAGGGATGCCGACCTTTGCCGATTCTTCTTCGAAGATCTGCTGTTGGAAATCCACGTGTGGGCAGGCACGATCGAGCACAAAACGCGCGCCGCGACGCTTGGCAGCGCGTGCTGTCGCCAGGGACGCAGTAGCCCAACCGATAAAGATGTCCCCGGGACGAATGACGGCGGCAACAGAATGATCGTAGAGCCAGGAGTCGGCATTGAGCATTGCCTGCGAGGCTGGGATTCGCACGAAATGCATCGTGGTCTGGAGCAAAGAGGGGACCAGCTTGATGGGAACCGATGCATCGAGGCGGCGGAAGTAGCGGCGCGGCGCAGAGCTGTAGATGCGGACGCGGGTGCCGTGCCTGACCAGCGCGTTGGCGAGCAGTGGGGAATGGAAGGGCCGCGTTGTGGAGACAGCCACCTGCATACTCGGCAGGGTAGCACGGTGGTAAAGCCAATCAGCCTCCCGGTATCGCGCCGCTGGAGTTAAGCTGTGGCATAATATATTCGAAATTTCGCAACTACTTGGACACTATGCCCGACTCTCTGCGCCGCTTTAAGGCCGATATCTTCCAGGCTCTTGCCCATCCCACGCGCATCGCCATCATCGAGTTGCTAGCCCATGGAGAGCTCTCCGCCGGAGAGCTGATGAAGAAGCTTGGTGTAGAACAGGCGAATGTCTCGCAACATCTGGCGGTGCTGCGCGCCAAGCAGTTGGTGGTAAACCGCAAAGCAGGGAATCAGGTCTTCTATGCGGTTCGCGATCCGATCATCATCAAAGTCCTTGCGCTGATGCGCCGTTATTTCCAGAAGAACCTGAAGGAAGCGCTTCAGATGCTGGCCGAGATGGACAAGGCGACAGCAGAGACGAGCCGGTGAGCGCCCTGGCGCGTTTTCGGGAGTCATGGTTTCCAAGGTCGATTCTCTGTCTGCGGGGCTACACGGCAGGCGGATGCTTCCAGGACGTGATTGCCGGCATCACCGTCGGTCTGGTCGCCCTGCCGCTGGCGATGGCCTTTGGCATTGCCAGCGGAGTTACGCCCCAGGCGGGTCTCTACACGGCAGTCGTGGCCGGGTTTCTTATCTCCGCACTGGGAGGCTCACGGACGCAGATTGGCGGTCCCACGGGCGCGTTCGTGGTCATCGTAGCGGGGATTGTTGCGAAGTTCGGGATCTCGGGCCTTGCACTGGTCACGATGATGGCGGGCGCGCTGCTGGTGGTCATGGGCGCGACCGGCCTCGGTACTGCGGTCAAGTTCATACCGCGCCCTGTCACCATCGGATTCACCAACGGTATCGCACTGCTCATCGCGTCGACGCAGATCAAGGACTTTCTCGGATTGAGAACGCCTGCCATTCCGGGAGATTTTCTCGGGCGGATGAAAGTCCTGATTGCATGCGTTGGAACAACACGTTGGCAGACGGTCGTCCTGGCCCTAGTCACGCTCGCGATTATTCTAGGGATGCCGCGAATCACACGACGCCTGCCTGGCTCCATCGTCGCGCTGTTCCTCGGCACCCTGGCCGTCGCGTTATTTCATCTCCCGGTGGAGACCATCGGGAGCAAGTTCGGTGGTCTGCCGCAAGGCTTCCCGCCCTTTTCGCTTCCTCACTTCCGCGCCGCGCACATGATTCCGCTGCTGCCGGCCGCCTTCACGGTTGCCATGCTGGCTGCGGTGGAGAGCCTTCTCTCAGCGGTAGTCGCGGATGGCATGACAGGCGATCGGCATAACTCCAACGTAGAGCTGGTGGCGCAAGGTTTCGCGAATCTGGCCTCGCCGCTCTTCGGCGGCATCCCGGCGACAGGAGCGATCGCGCGCACCGCAACCAACATCCGTTCCGGTGCGCGCACACCAGTTGCCGGCATGACGCATGCTGTTACGTTGCTGGCCATCCTGCTGGTTGCCGCTCCACTTGCGCGGTTTGTACCACTCGCTGCGCTTGCGGCCATATTGTTTGTCGTCTCCTACAACATGGGCGAGTGGCGAGAGATCGGCACCATCCTGCGGCTATCCAAGACCGATATCGCGGTGTGGATAACTACGTTTGCGCTGACGGTATTTGCCGATCTCACCGTTGCTGTTGGTGTCGGTATGGCGCTCGCGGCACTGCTCTACATCTATCGCGTAGCGGAGACGACGACTGTCTCTGCCGTTACAGAGGAATATCTGCAGGAGGGAATGGCGCACATCCTTCAGGACAAGGATATTCCTCCGAACACCACCATCCTGCGCATCCACGGTCCCTTCCTGTTCGGCACGACGGAGAAGCTGATTGAGGCGACGAGAGACCTGAACAAATTCGACACGGTGGTGATTCTCCGCTTGCGCAACATGACGGCCCTGGATGCGACGGGTCTTCACGCCATCCAGCAGTTCGCCGGGCGCCTGCACAAATCCGGACGGACGCTGCTGCTCTGCGGCGCGCGAGAACAGCCGGCGAAGCTTCTAGCACAGGCGGATTTCATCGCTCAGGTCGGCCGGAACAACATTCTTCCTCATGTGCAGGCGGCACTGGAGCGGGCACGCGAGATCAATGCGGAATTCCGCGGTGGAGGAGTTCAACTCGCCGCCGAAATGGAACAACGGCCGCTATGACTTGATCGTAAGAGCCGATGTAATATCACCAGGTAAGCGCTTTCATATCTTTGAGGACTCCGCCCCGGTGATTCGAAATACCCGCCGTCTCCTGCTCTGGATCGTCATCTGTTCAAGTCTTGTTGCGGGAGGCATGGCTCAGTCAACAGTCGCACAGCAGCGTCCGCCCGCCGTTCCGCTGATCACGCATGATCCCTACTTCAGCATCTGGTCCATGGACGACAAGCTTACCGACGGGCCGACACGGCACTGGACGGGGAAGCGGCAGCCGCTGACCGGGCTGATTCGCGTTGATGGGAAGAGCTATCGGTACATGGGCGATTTTCCGGAGGAGACTCCGGCGCTCGCGCAAAGCAGCGTATCGGTCGCCGCGACGCATACGATTTACAAGTTCAGTGGCGCCGGCATCGCACTGACCGTGACATTTTTCACGCCGGCATTCCCTCAGGATATGGATTTGCTGTCGCGACCGGTCACGTATCTGAGCTGGAAGGTGATGAGCGAGGACGGCAAGCCGCACGATGTCTCACTGCTGCTGGATGCGAGTCCGCTGCTGGCGGTAAATGAAGATAACGAAGCGGCGACATGGGGACGGCTGCGCACAGCGTCGCTCGATGAGCTGCATTTGGGCTCGCGCGATCAGCGCGTGCTGAATCGCTCTGGCGATGATCTGCGCATCGACTGGGGCTACTTCCGGTTGTGTGTGCCGCGCGAAGCCAGTGTAGAGACGGCGCTGGTGCCGAACGCGGTTGCGAGTTTTCTTGCCAAGGGCACGCTGCCGGTGAATGATGATGCCGCAATGCCACAGACGCCGCGCGACCGTGCTGCCCATGCGGCCGTGGTGTTTCCGCTGGGGAACGTGAGCACGACGCCGGCGGAGCGCCATGTTCTGCTGAGCTATACCGAGGGCTATGGCATCGAGCTGATGGAGCGAAAGCTGCGGCCCTATTGGCAGCGTAACAACATGCCAGTAGCCGAGATGCTGGAAACGGCAGAGCACCAGTATGCGGAGCTGGAGCGGCGCGGTAGCGAATATGATGCCGAGCTTCGGCGCGACCTGACCGGTGCCGGCGGACAGGACTATGCCGACCTGGCCATTCTGGCATACCGGCAGACGCTGGCGGCTCACAAGCTTGTGGCGGACTGGGACGGCACGCCTTATCTGTTTGCGAAAGAGAATTTCTCCAACGGCGATATTGCCACTGTCGATGTGCTGTATCCGTCGTCGCCGTTTTTCCTTTTCTTCAACCCACGTTTGCTCGAAGCGCAGATGACGCCGGTGATGAACTACGCCGCATCGTCGCATTGGCATTTTCCGTTTGCGCCGCACGATCTGGGCCGCTATCCGCTGGCGGATGGGCAGGAGTACGGCGGTGGCGAACGCACCGAAGAGGATCAGATGCCGGTGGAGGAGAGCGGCAACCTGCTGATCCTGGCGGCGGCGCTGGATCGAGCCGAGTCCGAGACGAGTCCGGATCATCACTATGCCGAGAAGTACTGGCCGCAACTGACGACCTGGGCGAAATATGTTCGCGAGAAGGGGCTTGATCCAGAACGACAGCTGAGCACGGATGATTTTGCGGGCCATCTGGCGCACAATGCGAACTTGTCAATTAAGGCGATTGACGCGCTGGGGGCATACGCGAGCCTTGCCGATGCGTTGGGCAAGCACGATGTGGCGCGGGATTATCAGCAGGCGGCGCGAGAGATGGCGGCGAAGTGGCAGACGCTGGCGAAGGACGGCGATCATTACAAGCTGGCCTTCGACGTGCCTGGATCATGGAGCCAGAAGTACAACCTGGTATGGGACAAGCTGCTGAAGCTTGATTTGTTTCCGGCGAGCGTGCGCGATACGGAGATCGCGTTTTACCTGAAGCATCTCAATCGCTACGGTCTGCCGCTCGACAGCCGCAAGGATTACACCAAGCTGGACTGGGAACTGTGGACGGCAACGCTGGCCGACAAGCCGGAGCAGTTCCAGCAATTCATGAGGCCGCTAGCGCTTTGGGTGAACGAGACGCCGACCCGCGTTCCGCTGACTGACTGGTACGACACCAAGACCGGGGCGCAGGAAAGTTTCCAGGCGCGGTCGGTTGTGGGCGGCCTGTATGTGAAGGCCTACGCCGACCCGGCGCTCACAAAGAAGTGGCGCGCAATGGTCGAGCCGTCGAAATAGTCTCGATAAGAAAACCTGCGGCGCTGCTGAAACGTTCCTCTGCTCTTCCGCACTATGCGAATAGGGAAATGAGAGACGGCGCCTGACCGCCGGGTTCAGGATTGTCTCGCGTATTGCTGGTCGCGATCCCGATATTTTGAACGGCGCGGCTTCGGGGGAAATCTCCGGGGCCGCGATTTTTTCTTTGCGCGTGGATGGGGAATGCCGGGTTGCTATTGGGCGAGGCTGAGTCGCTCGCGCGCACGGGGGTAAGGTTGGCGTGGTCGCAGACGAAGTAGGGAGAGCCGTTCCGAAGGCGGCTCTCCCTCTGGAAACTGCAGTGACTCTTACGGCGTCTCGTCGTTGAAGATAGCTCCTACGGTGACGTCGGTAAGGTAGAAGGTGTTGCCATTGGGATCGACATTCTGCCCACCCAACGTGACCGTGCATTGGTTGGGTCCATCCGCATTAAAAGTCCCGGTGTTCCGGCAAGTGGAAGACCATCCGCCGAATTTGACTCCCTTTTGGGCAGGCGCGGTCAAGGTCACAGTGGTGCCCAAGGGATAAGTCGCCGTGCAAACCGATCCCCCGGTGTT
>DASUWP010000236.1:0-17393 GCA_036378335.1 Acidobacteriaceae bacterium | reverse complement strand
CGATTGTTCAACGCTCCTCCGCCCGGGCTTCCGAAAGAGCCAACGACGGCAAGAGTCCCGCCAAGAGTTCCCAAATCACGCATCCGGCCCTTATCCCATAAATACGGATGTTGCGTCGGAACACCAGTGGTCGGATTTGGCGCGGAATCCGTATAGGACCAGCCGGCGATCTGTCCTTGCTGATTGTTGTATGCCGCCCAGGCATCAGCACCACCGAGCGTTCCAAGGTCCTTCAGTGCTCCCTCGCGCCAAAGAAAAGCACGAGTTTCAGTCGGCCCCAAGCCCAACATCGAGAAATCATCTGGAACTGCGTTCAGCGCAACTCCCACTATTTCTCCACGATTGTTAATCCCGTTTGGGAAACCGAATGAGCCGCCTAAGGTACCTATTTCGATAAGCTTTCGTCCCTGCCAAGCCAGAGGCACTAAGTCAGGCGTCCCAGTAAAAGGATCGGTCAGGCCATCATCTCCGAATCCTGCAATGAGGCCTGAATCGTTGATGTAGATCGCTCCGCTGTTGGCGCCATTTGGAAGAGTTCCGAGGTCTGTCAGTTTTCCGCTACTCCTTTTGAACGCATGTACCGCCAGGCACGCATTTTGGAAGCAGGACGGATAATCCGGATCAGGCTCTGTGGTATCGGCTCCTCCGACAACCACGCCACTACGACTGATGGACGGCCCGAACGGTAGAAAATAGTAGCTATTCGGACCGCCAAATGTGCCAACATCAATTACCTTATAGCGAGGGTGCCGGACTTTTCCCTGTGGATCCTGGGTGCGAGCGATCAGCGTGCACACCATCACAGCCGCAGTGACCAGCGCGATCCGTCTTAGATTTAGAGCATTCCAGCATCTCATGGTTATCTCCTCGGAAATTCGCAGACTTTAGTCAGGCCCAAGCACCTTCTTCGAATCAGCATGGCGGTCATGCAGTGTGCTGGACCCACGCCTCCCTATAGGCCCGGGCACACCGCTAAACGCCGCGTCGCTTTCGGCCACTTCGCGATAATCACACCCGTCTATGCGCAGATGAAATTCGTCGCACGGGATCAGCGCATCCACGCCGGTCGGACGCATAAAAGGGAGCGTCAAATCATCGTTGGAATCGAGCGACGACGCATAGTAAAAATGCGACATCCGCAACATTTCCTAGTCTGTTAAAGGGACCGAAAGATCAGAGCCCGAGCCCTAGACTTGCGTGATCCGGCCGTTTTCGATCTTCCATTCGCCGACGATGGGAGGCCCCATCACTTCCAAGCCGTGTTCCTGGAAGAGGCGTCGAAATTCGTCGATTGATAGCGCTTCATGGACCGCCGGTCCGCTGTTGAATTGGCTGAGCTCCCGAAAGAACTTCTCCATACGGCCCGCGGGCTGGTACACATCGATAATCCTGACGGGCCCTCCGTTGCTCGCTGCCCACGCATATGTCGTTTGGCGTGGCAGAAACACGCTCTCTCCCGGCCCGGCCTGGAACTGCTTTTCGCCGACAGCGAACATCAGCTTGCCCTCAAGAACGTAAATCCACTCATCTTGATCCCGCTGCCGCCGCCGCGGCCCGGAGCTCAATCCGGTGAACTCGAAAACACACATCGCGCCGCCCGTATCCCGTCCTGAGAGCTTGCAATCGTTGGGCTCGCCCCGGAGCTTCACCACCTCGTCAAAGCGGGTTGCTCCAGCGGCAACTTTGAAACCGGCAAACATCTCTTTGCTGCTCATCATTTTTGATCCCCTCACGTGATCGATTGTCTTGTCGATGGTCGTGATCAAGGCTTGTGTTCGGGCCAGCTTCTGCTCCAGTACAGCTCGATGCGATTCCAGAGCTGCCGCTTTTTCAAAATCGGCCCGCCCCAGAATGCTCCTGATCTCCCTGAGTTCGAGGCCCAGTTCCCGGTAGAAGAGGATCTGCTGGAGCTTCAGGAGTTGTGGTTCTTCGTAATACCTGTACCCAGTTGCGCTGACGTACGCAGGCTTCAGCAACCCCACTTCGTCATAGAAGTGCAGTGTCCGGATGCTGACGCCCGATAGACCCGAAACGCGTCTGACCGTGTAAGCCATGTCGCCCATCCTGAAGGATCACGTAACGTGAGGGTCAAGTGAAAAATGTGTCTGTCGCTGCTTTTGGATGTCTGCTCGAGTCATCGAATAACGGGTTCTCGCAGTGCCAACGTTTCACGATGCGGCCACTCTTGCCGGGGGAATGCGGCATGGGGGCGCAATTGCGGCGAGCATCGCCGGGGTGCTCATCGTGGCCTCTACGTTACGTGCTCTGATTCTCATCTCGGGCGACGTCTGCGTTTTTCGCTAAAACTTCATGGCTCCATGATCAAGACCGGAATGTCTCTTCTGTCACTTAATCGGAGCCAGTCAGCAAATGTGTCGCTGTAGCTGAATCATCTTCAGCACGCGCCATAGCAGGTGGCCGGCTGTCGCCAATTTGGGCAATCAATTGGCTCGGGCAGTTGCGGCCCAGTATTTCGAAGTCATGGATCATGTGCATCTGGTCGTAGTAGCCGAAACTGTGCGCGATATCAAGCCACGTTCTTTGCGGAGCCGCGACTTTAGCATCCAAGGCAGCCTGGAAGCGCGCAATCCGCGCAAAGGTTTTTGGGGAAGCCCCTGTTTGGCGCCGGAATTCCCGTTCGAATTGCCGCACTCCTATCGAACACTTATAGGCGATATCCGCTATTTGCACTGCTCCGTGGTGATCGAACATATATTCGGCGGCTGTCACGATCGTGCTTCCTGCCTTCGCGCGTGCGGCGCGATGCATGAGAAACTCCTCGGCGATGAGGACCCGATCTTCGAAGTAAGGCGTTTCTCCCAGCTGGTTCCAGAGCGCGCGGATCGAATGCCCGACCATTGCTTCCGCATCGCCTTGAGAGTTCGTAACCTCGGAGCTTGGAATCCCGAACAGATGCATGAAAGCGGTCGGTAAAAAGAAAATTCCGAACGATTCGACCCCGCCTCGCAACTGCATGTGACACGCGAACTGAGTTTGTGCGCCTGCCACCGAGATGGTATCTACCTTCTGGAGCCCTCCATCCGGCCACCGCATCTCGGATGGAGTTCCGAACTCAAAAGCGAGGATTTGTTCCAACTGTGCAGTAGTCGGCTCCACCATCAGAGGGCTCGTGAGATCGATCTTGCGCTGAACAAATATTCGGACATAAGCACGAAGTTCAGGCCGGGACCGACGAACCTGCAAGGTGAGCATAACGACCTCTTCGATCTGGACAAACTACATGGCCGAGGCTAAACCCGGAGGACGAACATCTCCCATTTCGGCAACAAGCTGCGTAGGTGTGGTATGGCCGAGCGCCTCGAAGTCATGGATCATGTGCATCTGGTCGTGATAGCCGAAGCTATGTGCGATGTCGAGCCAGGTTCGCTGTGGGGATTGCAACTTGGCATCAAGAGCACCCTGAAAACGAGCTACGCGTGCGAATGTCTTGGGTGATACGCCGATTTCTCGATCAAACTTTCTTTCGAACTGTCGCAATCCTAGCGAATGCGCAGTAGCAAGTTCCGCAATGCGGACAGCCCCGTGCTGATAAAAAATATAGCTGGCAGCCGTTGATATTTCGTTTTGCACTGGGACCCGAGACACGCGTTCGAGCAAGTACCCTTCGACGATCTGCACGCGCGATTCGAAGTCAGGCGCTTCGCCAAGGCGATTCCATAACCCCCGCATGCAGGATCCGCCAACTGCCGCGGCGTCAGCGATGCGGTTTGTGATCTTGGAGGCGGGAATGTTGAAAAGAAGAGACCATCCAACCGGCTTAAAGAAAATCGCGAACGATTCAACTCCTGGTCGTAGATCCATATAGCCGGGGAAAGCCGTTTGCGCTCCGCCGATCCACGCTGGATCGGAGATTCGACCCTCTCGATGCCGTACCCCAGGGAGAACGCCGAGCTCAAAATTGAGGACCTGTTCGAGCTGCGATGGAACGGCCTCTATCAAGGCCGAATCATCTGTTGCCCACACACGCTGCGCATAGGCGCGCACATATGGCTGCAGTTCGGGACGAGCCTGAGTGCTCATGAGGATTTGCATCAGAGGCCTCCTGCCGATGGCGTGGACGAATTACGCCGAGTGGGCCCGTGAGGTCTGAACGGAGCAAGGAACAGCAGATTGGTAGGCGAGAGTAACACCGGCGCTCTGTCAGCTGCAAGGATTTTGAGCGACAGTTTCTCTCACACGGCAAGTCCATTCGGAACCGGAACAAGCTAGGCCCCTAAAACTCCCGCCGCAACTTTCGAGCAGCGGGATTTCGGGCTTCGCGTTCATTGCTTCTCAGCAGCGGGTTCCTCAACAGGTCCGAAAACCATCAACCGTCCGGGAGAGCCCATGGACATCCGATCCAGTTCCGTGATGAACTCCGACACAATCAGCCTGCGGGGAGAAAGCGCCTCCGCGTAAAACTCGGGGAAGCGATCGTGTGTGTGCTGACCGGCCTTCTCCGGTTTTCCCGCGTTGAGCGTTGCCTCGCAGAGGATGATCAGCGAGTTGGGTTTCGCTACCCGGTTGATTTCGCTCAGTGCGTTGCCGACCAGGGAATTCGGAATATGTTGAAGCACCGTCCATGTGATCACGGCATCGAAATTGTGATCGGGAAACGGGAGTTCCGTGGCGCTGGCCACAGAAAAAGATATTTTCGGATAGAACTGGCTGGCTTCCGATACGGCCCAGGTGTTGATGTCCACCGCCGTGTGCTGCTCAAAGTGCTCGGCGATGTATGGAGATAGGCGCCCGAAGCCGCAGCCAATTTCCAACGACCGCCCGGCTTGAACGCCCTGCTCGGCTAGGAGTGCCAGGCAAAGACGCAAATGGTTTACCTCGTAGTAGTGCCGGCACAGGAGAGTTCCCGGATCTTTGGCCTCAACAAAACCTTCCGGTCGGAAGGTGACAAATTCTCCCTGTCGAACCACGCTGCCGTGAGGCCGGATCAACCGACGAGCTGCCCGCTTTAGTAGGGATGCCGCCATGAGTTCCTCCATGATTGAGCGCTTACCCAACTGAGATCTTTCTTTGTGAAGTGCGGCGGCTGTTCGGGTGTCGAGGACGGTTTTCGCATTGGCGATCGATGCAGCTTTGTCTCCAAAATAGCAGCATCCAATCAAAAATCCGCGGCTGATCTGTTGTCGTCGTAGAGCCTCCGCTGACCCGATCCGGCACGAGGCCGGAACGCAGCAGATCTTCCTGCTCAAGCAAAGCACGGCTGGGAACGATTTCTGCCCAATCCAGGGCGCCGCCCAATCTAATTTATTCAACTAAGGAGCGGGTCTATTCGTCGTGGATGTCGTTTCGCACCTAAGACATCATCTCCTGCGAAATCGTCGCGAGTTCGTGGTCGGTTGTCGCAAGCCGGCAGCTTGTCGCGGCACCTCGTTCTCGTCGCGGCCGCGTGCTTCAAAGCTGCATCCCGGATCCAGGTCGCTCTCGCGGAGACCTGTTCTGCATTGGCGGTTTGTGCCGGGAAAACGCATGGTTCCGGCGAACGAATGGGTTAGGAATCGTCCTTTTTCGGGTAAGATTGACCCAAATCGGGTCGGCAATTTCTCCGCCCCGCATTACCAATGTCATCACCGACGCGTGAAGCGATTCCTCATCTACATACACTATGCTGTGGCGGTTTGTTTGGCTGCCACGGGCGGTTCAAATGATTCAGTAGCGCAAAAGTAAGCGCTACTTGCGACGAAAGAGATTGTTGGAACGTCCATGTTCGCAGCGACAAAGGTCTGTGACTTGCGTTTGTCCTGCTGTACAGTAAGGCAACTCATCACGGTACTACCAGAGGTCGAAGACGTCAGGCGGTCAGGCGGGTTTTCCTGGGCCGATCTTCAGACTTCGGTAATTCCGCCTGAGTATGATTTTCGGCTGTCCCAATTGATCGGTACTCTCGATGCGTCGATGTAGTGTAGACGCACATTTTCCCCATGGTTCGCATCTCCAAACCGGCCGTCGTCGTGGCAGTGGCCATGATGTCTCTGCACGTGCTCGCGGCCGTGGTGGAGCCGTCCATATTTGCGGCGAACGCGCTGATCGCTACGGCTCCACTGCTGGCTGGGCTTGCGTGCCTTTGGCGGAGCCGCAGGGCGCCCTCGGTGCTCGCCGATAAATGGAGACTGCTCGGCATCGGGCTGATCGTTTGGTCGATTGGCCAGTGGTGCTACACCTACAGCACCGTGCTGCACCACAATGTGCAGACAGCGGCGTTGCCCTCGGACTTCTGGTTTCTGGTCTACGGCATCTTTGTGCTGCTGGCCGTCTGCTCGGTGGGAGAAGACCAGGATTCGACCGCCATCCTGATTGCGGACAGCGCCCAAGCGACGCTGGCGATTGTTCTGATTTACGTCACGCTGTTCATGAACAATCATTTCAGTCACAGCGCGCTGCCCGCGTCGCAGCTGACTACGCTGTATCTGGGCGAGAATCTTGCGCTTGCCCTGACCGCGACAGTGCGGTTGCTGGCCTTGCCGGATGGCGAGGACCGCTACTTTCATCGCGCGGCGTGCATGTTTTCGTGGCTGATGATTCTGGTGTCCACGCCGCTGAACTACCTGGATGCGTACGTGGGACCGACAAACGGCACCGCAATCGAGGTGGGATGGATGATCCCATCGCTGGCGGTGCTGGTCATGGCCCTTTCGAAGGAGGAGGCGGCCAGGCCCGAGCCGGAGGCAAAACATCGCTCCTGGGGCGCGATGATGGTGTACAACGCAAGCCCGGTCTTCTTCACCATGTGCGTGCTGCTACTGGGAGCGCATACGGCGCAACATAGGCCGGTGGTGGGATTCGCCGCGGTGTTGGGCGCGCTGCTGATTTATACCTTCCGCGCTACGATTCTGCAGACCCGGCTGCGCCAGGTGCAGGAGAGCCTGAACGATTCCGAACGCAATCTGCGCCTGCTGAACAGCCAACTGCATGAGCAGAGCCTGATCGATCCGCTGACGCAGATCGCCAATCGCCGGCGCTTCGAGCAGGTGCTGGAGGTGGAATGGAACCGCGCGTTGCGCTCCGGATGGCCCCTCTCAGTTGTGATGCTCGATATCGACCATTTCAAGTCTCTGAATGATCAGTACGGCCATCTGCGCGGCGATGAGTGCCTGACAGCGGTGGCGCAGATGCTGCGCCGCGATCTGCGCCGCGGCGGCGAGCTGCTGGCCCGCTACGGCGGCGAGGAGTTCGTGGCGGTGCTGCCGAATGTTGACGCGGACGGCGCCATGCTGACGGCCGAAGCGATGCGTAGCCGAGTACATCAGATCGGTATCGAGAATCACGGTTCGCCCATCGGCCGCCTGACCATCAGCGTGGGCGTCTGCTCGGTGGTGCCGATCGCCGGAATTACGCGAGAGGGGCTGGTCGACGCGGCGGATACCGCGCTGTACCGTGCCAAATCAAGCGGGCGCAATCGCGCAGAACTCTCCGACCCGTTGCTCCCCGCGTGGCCGACAAGCGGTCACGTGGGATCCAAACTGGGCGCTCACCTGGTGGAAGAGTAGCTTTCTCCCCAGTTGCCTGGTCTCCGTGTCAGTTGAGCCACAAGCTGACCGGAAACGTCTCCCGCTCTTGTTCATTGAGTTCAGCGTCCGACAATTACAAGTCACCAAAGTCCCTGAGACTCGATGGGGTTAATCAGCAGATACAGGTCAAACCCACCGCAGCAGGCCGGTAGATGCTATTCCGGGAATAGCTCATAACCTGGCCAGTCGGCCAATTTATGAGCTATTCACTTCGGGCATCTACTTAGCGTCGCTCTCAGATAAGGAACGCAAGTGGTTGTTGAAGAGTGCGTACCCTATACGGACAAAGCTCTTGCGACCGGCTCGCTCCTGGGTGCCACCTTTTTGTGTGCCACCTCGAGCGCCTGTGAAAGATCGCCGATGATGTCGCGCGGATCTTCAAGGCCCACGGACAGGCGAACCAGACCATCCGTGATGCCGATGCGTTCGCGCATGGCGCGCGGCACATCGCCATGCGTCATGCTTACCGGATGCGTGATCAGCGTCTCAGCCGCGCCCAGGTTCTCTGCCAGCACGCACAGGCGCACGGCATTCATTAGGGCGATGCCCGCCTCTGCTCCTTGCTTCAGCTCAAAGGAGAGCATGCCGCCGTGCAACGCATGCTGACGCTCCGCCAACTCGTGCTGGGGAAAGCTGGGGAGGCCGGGGTAGTGGACCTGGGAGACATCGGGATGCTGCTCCAGCCATTCGGCGACGACCTGCGCGCCGCGTGAGTGCTGCTGCAGGCGCAAGGGAAGCGTCTTGATGCCGCGCGCCGTCAGCCACGCTTCGTGCGGGGACTGGATGGAGCCAAGTGTCTTCCGGATGAGGCGCAGACGGTCGAGGATCTTTTCATCGCGTGCTGCGATGGAGCCGCCCACGGTGGAGTTGTGGCCTTCGATGTACTTGGTCGTGGAGAGCAGCGTGATGTCCGCGCCGAGATCGAGCGGGCGCAGCAGCAGCGGGGTGAGAAAGGTGTTATCCACCACTAACAGCAGTCCTGCCCGGCGGGTGATCTCCGCGATGGCCGCGACGTCCGTGAGTTTGAGCGTGGGGTTCGCGGGGGTCTCGATGAAGACCATGCGGGTGGAGGGCTGGATGGCTGCCTTTACGGCTGCGGGGTCTGCCGTGTCGACGAAACTCGATTCCACTCCGAAGTTCCCCAGCACCTGATCGAAGAGCCGCACCGTACCGCCGTACACCACATCGGAGAGCACGACGTGATCGCCGGACTTGAGCAGCGCGAGGAAGATGGCCGAGATGGCCGCCATTCCGGTGGCAAAACAGACGGCGGGCGGTGTGTCTTCGAGCGCACCGAGCGCCTCTTCGAGAGCCGAGACGGTGGGGTTTGAGGCACGCGAATAGGTATGGCCCTTGTGAACACCTACGGCTTCCTGGCGATAGGTCGTCGATTGATAGATGGGCGTCAGAAGCGCACCGGTGGCGGGATCGGCATGCAGTCCGCCATGGACGGCGCCAGTGAGATGGGAGTCGAGGTCGAAAGTCTTGGAAGCAGCGGCGCCCTGGGAAGCGGCCGCCTTGGGGGCAGAATTCTTGGAATTATTGAGGGACATGGAATCCTCCTGGCACGGGAATGTCGAAACAGATCAACCAGAACACCGCGGCACCCTAGGCGGTGTGTGCACGAGAGGAGAGCGCTTCAGGCTCCTGGCGTGGACAGCGGACCGCCTAGGGTTCGCATGGCCATAGACATTCGCCGGGCTGGGGAATTGCGCTGCATGATTGAAATGATCGGAAATGAGACTGCGAAAGTCAAGTTGAGGGTCTGAGCCTCAAAACGTGAATGACATGCCCATGGTGACGCGGTCCTGGCGCATGGGGCCGTCGAGCACCGGGCCTACGACGGTCAATGTAGTTCCCGGATCCGTGTCGATGCCGGACAGGATGTCCTTTTGTGATTTCGACCAGAAATCGGGCTGCGCGGTCAGCGTTTCGCGATAGTCGGCGCGGATCATCCATCTTGGCGTCAGCCTGTAGCGCACGCCGCCCCCATAGTTGAGGCCAGCTTCAAAGATGCCTCCGCCGTCCAGCGGCGGGTCGCTGCCGAAGTTATAGGCGGCGCTGATCAGGCCAATATTGCTGAGCCCAAGTTTGTACCAGCCAGGTGCCTTTTTGATGGGCGCCTCGGCCAGGTGCATGAGCTGCAGGGAGGGCCCGACAGCGAGGTATGGGCGGAGGCGGGAGGTCTTCGGCCGGAAATTGACGAGCAGGTTGTATGTGAATTGCGAGGTGCGCAGGGAACTGGGCTCAAAGATGAGCAGGTTGATCTCCTGCTGACTGGTGGAATCGTTGCCGACGATTGCCAGTCCCAGATTGAAGTCGGTGAAGCTGTGGTCGTAGCTGAATTCGTGGGACAGATATTTTTGAGGATTCAGGGTCACCGTTCCGCCCAGCTCCCAGCCGTCGTGCAGGGAATTGCCAAGTACGAGGGCGACGAAGTCTTCAGGATTCGGATCGGTAAGGATGTAAGCGACCGCACCTCCATTGCCGCCGTAGTAGCCTTGGAATCCTCCGCGAACGCCAAACTCTACAGATGGCGGCGTCCACCGCAGTGCCTTGGCGTCAGCCGAGCCCGGCGAAGCTTGCGATCGAGAGCGGGTGGAGAGGCCGGCGTATTCATCGCGGGTGCGAAAGCCGGAGTCGACGGTGTAGCGATCGCCCTCGATATTCATCTGCCGTTGAGGAGCCGTTTCTTTCCGTTTCTTGGCATCGAGTCCGTAGCGGATTCCGGAATACGCCATGACACCGACGTTGTCGCGCATGATGTTGTTCTTCAGCGTCAGTACGGTTTGCCGCGTAGTCCGCTCCACGTGATTGCCGTGCGTGCGCAGGGCGACGCCCTGCTCCCCGGCGGTTTCTTCGACGGGGTGTTGGCAGTTGTTCAGTTCGAGAACTGCGATGCGTCCGTCTGTAATCAGCTCTTCTCCAGTGCCATTCTTTGCGTCCTTGGGAAGCCATGGCCGCGTGACCAGTTGCACTGCGGAGACGCAGCCGGTATAGATCAGATCGTTCACCACCTTGGCGCGCTCGTTGTCGATATTGCTGTCGATCAGGTGGATGAACGTTTTGTTCTTCTTGGAGAAGCCGATGCCGGTATCGTGCGTCGAGGATGATGTCCAGACCTGCTGGCCGTTCCAGGTCTGCTTTGTGGTCCATATGCGGAGGTGGTGACGCTTGGAGAAGGTGTTGAGCGTTTTGGCGTAGGCGTAGTCGGGATCTTTGCCGTCGAGCACGAGAATCGACATGGGCGCGCGTTTGTATCCCTGATTCTCGGCGACAGATCGTATGGTTCCGTAGGTGGTTTGAGCGTTGAGAGTATCCACGATGACCCATCCGCTCGCTGCGAACGCGCGCCTGAGTGCGTCGGCGCTGCCGATGAAGGCCAGGTTCGTCAGATCGGAGGGCAACTCTTTCGCTCCTGAGGTGAAGGTACGAAACGGGAGCGTGTGCACCATCTCACCAAGCGCTTTTCGTTGATCGTCTGAGGTGACGATGGGCGGAATCGTCTGTTCGGCGGTATCGGGTAGTTCGACCGGTGCGGCCAACTGGCCCAGCAATTCCGTGCCTTGGGGAAGCGTGATCTCCGGCTCAGAAAAGCGCAGAACGCTGGCCGAGCCGGCCGTGGTAAAGATGGCGGCGATGGGATCGCCGAAGGCGAGAGTGCCGACAATGCCGGAGGCGCGATTGCTCAGCGTCGCTGTCGAGCGAATCCCCTGGATGCTGCCTTTCTTGTTGATGCTCTCGCGGGCGTTCTCCACGCCGGTGATGCGGACCTGTATGGGTACCGCTCCGTGAGTGGAGAGGACGAGGTGATCGAAGCGCAGCTGGATCTCCGCCGTTTCGTGAGCGACCCCGAGGCCTACTTTGCGGACCTTCACGACTGAACCCTCAACCGTGGTGCCCAAGGGGACCAGAATCTTTCCCCCTTCTTCATTGACGGGGGAGATCAGGACACCTGTGATCTTGGTGCCTGCGCGGGTGGAGTAGGAACTGATCGGCTGCTGGATGCGAATCTCCAGCGGCGTTCCTGCGGGGATCGTCTCCGCCGGCAGAGTGGCGGCGGAGGCAAGGATTGCAAGACAGCAGGACGCAACACAACCGCAGAGCCCGTTCGGCAAATGCGCCTCCCTGTAGGCAAGTCATTCATTTTTGGATCGCGGGGGGACGGCATCTGACGCTATCACGACGGCGCTGGTCGTTGCGACCAGAACTCACAGAATAGATTGCGCAAGCCAGCGAAGCCTTCCTGAAACGGTTTAAACCGGGGTTTCTCCAAAGGCGGCATCGACGCGTGCGGGGGAAATGTCGTCTTTGCGCCCCGTCTCGGGCACCAAGAAGAAGAGCATGAGGAAGGCAGCGAGTGCTACGCACGCGAGCAGCAGCGCGCCGACTCCCAGGACGACTGAACCGGCAACAACAATCAGGCGCTTACGACGCACCTGATCTGCGATGCCGCCGGCGGGAGTTTGCAGCGCAACCGTCATCAGGCCGCCCACGGTTAACGCATAGAGCGCCGCGGAGGGGGTCCAGTGGGAAGCCACGAGGTATGCAGCGACAAACGGACCCAGGCCGGTCTGCACGTCTGCGAGAAAAAAGTTGCTGGCCTCAAGCGCGCGGAGGCTGGTACGGCTGGGATGAAGTGCGCTATCCGGAAAAGAGGGCATAACGAAACAGACGAGTCCGAGGACGCCGGGCCTACCCTCCAATGAGCGAATCCCGCGTTAGGATGCAGCCGTTTGGAACCTCGCTGCACCTTTGTGCAAAAGACTGCGAGAGATCGCGAATGGCGCCGCAGACAAGGCTTTGCGCTGACGGCGAAATGTGACAGAGTATCAAGAACCCCACAATTTCCTTTACGCCGCGATCCCTGTCGCATCCGGCGTGTTGTTTCTGTGGTGTCTTCGTGTTGTGTTGTCCTGGTCGATGAGTATTCTCTGCCGAACTCCTGGTGGCAGTCCGGCGACCCAGATCTCAACCTCTGCTCGAAGGGAGCCGGATGCGTTCTTTGGTGAAGTGTTGCAGTGTAGCGGCGGGACTGACGTTGCTTCCATTCTTGCTGCCCGTATGGGCCCATGCGCAGACAGCGGGTGCGCCGACGGCGGCCGATATCGCCGCGTTGAAGCAGGCAGTGGCGGACGCCAAGACGTCCGCTGACAACACGTGGATGCTGGTGAGCTCGGCGCTGGTGCTGATGATGACCGGACCTGGCCTGGCGCTCTTCTACAGCGGGCTGGTTCGGAAGAAGAACGTGCTCGGCACCATGATGCAGAGCTTCGCGATGATGGCCATCATCACGGTTACGTGGTCCGTCCTCAGTTACAGCCTGGCGTTCGATGCCGGAACGAGCTTCATCGGCGGGCTGCACCATTTGTTTTTGCGCGGCGTGGGCACGGCGCCGGACCTTGCATACGCGACCTTCCCAGCGCAAACCTACATGATTTACCAGATGATGTTTGCCATCATCACGCCGGCGCTGATCACAGGCGCGTTTGCGGAGCGCATGAAGTTCAGCGCGATGGTGGTCTTCACCGTGCTCTGGTCGATCTTCGTCTACGACCCGATGGCCCACATGGTATGGGGCCAGGGTGGCCTGCTGAATGCTTCGGGTGGCAAGTTTCCCTGCCTTGATTTTGCCGGCGGAACTGTCGTGCACGTCACCTCGGGAATGTCAGCGCTGGTCTGCGCGTTGTATCTGGGCAAACGCGTGGGCTACCCCACGGAGAAGATGGCGCCGCATTCCGTGGTGCTGAGCTTTATCGGCGCGTGCTTGCTGTGGGTGGGCTGGTTTGGTTTCAATGCGGGGTCGGCCCTCTCGTCCGGTCCTCTGGCGACCAGCGCCTTCGTGAATACGCATCTCGGTGCGGCGGCCGCGGCGATTGGCTGGATGATTGCGGAGTGGATCCGGCAGGGGAAGCCAAGCGCATTGGGCGGCATCTCCGGCGCTGTTGCCGGACTGGTTGCCATCACTCCGGCGGCGGGTTTCGTACAGCCGATGTCCTCGCTCGTGATCGGACTGTTGGCTGGCCTGGTCTGTTACACCATGGTGGCGATCGTGAAGCAGCGGCTGGGCTATGACGATTCTCTCGACGCCTTCGGCGTGCATGGCATCGGTGGCATGCTGGGCGCGCTCCTGACCGGCATTTTTGCCACCAGTGCAATCAATCCGGTGTTTAAGGACGCAGCGGGGAACACGCTGCCGGTGGGCGTGATCGAAGGCCACTGGGGGCAGTTGGGCAATCAGATCGTAGGCATCCTGATTGCGATTGTGCTATCAGTGGTCGGCACCCTTGTTTTGCTGAAGCTGGTCGATCTCGTCATCGGGTTGCGCATGTCGCCGGAGCATGAGCGGGAAGGGATGGACGTGACCCAGCACGGCGAAGAGGGATACGACTGGGCTTAGCGCGGTCCTGAGGAGCAGGCATGCAGAAGATTGAAGCGATCATCCAGCCATCGCGGCTGGACGCGGTGAAAGAGGCGCTGATCGAGATCGGCGTGGAAGGCATGACGATTCTGGAGGCGCGTGGGCATGGCCGTCAGAAGGGCCATACGGAGTTCTATCGCGGGCGCGAGTACACGGTGGATCTGCTGCCGAAGGTGAAGCTTGAGCTGGTTGTGCATGACGAGGCGGCGGAGAAGGTGATTCAGGCGATCCTCACGACAGCGCGCACCGGGCATATCGGCGACGGCAAGATCTTTGTGTCGCGTATCGATGAGGCGATTCGCATCCGCAACGACGAGCGCGGCGACACGGCTCTTTAGGCGCTCGAACGCGCGTAGGAGGTCATGCGATGACCCGGCCGATAACTTCAGTCAGCACTGCGGCGGAGGACTATCGCGCGGATTTGGCCGCGCTGGAAGTCTCCTTCGCCCGCAACGGCGACGGCGCGGCCTGCCTTCGCCGGCGCACATCGCTGGTGGACACACTGGTGACGGGACTGTGGTCGCGGCTGGGCGGGGATACGCGTCCGATCGCGCTGGTTGCCACGGGTGGCTACGGACGCCGCGAGCTCTTTCCCTATTCCGACATTGACCTGATGTTTCTTTGCGCAGATGGGCGGGTGGAGTCCGCTGCGCGCGAGCTGATCCGCAACGTGAGCCAGGCGCTATGGGACAGCGGCCTGCGCGCCAGCACCACGACGCGCAGTGTGCGTGAGTGCGATCGCTTCTCCGTTGAGAACTTCGAATTCAGCTTATCGCTGCTGGACCGCAGGCTGCTGGGCGGCGACGCGGCTCCCTTCGGATTGCTGCAGGAAAAGGTGCTTCCGGCAGTGATCGCGCGTGAGGCAGAGACTATCCAGCGGCTCCTGCAGAAATCGCTCTATGACCGCTATGCGCGCTTCGGCGGAACCATCTTTCATCTGGAGCCGAATGTGAAGGATGCGCCCGGCGGACTGCGCGATCATCACACAGCGCAATGGTGTACGGCGCTGACGAAGATCCGCGAGACGAAAGCGTGGCCGTTGAGCGGCGATCTTTCGCCGGACCCGGAGATACAGGCGGCAGTCGAATTCATGACGGCAACGCGGTGCTTCTTGCACCTGCGCGCGCATCGCGATGACAACATCCTGAGCTGGCATGCGCAGGATGAGGCGAGCGCGAAGAGCGTTGGGCTGGACTCCGGCGGTACGGCAGACCCGGCATACTGGATGCGCACCTACTACCGGCATGCGCGCACGATCTCACGCAGCGTAGCGCCGCTGCTGGAGCAGCCGCCCGCACCACGGCCGTTTTTCGCGCGAAGGCGGCGGAAAATCACGCTAGAGGGCACGCCCTTTGTGCTGGCGGATGGGCGCATCGATCTGGAAGACGAGCAGTTAACTATCGATCCCGAATCCATGTTGCGCGCCTTCGCAGAGACTGCGGAACAGGGCTCGCGGCTTACGGTGCGCGCCGAATCCGCCATCAGCGATGCGCTGCCGGTGCTGAACCTTCATCTGCCGGAGGGCCCGTTTCTGCGGGCCGGGCTGCAACGCATCCTGCTGGGACGGCACGCAGCACAGGCACTGCGAACCATGCACACGCTGGGCGTTCTGGAGATGCTGGTGCCGGAGTTTCACGGGATCGATGCGCTCGTGATCCGCGATTCCTATCATCGCTACACCGTGGATGAGCATACCTTCCTGACCATCGAGAACGTGCATGCCCTGCGCGATTCCGCGCTGGACTGGGAGCGGCGATTCTCTGGTCTGCTGGATGAGATCGACCGGCTGGAGCTGCTGCTGCTGGCGCTGTTGCTGCACGATACGGGCAAAGCCAGCCGCAGCGGCGATCACACGACGCAAAGTGTGGAACTGGCCGAAGCGGTGCTTGACCGGCTGGAACTGGAGGCGGAAGAGCGCGAGATTGTGCTGGAGCTGGTGCGCGATCACCTTGCGATGTCGGCAGCGCTGCGCCGCGACATCTTCGATCCGGAGACGCTGCGTGCGCTCGCGGAAAAGGTAGCGACACCGATGCGGCTGCGCATGCTGTGCCTGATGACCTATGCCGATGTGCGCGCGGTGAACCCGGAGGCGCTAACGCCGTGGAAGGCCGAGAACCTGTGGCAGCTTTTCATAGCAACGTCAAACTGGATGGACCGCAATGTGGACGAGGAGCGCTACCATGCTTCGGTCGATCCCGCGGTGCTGCGACGGGTTACGGCGCTGGTGCCAGATCGCAAGGAGCAGTTGGAGCGATTCATGGAAGGTCTGCCACAACGCTATGTGCAGACCCGCCTGCCAGAGCAGATTCGAGCGCATCTGGATATGTCCAGCCGGCTGGGACAACAGCCGGCGCAGCTCTCTTTGCGCAAGACGCGGCACTTGTTTGAGCTGGTTCTGATTGCCAAGGACCGTCCGATGCTGTTCGCCGACATCGCCGGTACGCTCTCCGCGCTGGGCATGAACATCGTGAAGGCGGAGGCGTTCGCGAACGATGCGGGCGTGGTGGTGGACAGCTTCCTGTTCGCCGATTCCTTTGGCACGCTGGAGCTGAATCCCTCCGAGTTTGGGCGCTTCACGCAAAAAGTAATGGACGCGGTGACGAAACGTACGTCCGTGGACGGATTGATGCGCGCGCGGCGGCACCTGCACAGCCTGCCGGTCAAGATGCGGGTAGAAACGCGAATCTCCTTCGACGACACCGCTTCAAGCGCAAGCACAGTCATGCAGGTGGTGGCGCAGGATGGCCCTGGCTTACTGCGGACGATTGCGTCTGTGATTGCGACGCTCGGCTGCGATATCCGCGTAGCTCTGATCGATACCGAGGGCGAGCTTGCCGTGGACGTCTTCTATCTGACGGAATCGAAGCGGCCGCTTGACGATGGGCTCAAAGGGCGATTGGCCGACGAGCTGACTGCGGCCATCCAGACACTGCGGCCGGCTGCAGCGCTTGCCCGCTGAGCCGGCCGTCTCCCATCACGTTTGCGGATCAGGCTTGCGGACGAGGCGTCAGCTTCACCAGCATGCGCTGCGTCGCCGGCCAATCCATAAGTAAGACTTCAGCGCGTTGACTGCGCGCGCTCGCTGCGTGCAGGGTGAGCAGCTCATAGACCTGGGCTGCGGACTCAGGATCGTCCGCGAGCGATGACGCATCGAGGAAATCGGGATGGTAGCGCTGTTCGCCGACGAAGCTGCCATCTTCGTCGAGCACCCATGCGATACCGCCAGTCATGCCGGCGCCAAAGTTCTGACCGGCACGGCCCAGCACCAGCACGGCGCCACCAGTCATGTATTCGCAGCCGTGATCGCCTACGCCTTCGACCACGGCGACGGCACCCGAATTGCGAACGGCGAAGCGCTCTCCGGCGCGGCCTGCAGCGAGCAGACGGCCTGCGGTAGCGCCATAGAGCGCGACATTGCCGAGCAGGACGTGATGCGAGCTTTCCCGCGC
>DASUWP010000235.1:0-5844 GCA_036378335.1 Acidobacteriaceae bacterium | reverse complement strand
CGACGATTGTGAACCTGGTGGGCTTCTGGATTCTGGAACTGCCGCTGGCGTGGTGGCTGGCGCATCGCACGCCGCTCAAGGAGAACGGCGTCTTCCTCTCCCTGGTGGTGGCGGAGATGTTTATGGTGGCGGCGAGCATGGTGCTGTTCCGGCAGGGACGGTGGAAGCGGCAGAAGATCTAGACAGACTCTAAGCAGAGAAGATGAAGTCGGGGGCCGATCTCATACTTCTTAGCCGCAGGTAAGGACAGAGTGTGCCTCTCCACCAGGAGGGGAGTGTGCCGCTGCCGAACTAGGTTCCCCGACCTCCGCAGTATGCGACGGCCGCAAGTACAGAACGCGATAATGAAGCGGTGGCGGCTGCTTCCAATACGGCGCTCCTGCGCGAGTATCTGCTTTACCTGCGGGTGGAGAAGGGACTGCGTCCGCTGAGCTGCGAGGCGTACGGACGCGATCTGGAGATGTTTGCGGAGTATCTGGAGGGCACGCATGCCGTGCTCGAGACGGCGCAGCAGCGGGAGGTTGCCGATTTCCTCGATCACTTGCACCGGCACCAGATTGAGGCGCGGTCGGTGGCGCGCAAGATTTCGTGTCTGCGCGGTTTTTACAAATGGCTGCTGCTGGACAAGCGCATCCGGCACGATCCGACAGTGAATATCGAATCGCCCAAGGCATGGAAGGTGCTGCCGAAGGCGCTGGCGGAGAGTGAGACCGCCGAGATGCTGGATACGGCGACGGTAGCGGCCACCGGCGCGAGGGGCGACGCCGTGGCGCTGCGGGATCGCGCGATTCTCGAGCTGCTGTATGCGGGTGGCGTGCGGGTCTCGGAGCTGACGGGGCTGCGGTCGGAAGATCTGCAGCTCGATGCGGGGCGCGTGCTGGTGCGCGGCAAGGGTGACAAGGAACGCGTGGTGCCGCTGGGCCGCGCTGCTGTCGAGGCCCTGACAGAGTATTTGGAGCGCGGACGTCCAATGCTGGAGAAAGGTAAGCGCGGCGGTGGCTTGTTCCTTTCGCAGCAGGGACGGACGCTCACGCGCGGATGGATCTGGTGTCTAGTGAAGCGGAGTTCCGGCGGCCGGGCGAGCCCGCACATGCTGCGGCATAGCTGCGCCACCCACATGGTGGGGCATGGCGCCGATCTGCGTACTGTGCAGACGCTGCTGGGTCACGCGGACATCGGGACGACGCAGGTATACACGCACCTGGCGATCGACCGGCTGAAGGCAGTGCATCGCGCGCATCATCCGCGAGCGAAGGCAGGGACGAAGGCGCGGTGGGGCAGAGAATGAGTCAGTCAATGAGCCAATCACTGGCTCAATTGCGTGAAGGCTATCTCGCGATGATGCGCAGCGAGCGCGGCGCGTCGGCACATACATTGCGCGCGTACGAGCGCGAGCTGGCACAGTTCATCGCGTATCTAACGGAGCAGTTCGGCAAGGGCTGCGATATCCGGCGCATCGAGCATTTGCACATCCGCGCATACCTTGCGGAGCTGTATGGGCGGGGACTGTCGAAGGCTTCGGCGGCGCGGGCGCTGGCAGCGGTGCGCTCATGGTTCAAGTGGCTGGCGCGGATGGGACATGTGGCGCAGAATCCTGCGGCTTTAGTGGCGACACCGAAGCTGCCGAAGCATCTGCCGAGGGTGCCGACGATCGAGCAGATGAATCGTGCATTGGACAGCAAGGCGGCAGAGGAAGATGCGGCGGGCTGGCCGGCACGCGATGCGGTGATCTTCGAATTGCTGTACGGGTGCGGCATCCGCAATGCGGAGCTGGTGGGGCTGGACCTGAAGCACATCCGCTGGGCGGCGGAGACGCTGCTGGTGCGCGGCAAAGGCGCGAAGGAGCGGCTGGTGCCCTTTGGCGATGCGGCCGCGGCTGCGATTCGCGCCTATCTGCCGGAGCGCTCGGCGCGGCTGGCGGCGGCAAAGAAAAATCCGGATGCGCTGCTGGTGAGTGCGCGCGTCAAGGGAACCGGGCGGCTGACGACGCGTTCCGTTGGACGCATCGTGAAGCGCGTGGCGCTTGCGCACGGCATGGCTCCGGAGACGCATCCGCACACGCTGCGCCATGCCTTCGGAACGCACATGCTGGAGGAGGGCGCCGATTTGCGCGCCATCCAGGAACTGCTGGGTCATGAGCGGCTGACCACCACGCAGCGCTATACGCAGCTCACGGTGCGGCAGGTGGCGGAGGTGTATGACCGCACGCATCCGAGGGCGAAGTGAGAGAGCGAAATAGCGGCAAAAGGTTCGGGAATGCCGATAAACGCAACTAAAAGTGTGTGTGAATAGCGCCCTTGCGATGCGGGTTGTGAATGGCGGGTTGTCCATCTTCGCTAATAGCAGCCACATTAACATGGCCTGCGGTTGCTAACTTGACAGTACATACATCGAACACTTAAAACGGGGAGCTGTGGTAGCGTTCCCAGACTTGTAAAGGGACGAGGGAGCGCACCCGCAACAAGACTTGCAGCTCGGAGGCTTCCCCCATGCTTAACTTCCGCGCTGTGAGCAGGGCTCTCCTGTTCGCAGCAATCATCCCCACAGTTCCTCTGGTTGTCGGCGGCACATGCGCGCTGGCACAGTCCGATACTTCCTCAATCTCCGGCACCATCACTGATCCAAGCGGGGCCGTAGTGCCCAACGCCCAGGTGACGGTGAAAAACGACGCGACGAATCAGACGCGCACCGTCGCGACGAACAGCGTTGGCGCCTACACCATCACGAATGTGCCCTCCGGCAACTACACCGTCAGCGTGGAGGCTCAGGGCTTTCAGACTGCGGTGCAGCAAGCGGTCCACGTGGACCCCAGCATTGGCGCCCGGGCCGACGTTTCATTGAAGTCCGGCAATGCCACCACAACCGTCACCGTGCAGGCGAATGCAAACCGGCTGCAGACCGAGTCGGCGTCGGTGGGTCAGCTGGTTACGACCCAGCAGGTGCAATCGATTCAGCTCAATGGGCGCAACCCGCTGTATCTATCGCAACTGGAACCGGGCGTTATCCGCAATGCGCCGATGTCCTCTTTTAATTTCTCGCTAGACAACACGCTCTACGTGAATGGCGCGCGTTCGCAGGAAAGCCTGCTCACGTTCGATGGCTCGCCGATGGTGCGCACGCGCTCAAACAACAACAGCGTGGGCGTAGCGGACGTGGATACGACGTCGCAGGTGCAGATTCTGACCACCGGCTACCAGCCAGAATACGGACGCACTTCCGGCGGTCAGGTGCGCATGATTCCCAAGAGCGGGACGAACGTCTTCCACGGCGCCGCGTACGAGTATCTGCGCAACTCGTTCTTCAATGCGAACACCTGGGAGCGCAACAACAACACCTCTGATCCGACCATCTCTGGTCACCCCGAAGCCTTCCGTTACAACCAGTTTGGCTGGAACCTGAACGGGCCGGTGTACATCCCGGGTCACTTCAATACATCGAGGCAGAAGCTGTTCTTCCTGGTCGGACAAGAATATGTGCGGTATCGTCGCTCGCCGACGCAAACCGGCAAGGTGCCCACGCTGGCAATGCGCAACGGCGACTTTAGCGAATTGCTGGGTCCGAACATCTTCTATTCGAAGCCGGTACAGATCATGAACCCGACGACCGGTGCGCCGTATCCGAACAACGTGATTCCGCCGACCGACCTGAGTCCAAACGGCCTGGCGCTGCTGCGTGCCTTTCCGGCGCCGAACGTCAACAGCAATCCTTCGTACAACTGGCAGGAGTCGCTGCCCAACCCGCAGGACCAGCGTAAGGACTCGCTGGTGCTGGACTATGTACCGACTGAGCGGCATCGGTTGCGCTTCTCCGTGCTGAGCTATCACCTGGACTACATCACGCCCTTTGCGGGGAACTTCGATCGGACTCCGGAGAAATGGCACTGGCCGAACCAGGTAGGAGCGCTGCACTACACCTGGGAAGTCAGTCCGACGATGGTGAACGAGGCCAGCGTGACCGGCTCCGCTGACCACATCACGATCAGCTACGACACTTCGAACGGTCTTTACGATCGCAGCCGTTACGGCATCGATTTCCCGTTCCTTTACCCGGCTTCGGAGAAGGTGATTCCGAACAAAATTCCCACGATTAACCTCGCGAACTTCACCACGCTGGATGGCGGCCCCTATCCTTCCCACTCGGGCGGGCCGGTGATCGAGCTGGCGGATAATCTCACCAAGGTCATTGGCAATCACACTCTGAAAGTTGGCGGCCTCTGGGAGTACTCCGGGGAGAACAACTACGACCAGATCAGCGTTAGCAGCACGACGCCTGGTTCAACCAACAACCAGGATGGGCAGTTCCGTTTCACGGATACGCGCAGCGGCTTCCCCAGCTCGGGCGCGGCCGTCGCCAATGCTGCACTGGGATTGTTCGATACCTACGGCGAGATCGGCACCAAGAGCTACACGCTGTTCCGCGGCAACATGTATGAAGGGTTCGCGCAGGACACGTGGCGCGCGAAGCCCAATCTAGTGATCGAGTATGGCGCGCGCTACAGCGTGATGCGTCCCTACTACACGGTATGGGGCAACCAGTCGTTCTTCGATCCCGCGGCATGGAATCCGGCGGATGCTCCAAGCATCGATCCGATAACCGGCGTCGCTGTCGGAGGCAATCTTTATAACGGCGTGGTGATTCCGGGCTCGCATTTCCCGAGCTCCGCGCAAGGGCATGTTCCGGCCGAAATTCTGGCCAATCCTCAGGCGTCCTTTACAGGAAAGAATCCGGGCTACTCGAACACCATCTGGACGGATATCCAACCGCGCTTTGGCGTCACCTATCAGGTGCGGCCGAACACGGTGGTGCGCGCAGGCGCGGGCCGCTACACGCAGCGGCTGGGCATCAGCGACCAGGTGCAGCTCGGTGGCAATGCGCCGTTCCAGCCGACGACCTTCATCTCCGGCGGCGCGGTTGATGATCCGGCCGGAGTTACAGGCGGCGCACTGCCCCGGCTTCCTTTGTCGATGACCACACAGCCGTACAACTTTCCCAATCCGAATGCCTGGTCGTGGAATGCAGCGGTTGAGCAGGACGTTCCGGGTTTTGCCACCTTCACTCTGGCCTATGTAGGCCGCCGCGGACTGCACCTGCAGCAGCTGGAGCAACTGAACCAGTTGCGCCCAGGAACGGTGCAGGCGAATCCGGGCGTGAACACGGACGCGCTGCGGCCATACCGCGGACTCTCGAGCATCCTGCAGATCGACAATGCCGGCCGCTCGATCTATCACTCCATGCAGGTCAATCTGAATCGCCGGCTCAGTCATGGCTTGCTGTTCGGCGTGGCCTATACCTGGTCGAAGAGCCTGGACTTCGGTTCGGACCAGAGTTATCAGCTTCCGGATTACTACAATCCACAGGCCAACTACGGGCCGAGCGATTTCGATATCCGGAACACGCTGGTAGTGAATTACGTGTGGGATATTCCTTACGGGAAGAACTTTGACAATCGTCTGGTGAAGGGCACGTTGGGCAACTGGCAGCTCTCCGGCACGACGCAGGCGCAGACCGGAGAGCCATTCACAGTCAGCACAAATGATGACTTCGCCGGAGTCGGCGTGGGCGCAGGTCCGCAGCGTTGGGACATGACAGCTACGCCCGCAAAGCCGCACAAGTTCGGTACCGGAGACTGGTTTGATCCTACGGTCTTTGCCACGCCGGCTGCGGGAACTCTTGCGCCGCGGGGTACGCGGAATGCGATTCACGGGCCGGGCTTCCAGAGCTGGAATATCGCCCTGCAGAAGAGCTTCCACGTGATTCCTGGGCACGACAATCACCAGCTGACATTCCGTGGAGAGGCGTTCAACTTCACCAACCATCCGAACTGGGATACGCCGGATGACAACC
>DASUWP010000234.1:0-3156 GCA_036378335.1 Acidobacteriaceae bacterium | reverse complement strand
AATCTGAGTAGATGAGCTTGAATCCGGTGATGAGCAGGAAGAATGCGCTGACCCAGTGGCTCAGGCAGTACTCGCAAGTAAACAGATAGAAGAATTTGCGCGCGAACAGGCGGGATGCTTCCCGGCTGCAGCGCAGGCAATACTCCCGCGGTTCACGAAAGACCTCTTCATGGGTAATCGTCCAACTGATGCTGGCAATCGGAAGCGCGATCAGCAACAGCTCGATGATCTGAACGCCCAACTCTCCCCCGCTCATAGCAAGAAAGAGGCAGGAAGGCGCGATGGTGTTGCATCCAGCGCGCATAAGTTGCGCGTGGGCGTGCCTTTGATTGTTCCGCCAGCGGTTGGCAAGCTGCGACGCAGGCAGCGGCCGGGCAGTGACGATCCTTCCTCGCTTGCCTAGGGCTTCCTGAGCTCTTCGATTTCTCGTTTGACCTGTGCAAATCCCCGAACGAGAAACAAAACGTATCCGAGGTGCACACACCAGGTGAGGATGTAGGCGGCGTGCAGATGCTGGAGACTGCGAACCGTATCCATCAGCATGCCTCCGCCCGGGCGAGCCGGATCGACTTGAGCGCCTGGGCTTCATTGAGCTCCTGGCGTGCGCGCTCCAGCTTATAGCGCACCCAGAACACGAGCGCACCGTAGCACAGGAATGCCGCCAGATTGATCAGAAGGGCAGGCACCATGCCGGGATCGAGCCCGGATTGTCCCTGCTCTCCAAAGATTACCGGCTGGGGATGCTGGGTGCGCCACCAGCGAATCGACATATAGACGATCGGCACATCCACAAACCCAAAGACCGCAAGCGCTGCTGCCAGGGTCGGCGCCTGGCCGGCGGCCGACAGGCGCCGCAGCATGAGATAGCTCACATAGATGAGCCACAGCACAAATGTACTGGTAAGACGGGCGTCCCACGTCCACCAGATTCCCCAGACGGGCTTGGCCCACAGCATGCCGGTGAGCAGTCCAACAGAACAAAAGATCACGCCCAGCTCGGCGGCCGAGACCGCGACCGCGTCGGCAGCTGCGGCTTGCGGTGTATGGCGCCGCGCAAGGTAGACAAGCGATGCAACCAGATTCACGGCAAACATGGTGAAAGCGGTCGCGTAGGAGGGCACGTGATAGTAGAAGATGCGCTGGATGTTGCCCATCGTCGCCTCGGTCGGGGCGACCTGGAGTGCCTCACGCAATCCATAGGAAAGCAGGATTGCGACCAGCACAGCGCCCATGGTGAATGTTGCTTGTTTCATCTAGGCGCAGTTTACTCCACCCCCGCCCGGCCCAAGATGCGAAACACCGGTATTTGTGATGAGCGCGGGCGTCGGGTCGCGGCCTGAACATTAGCGCGCGGCTGCGCTGGCCTTTCGCCATTCCACGCTGAAGCAGCGCACAGCTTTGGACTTTCCCTTGACGCGCAGAGGGCGCAGCATGCGCAGAGCAAACTTGTCCAGATCGAGATCCGATGCCGTGTCCTCGGAAATGAGGATCTTGCCGGCGGGAGCGTTGGACATGAGACGCGAAGCCGTGTTCACGCTGTCTCCGATCACGGTGTAGTCGATTCGGCGAGGCGAGCCAACGTTTCCCGCGGTTACGATTCCCGTATTGATACCGATGCCGACGCGAATCTGGGGCCACTGGCGTGCTGCGGCATCGCGGTTGAGCTGAACCATGAGTCTTTGAATTGCCTGCGCTGCACTTACGGCATTTTCCGCATCGTTTCCTTTGCTGACCGGAGCGCCAAAGATTGCCATGACGCCATCGCCCAGGAATTTATCGAGCGTGCCGCCGTGGTCGAAGATGATTTCGGTGACGTGGGTGAAATAGTGATTCAGTATCTCGACCACTTTCTTGGGGTTCATTTTTTCGCTGATGTTGGTGAAATCACGAATGTCGGCGAACAGTATGGTTACCTTCTTGTTGTCTCCGCCAAGCCGAATGTCCTGTGGACTCCGCGCGACCATATCCACCACTTCAGGCGATAAAAAGCGTTCCAGAGCGGCGCGCTCGGTGACCGCCGCGAGAGTATCGATGGCCGCCCCGGCCTGAGTGGCCAGCAGCGCAAAAACATTCCATTCATCCTGGGTGAAGGCGTGCGGCCTCTCAAGGTTATCCACGTAGAGAACGCCAAACAGCTTGCCTCGTCCGAGCAGCGGCGCACACATAGCTGAGCGCAGGCCGGCAATACGCATGCTCTCGCTGCCGGTGAAGCGTTCGTCGGTATCGGCATCGGTCACCAGAATGGGCTTCTGCTCGGTGCGAATCCGGTTCAGGATGGCGTCGCTCATCATGAAGCGCGGCTGCACTCCGCTGGTGTTGGCGGGAGGGTGCCGGTACCGCACTTCGCTTTGCTGCTTGACCGCGCCGTCCTTGTCGAACAGCATCATGAATCCGCGTTCCACGCCTTGAATGCGGAATGCCAGATTCATTACCTGCTCGGAGATCTCTTCGAGCGAGAGCTTGGAGCTGAGCGCAATCCCGGCGTCGTACAGCATGCTGAGCAGACGGTTCTCTCGTTCCAGCCGTCGTATCTGTTCGGTCAATGCTCCGGGAGCATGGCCATTGGTTCTTGCCGACGTTTCGTCACCGCGTCCACGGCGCAAAACCTTGTTCAGGGTGCCCAGCAGATCGGTGCTTTTGATCTGGATTCCCGAGTCGCCGGCGTCCTCATAGCGCAGCTCGAAGGAGCCCAGGCGGGCCACCTCGTTATTGCGCAGCTGACGCTCGTCGCGAATGCGCTTGCCGTTGATGATCACGCCATTGGTGCTGTTGCGGTCCGCAATGAAGACGCGGCCCTCCTCGCACTTAAGAACGGCGTGGTAGCGGCTGACGCTGCTGTCGCGCAGCACCAGATCGTTCGCCGAGTTGCGGCCGATGCTGACCAGCGGCTTGGTAAGCTCGAGCATGCCGCGCTTGCCATCCGGGCCGGAGATGATGATGCGGCTCATCGCTTACTGAGGCTCGAGCGTGACTTCGAGCTTGATGGTCTGTCCCGGCTCAACCCGCACCTTGCGCCTTGCCGTCTTATATCCCTCTTCGCGCAGCTCGATCGGATACTCACCCGGGAGCAACGAGGCGTGCGCCGGCGTGGCAATCTGCGAGGCTCTGCCGCGAATGTAGATCCTCGCTCCCGGTGGTGTGGTGACGAAATCGACA
>DASUWP010000233.1:0-3975 GCA_036378335.1 Acidobacteriaceae bacterium | reverse complement strand
GCAAGACTGGGACAAACTGGTTGACGCGCTTGTGCACACGGCGGCGGCAATTCAGTAGCTCAATTCGGGCGGGTGCACCTCTGATCGCGGCGGCGGAAAATAGATGGCACGCCGTTTCGCCATTGTCCTTTGCTCATTACGCCAGCAAGGGGAACGAGTTTGTAGAGGGATTTGGTGGACCTGGTCGGGATCGAACCGACGACCTCTTCCATGCCATGGAAGCGCGCTCCCAGCTGCGCCACAGGCCCACTTCCGGAGGGGAAAGACTCTTCTCATTTTCGACGAGTAAGATAGATTCGTCAAACACCTCTCAGCCCGCTCTGGAGTCGCCTCTCTTGTCTTTGCGTCTTGCCCTCGCCGCCTTTGCTTCCATGCTTCTGTTCGCTCCGCAGCCTTTCGTCCGCGCTGCTTCGGCACAAGCCGCACAAAATCCCGCACAGCCGCGCACCCAGGCGTCGCTCGCGCTAGGCAATGGACTGCAGCAGGTCAGCATTGCCATTGCCCATCTGCGCCGCGCGCTTGACACCGTCAACGTGTCCAAGTGGAAGGCGCCCGGCGACGTGCGGCAGACAACTACCTCCGATGTCGAATCGATGCAGCGTGATGTCGCGGACACTTTGCCCGGGCTCATCAATACCGCGCTCGCAGATCCCGCGAAGCTCTCTCCGGCTTTCTCCGTGTATCGCAACGTGGACGCGCTCTATGACGTGCTGCTGCGCGTTTCCGAGACGGCCCAGCTTGCCGGCGCCTCCCGGGATGCCAGCCTGCTCGAAGACCAGCGGACCGCGCTCGAGGACAGCCGCAGGCAGCTTGGCGCCGCCCTGCTGCAGTCGGCGCAAGCTCAGGATGCGGAAATCGTACATCTCCGCAGCACGGCCGCTCCCGCCTCGCCCACCCCGCCGCCGGCCAAGACGGTGATCGATGACGGCCCTACCGCGAAGCCCAAAACCACCAGAAAAAGGGTACACAAGCCCACCCCGCAGCCCGGCGCGCCGCAGCCTTCAAATCCGCAGTAATCCGCCTGCAGGAACCTTTCGCGTATCCAGGGTGTCTAAACAGGCAGGTTGGGCAGAAACCAGTGAGTGAGCACTGCCCAGCCCGGCCGCCGGCGGCATCACAAATTTGTGGCTCCATGCATTACACCGGCAGGCGGGCAGCGCTCACGGCTGTTGCTTCCTGTTAATGTATGGGGGACGTCAAAAATGCAGGCAGGAACGGCCTTGGGAAACTTCGCCAACGTATTCGGGGCACAGGCGGCCACCAGGCCTGAAGAGGCCACGGTCATCGCCGAGCTGAAAGCAGGGTCGGAGGAGGCCTTTGCCTCTCTGATCGCGCAGTACCACGCCCCCCTTTACTCCTTCATAGCCCGCACCATACCCGATCCCTGTGAAGCCGCCGACATCACCCAGGACGTCTTCATCAAGGTTTACCGAGGCATCGGCAACTTTCACGGCGAATCCAGCCTGCGCACCTGGATCTACCGCATCGCACTGCATGAGGCCTCCAACCAGCGCCGCTGGTGGTGCCGCCACAAGCGCAAGGAAATCACCATCGAGCAGGAGCTCTCTGCGCAGGACGGCGAACCCTTCCAACTGAAAGACACCCTCGTCGATCAGCACGAATCGCCATTCGACCTGGCGGCCCACGCCGAACTCCGCGAGCAGGTCGAGGCCGCCGTGCGCGAGCTTCCTGAGCCCTTCCAGACTGTCGTCGTTCTGCGCGACATCGAAGGTTTCGGCTACGAAGAAATTGCGGAGATCCTCAACATCAATCTGGGCACAGTCAAGTCGCGGCTGATGCGCGGTCGTGCCCATCTGAAGACGCGACTGACTCCTCTGGTACGCGCCTCGGCAACTCCTTCCACTGCTTCCCCCGACTGCTCATCCACCGCTGTTTTCCGGGCCCCCCTGGCAGGGCTCAGGGAGGCTAAATGAGCGCCTGCAGCCACATTCAGCATCAGTTCTCCCGCTATCTGGATGGCGACGTTCCCGGCACCCGGATGCTTGAAATTGCCGGCCATCTGGAAAAATGCGCCGAATGCGCGCGCGAGTTCACCGATTGGCAGCAGAGCCAATCTCTGGTCTCGACCCTCGGCCCAGCAAGAGTTCCTGATGATCTTGGGCTGCGGCTCCGCGTCGCCATCTCGCAGGAGTCTCGCAATTCCGCCCGCGAACGCCTCGGCCGTTTCCACATCCGCTGGGAGAACACCTTTCAGCCTTTCCTGCTGCGTGCTGCCGCAGGATTTGCCAGCGCCATCTTCCTGGTCGGGACGGTAGCCGCAGTCGCCGTTCCCTTCGCCTCGCCCGAGCCGGTGGAGGCCAGCAACGGGCCTGTGGACACTTCCACTGCGCCGCGGCTGCTCTATTCCTCTTTCCAGCCCAGCGATGAAATCGGCGACCACAACAATCCCGTGGTGCTGCAGGTCTTCGTCGACGGCCATGGCCGCGTCTATGACTACAAGGTCCTCTCCGGTCAGGTCGACGCCAAGGCCCGCGAGTCGATCGAGAACCTGCTGCTCTTCAGCGTCTTCACTCCGGCCCACTCCTTCGACTTCGATCAGCCGGTGCGCGGAACCACGCTGATGTCTTTCTCCGGCATCTCCGTCAAAGGCTGAGAGCGCTCCTCGCGGGGGAAGGGCTGCTATAGTCCGTTCCATGCTGAAACCATTTGCTTCGTACGTGCTGTTTTGTGGCGTTTGCCTTGCTGGCAGCGCCCAGTCTCTGCTGGTCGTCAACCAGGGTGACACCAGCGTCAGCATCGTCGATCCTGTCTCCGCAAAGCAGGTCGCCGTCATCGCGGAAGGCACGCCCACGATGCACGGGCATGAGATCGCCACGTCTGCAAATGGCCGCACCGCCTACCTGCCTATCTACGGGAACGTCGGCGTGGGCAAGCCCGGCCTGAATGGCAACGAGATGCTTATCGTCGATCTGCCCTCGCGCAAAATCGTCGACCGGATTGATTTCGGCCACGGCGTCCGCCCCCACCAGCCCGTCTACGATCCCGCCCGCAAACTCCTCTACGTCACCACCGAGTTGGATCAGACCGTCACCATCATCGATCCGGCTACGCGAAAGATTGTCGGCTCCGTTCCCACCGGCCAGCCCGAGTCACACATGCTGGTCCTGTCCCACGACGGAAGCCGCGGCTACACCGCCAACGTCGGCCCCGGCACGGTTTCGGTTCTCGACATGGTAGGGAGGAAGACCGTCGCCGTCATACCAATCTCTGCTGAGACGCAGCGCATCTCCATCTCGAACGATGACCGATGGGTCTTCACTTCGGACCAGACGAAGCCGCAGCTTGCGGTCATCGACACCGCCACCGACAAGATCAAGTCCTGGGTGCCGCTGCCCGGCACAGGCTACGGAACCGCCCCGACGCGGGACGGCCGCTTTCTCCTCGTCGCTGTCCCTCCCACCAACCAGGTAGCGGTCGTCGACCTATCCAGCATGAAAGTAGTTCGTAATATTGACGTCCCCAGCGCTCCGCAGGAAGTCCTGATTCGCCCTGACGGCAAGGTGGCATACGTGTCCTGCAATAACAGCGGCCAGGTAGCAGCGATCGACCTATCGCGATGGAAGGTCCAGAGTCTCATCACGGCAGGCAAATTCGCCGACGGTCTCGCCTGGGCGAAGTGAAGTCCGTCAAGTGCGTGATGACGTGAGCGAGGAGCGAATCAAACTAAGCTGACGTAGCCTCACGACAGCGACTGATTGACCCTGCTTCCTCCGCTTACGTAGACTAGCCGCCAGACCCTTTCCTATGTTGTTTCCTCGCAGTCTTCGCGCGTTTGCGCCGCAACTTCTCGCGCTCGCCCTTCTCGCTCCCGGCGCCCTCCAGGCCCAGTCCTCCGCTCCCGCCGAAGGACAATCCTCGTCGTCCTCTTCGGCGGCGACTCCGGTCCAGCCCGAGATCCAGAAGCCGCCATCGCTCATCGATCCCGCCGGCCCGCAGATCAGTCTGCAGACCAGC
>DASUWP010000232.1:0-7569 GCA_036378335.1 Acidobacteriaceae bacterium | reverse complement strand
CGCTCTCCTGGGCCGACGTTACGTTCGTCCTTCCCGCCACTTCCTTTGCGTATGTCGTCGTGGCTCTCCTGTCCCGTTTCTGGCTGCATGAGCAGATCACGCCCGCGCGCTGGCTTGGCATCTTCTGCATCGTGGCCGGCGTCGGTTTTGTCACCCGCGGGCCCGCCTACACGGAGCGTCCGATGGCTGACCCGACAGAGCCACAGGAATCAGCCGTAACGGTGCCGATGTGCAGTGCGGCCGGCGGCCACGGAGGGAAGCAATGATCGCCGGCGTCACCGGACTCGAACTCGCAGCCATGCTGGCAGTGAATGTCGCCACGGCGACGGCGGGTGACATTCTGATCGCTTCCGCGTTCCGCCAGATCGGCGATTTCGACGTGATTATGGCGCGCGAAGGGATTCTGCATGCGATTCTCACCGTGCTTCGCAACTCCCGCTTCCTCGGCGGCTTTACGGCGATGGGCGTCAGTTTCTTCTCACTTCTCTTCACACTCAGTCACGCGGACGTGAGCCTGGTAGCACCCGCCGCCGGATCGCTCACGTTTGTCACCAATGCCATCGCCGCACGCATCTTCCTCAAGGAGCGTGTCGACCGACGTCGCTGGGTGGCCGCCATCTTCGTCTGCTGCGGAGTGGCGCTCCTCAAGCATTGATGAGCTTCGTGAGTCGATATTGGATTCGCCGCGCATCGCGACTGCTTTTGCTAAGCCTCTCCTCCCTTCTCCTCTGCGCTATCGCATACTGGCTCGCACCCCCGCCGGACATTCGCCACCGGCTGAGCATGGCTACGGCATACGCCGGCTTGTGCTTCCTTGCTGTGTGTCTCATGCTTGGGCCATGGAATGTAATACGCCGTCGGCCGACGCCGGTAAGTTATGACCTGCGTCGTGACATCGGCATTACCGCCGGCATTCTCGCGCTGGTCCACACGGGCATCGGACTAACCGTACATTTGCGCGGCCGGATGTGGATGTATTTCTTTAAGACGCTGCATCCACTGCGCCTGCAGGCCAGCGCCTTCGGTGCGGCCAACTACATCGGTCTCATCGCCGCGGCGCTGTTCGCAATGCTGCTCGCGCTCTCGAACGATTGGTCGCTCCGTGCGCTTGGAACGCCACGCTGGAAGAATCTTCAGCGATGGACCTATGCGGCCTTCATCCTGACGCTGGTCCACAGCGTTCTCTTTCAATACGTCGAAAGACGCCGAATGCCCTGGATTCTCTTCTTCGCCACAGCAGTCCTGGTCACGCTTGCGGCCCAGTCACTCGGATACCTGCAACGGCGCAGGACTGCCAAATCCAACTGAGTCGCTTCGCGGATCATCACTTCCATGTGGGCAGATCGCCGGAGAGCGCGCGGTCCAGATAGGTAGCAGCGCTGATCAGCGCCAGATGCGTTAGCGCCTGCGGATAATTTCCCAGGTGCTGCCCGCTCCGTCCCAACTCCTCCGCATACAGCCCGACATGATTGGCATAACCCAGCATCTTTTCAAAGAGCAGCCGCGCCTTCTCCAACTCTCCGGAACGGGCAAGGCACTCGATAAACCAGAAGGAGCACGCAGTAAACGAACCCTCGGTTCCATTAAGACCATCGAGTCCGCTCTCTGTCTTGTAGCGATACACCAGCGTGTCGACGGTCAGCTCCTTTTCAATGGCTTTTAAGGTGGAGAGCCAACGAGGATCGGTCGGACTGATAAATCGCATCATCGGCATCAGGAGTACGGCTGAATCCAGGTCGGTCGAGCCGAGGCGCTGCACGAATGAGTTGCGCTCTTCGCTCCAGAAATTGTCGTGAATATCATCTGCAATGGCATCCCGGGTCGCGTACATCCAATCGAGCGGCCCAACCAGCGAGCGTTTCTCCGCAAGTCGAATTGCACGGTCGAATGCCACCCAGCACATCAGGCGCGAGTGCAGAAAATTCTGGCGGCCACCGCGTACCTCCCAGATCCCGTCATCGGGCCGATTCCAGTTTTTCGCCAGCCACTCCAGGACTCGCTTCATGGAAAGCCAGTCATCATGACTGATCGCCTCGCCGTATTTGTTTGCTAGGTATTGGGCGTCGAGCATCTCTCCGTAAATATCGAGTTGCAACTGGGTATAGGCTGCGTTGCCGATGCGCACGGGGCGGGAGTCTTTGTATCCACGGAGGTGATCCAGGATCACCTCCGGTACCTTATGTCTCCCATCGATGCCGTAGAGGACCTGCAGCGGTCCCTGCTCGGAGTTATAGTCGAGCAGCGAATCCAGCCAAGTCTGAAATTGTTGCGCCTCCTCCACATATCCCAGGCGCATCATGGCGTATAGGGTGAATGACGAATCGCGCAGCCAGGAATAACGGTAATCCCAGTTGCGCTCGCCACCTGTATGTTCCGGCAGGCCGAAGGTAGGCGATGCGATGATCGACCCGAACTGGTGGTCCTGCATGAGCTTGAGCGTCAGCGCCGAGCGATTGACAGTCTCCCGCCAGCGGCCGGTATAGTGCGATTTTCCTGACCACTTGCGCCAGAAGTCGACAGTCTTTTCAAACCGCTCGTTCATCAGCTCCTCATCCAGCGGCGTCTCCATTTCCGGACAATCCTCGCTGAAGAGAAAGAGTCGATGGTCACCCTCATTCATGGTGAACGTCATCACGGCTCGGTCGCCCTTCACTTCGAGCGGGATCGATGCCTGCAGAACCATCGGCAGAATGTCAGTGCCTTCAGGCCGAAAGATTACAGCGTTGCCGCGGCGCTCCACAGTATGCTTGCGCCGGGCATAATCGAATTGCGGCCAGCACTCGAGCTTGAAATTGATCTTGCCCTGGATTACCCGGACAGAACGGATGAGCTGGTTGGGAACGTCATCCTTCAGAATCGGCATGAAGTCGACAATTTCTGCAATACCGGTCTCGGAGAGAAACCTGGTCACCAGTACGTTGGTCTCAGGCAAGTAGAGTTGTTTGCTGTTCTCTCCATCCAGTTCAGGCTGGATACAGAAGAAGCCACCCTTTTCCGGATCGAGCAGTGCTGCAAAAACGGTAGGCGAGTCAAATCGCGGGAAGCAGAAAAAATCAATAGATCCGTGGGTCCCGACCAAAGCAATCGACCGCATATTGCCGATCACGCCATAATCTTCAATCGGCTGAAAGTCCATGAAGCCCCTCCGCTTATTTCAACAAACGCATCAGCCCGCGTCGTGGCAGATCCGGCACAAGATACTGTTTCGGATCGCCAGACTCGCGGCTCACCGCTTCTGCCGCCAGATACCCGCTGCGCGCCGCGCCCTCCATGGTGGAGGGCCAGCCCGTAGCTGTCCAGTCCCCCGCGAGCATCAGCCCCGGCCAACCGCTCTCGGCTTCCGGTCGCGACGCATCCAGCCCGGGCACAATGGAGTACGTCGCGCGAACTTCCTTCACCACAGCGGCTTTCAGCAGGCGCGCATCGTTCATCGCGGGAAAGAAGAGCGCCAGTTCCCGAAGCGCCAGATCAATGACCGCCTGCCGGTCCATAGGTACTAGCGACTTTGACGCGCTGACCACCAGCTCTATCAAATAGCCCTCCCGCAGCGACTGGCGTTCCGGCTGGATACGCGAGGTGTTGTAGAGCCATTGCATCGTGGTGTCGAGCAGCACGGCATGCTCCAGCTCAGTGATCTCGCGATCGAACCAGAGATGTATTCCTGTGAGCGGGGAATGGCTGAAGCCCTCGATCAGCCGCTCCAACCGTACGCGCGGCGCTCCCTCCGGCAACGCCGGGAGCAGCTTCTGCATTCCTTCAAAAGAAAGCGCTAGCACAACCGCATCGAAATCCTCAGTCCGATCGTTAACGCGAAGTCGCCACTGCCCCGCCACCTCGTCGCGGCATAGTGTTTCGACCGTGCTTCGCAGGTGGACCTTGCCGCCGACGCGCTCAATCGCCTCTGCCACGCGGCCATACATTTCGCTTAACGGCACGCGCGGAACTCCCATCCGCCCCGCTTCCGCTGAGAACAAAAATGCTTCACGAAAGACCTTCGCCGCATAACGCAGTGAGATGCGTTCCGGATCTTCGTTCAACGCGCTGAACAACACCGGTTTCCAGAAGTGCTCGACTGCGCGCTTGGTCTGGCCTGTGCTGCGTAGCCAGTCTGCAAAGTTCCGGCTGTCATCGTCCGGGCGGCTCCCTCGGAGAAACACTCCAATGGCGCGCGCTATCGCTACCTTGTCGCGCAGCCCCAGAGCTTTTGCTGTCAGGAACGAGAGCGTGCTGTGCAGCGGAGCAGGCAGCGGCGCGGGCTTCAGCTCTGTTCGCCGGCCACCTGGCTCCAGAAAGGTGATGCCGTCGGACCAGCGCATTACATCTTCCACCCCCGCTCGCCGAAGCAAGTCCAGAATATTCGTGCAGCAGCCAAGGACAATGTGCTGACAGTTGTCGATGATTTCCCCAACGCCAGGGTGCTGGTACGACGAAGCGCGTCCGCCGACATACGGCCTCCGCTCAAACAGCTCCACCGCGTAGCCGTCCTGTGCCAGCGCGCACGCCGCCGCCAGTCCAGCGACACCGCCTCCCACCACCGCAATGCGGCGTATTCGTCGTGTCGGCGGCCTCATCGCGCACCACCCCGCAGGCGCAGCGGCAGCATCCGCATCATGCCGACGGAAAGGATGAGCAGCTTCTGCCACGTAGGAACCTGCACGCGCGTAGTAAAAACGTCGAAGCGCTGCCTCTCAATTTTTCTCAGCAGCCCCGCGTAGATTCGCACCAGCACGCGCAACGCCGGGCGACTGTCGGCATCAATCAAGGGCAGCAATCGATCTGCCGATTGATAGTAGGCATGTGCACGCCGCGCGATACCAGCCAACGCCAACCGCTGTGGACCTGTAAGATCGTTGCCCGTTTTCACTCGGGCTAACTCAACAGCGCTGGTACCACATCCCTTTAGATCGTCGATGGGGATATACACTCGGCCGCGCTCTGCATCTTCACGTACATCACGTAGGATGTTCGTCAACTGGAACGCTATGCCGGTTTCCTCCGCCAGTTGCTCCGCGGCAGGGCTGCTGTAACCAAAAATCCGTATACAGACCAGGCCTACAACCGACGCAACGTAATAGCAGTATTGATACAGATCGGAGAAAGTCGCGAGCGTACGCAGCTTATCGCATCCCGGCTGCGTCACCATCTCGGGCTGCAGATCCATGGCGGTGCCATGAATCAATTGCTCCAGCAGCTCGTCTGGAATATTGAATCGCTGCTGCGTGTCGCGGAGAGCTATGAAGACCGGATCGGCTGTATCCGTTCCCTCGCGCCACGCGGCAGTCCAGCGCGCAAGCTCTTCGCGCCTCGTTGTGTAATCTTTCGACTCATCATCCGAGATGTCATCGGCATGGCGCATGAACGCATAGACGGCGCACATCGCATCGCGCTTCCGGGCAGGCAGCGCGACAAACGCGTAGTAAAAGTTTTTTGCCTCTCGTTTGGCGATCGCCCTGCACGCGGCATAGGCCGCCTCTATCGGCTGCGATTCTGTCAAGCAGTGGTTCCCACCGGCCGCACTCCGGGCACAAACCGGCCTGCCAACGCATGCAGCAGCAGCAGCGCCTTTCGTGGCTTCGATATCGTAGGTCTCGCCGAAAGTACGTCATAGTTTCGCGCTTCGATCGAGCGAAGAATCTCCAACCCACCGCGCGTGAACAGGTCCAGATCGACAGCAAGTTCCCGGTCCACCATGCCCATCAATTTTGCCCCGCGCGCAAACATCGCTCGTGTGTAGGTAATTTGATCCCGCATCAGCGCACGAAATGCCGGCGTTGCATGATTGCCGGCAATCGTCCCCTCGTCCACGCCAGCCGCGGCCATCGCATCCTGCGGAAGGTAAATCCGGCCGCGCGCGAAATCCTCTCGAACATCCTGCCAAAAATTTGCAAGCTGCAGAGCGCTGCACGTTTCATCGGAGAGCGCAAAACGCTCCTCATTGCGATAGCCACACGCGTAGAGCACCAGCCGCCCTACCGGATTTGCAGAGTAGCGGCAATACCCCAGAACATCGTCCACCGTCGCGTAGCGCGTGACTGTCTGGTCTTGCCGAAAGGCTGTCAGCAAATCGGCAAACGGAGCCTTCGGAATATCGCAGATGCGAATCGTCTCCCGCAGAGCAACGAAGACGGGGTGTTTCGCCTCGCCTCGATAGCAGGCATCCAGCTGCTCTCCCCAGATGTCCAGCAGTGAAAGAGCCTGCGCCTGGTTTCCCACTTCGTCTCCCAGATCGTCGGAGATGCGGCAATAAGCATAGATGCTTTGAAAATGCGGCCGCAGACGCTTCGGCAGAAGCCAGGACGCAACGTGGAAATTTTCGTAGTGTGATTCTGCCAGCTCGCGGCAGTATTGTTGTGCTTCATCGAGCGTTGGCGTGCGCTCTGGGATTCGATACGACGGCGGAAGGTAGGCCCAGCCCTGTTCTGCCAGAGCCTTCGTATCCGTGACTGTATGGTGCGCTGCCGTCATGGCAGAATCACCGTCTTGATCTCGTTGGTGCGGCGCATCATACCTTGAAATACGGAGACCAGATCGCGCAGAGGAGCATGCCCGGTGATAAACGCATCCGCATCGAATGAGGTATTGGCAATCAGCGCAAGCGCTCTACGACAGACCGCCGGAGTATGGTGGAAGCTGGCTTTCAGCTCGATGTCGTTATAGTGCAGGTGGTTCGTATCCAGATCGACGCGCGTTCCTTTCGCCGGGCCGCCAAAGAAGTTCACCAGCCCTCCGCGCCGCACCATATCCACCGCCCACTGCCAGGTCAGAGGCAGAGCGACCGCCTCGATGGCAATGTCGACACCGCGATGATCGGGCGTCAATGCGCGGACCGCCGCGATTGGATCTTTCACCCTGGTCATCTGCACCACATGCTGCGCGCCGAGCCGCCGCGCAGCAGTGACCTGCTGATCATGCTTCACCACGGCGATGACGTTGACGCCGGATAATACGGCGGCATGAATCATCAACAAACCAATTGGCCCCGCGCCAATCACAGCCATGGTGTCGCCGCGCTGTGCGCGACTCTCCTCCAGGCCGCGCAGGACGCACGCCAGTGGTTCCGTCAGCGCCGCGTGCTCATCCGTCACGTGAGCCGGGATCTCCAGCGTGTTCTTTTCCACGATGCGCGCCGGGACGCGTATCCACTCCGCATAAGCGCCGTTGTTGAACAGCAGGTCCTCGCACAGGTTCTGCTGGCCGTGCTGGCACCAGTAGCAGCGGTCGCAGGGCGCGGAGTTCAGCGCCACAACGCGAGCTCCGGGACGGAAGGCGGATACGCCTTCACCCACGGCCGCCACGACACCCGCCAATTCATGTCCGAAGAGCGCGGGCATATTCAACATCTTGGCGTGGTAACCCCGGCGATAGGTCTTCAGGTCAGTTCCGCAGGTCAAGGCGGCCCGGACGCGCACGACGATTTCGCCCGCGCAGGGCAACGGCCGCTCTACGTCCTCGATTCGGACATCTTCCTTGCCGTACAGTACGGCCGCCTGCATGCCTGTCGCCATTGTCCTATTTTCTCAGATCGCGCCGTGCCTTAGCTTCCCGGCACAATCATGACCTTCATGGAAT
>DASUWP010000231.1:0-3077 GCA_036378335.1 Acidobacteriaceae bacterium | reverse complement strand
AGTGCGCCAGAAACGACAGCCATTCCGAAACCGGCGCCGGCTCGTCATCCACAACGTTGTACACGCCGCCCAGTCCAGCCTCCACCACCGCAGCCGTCGCGCTTGCCGCATCCTCGATGTGCACGAAGGACCAAACGCCCGCGCCCTCCCCTACCAGCGGCAGCTTTCGCCGGCGCACCGCCTGCACGGTCGAGCCATCCTTCGCAATCGAAGTGTGCGGGCCATAGAACGCGCCGTATCTCAGGACCGTTCCGGTAAGGCGCGGCTCAGATAGCACTGTCCGTTCAAGCGTCTTTAATGCGTCGAGCGACGTCCGCAAACGCTTCGGCGGAGCGGTATCGAATGGGTCTTCTTCTGTTTTGAGCTTCGAACCTGGTTTGGGTTTCGTGTTTGTCCCATTCGCCGAGCGCCCATACGTCCAGCCGGCAAAACTCTGCGCGATGAAATGCCTTGCGCCCACATCCACCGCGGCCGCCAGCAGATTGCGCGTGCCCTCGGTTCGCAGCAGGTTGGTCAATGCAAAGTCGCGATCGAAGTGCCGCATATCCAGCGTTGGGGGAATCGCGGTGAGCTGATGAATGACAACCTGCGGCCGTAATTCGCGAAAACATTGCAGGACTGCGGCGGCATCCAGCGCATCGACGGTCCGCGGCTCCGCCCCCAGGGCATGCACCACCTCCACGCTCCGCGGACGCTGCACTATCCCCACCACATCATGCCCGGCGCCAACCAGCAACGGCACCAGCGCCCGCCCCATCGCACCGGATGCTCCCGCAACAAGGATCTTCATGGCTCTGACGTTCTATACGGAGGATTTCGCTTCCGGGTTCCCTGAATCCTCAGCCCGGAATTGGATGGAGCTGAGAGTGATACTGGTCGATGCTGGCCAGCACACGTTCCGCCATGTTTTCCGCGCGCCAGACGAAGTTGGCCGCCACCTGCTGCGGAAATAGCTCAGCCGTAGTCTGCCGCCACAAGCTCAGCCAGCGTTCAAAGTGCTGCGCTCCAATGCGCGGCAGCAACTGAAGGTGCGCCATCATCGGATTGCCCTTGTACCGCCCCCTGGCCAACACCAGAGACGACCAGAAGGCGCGCATCTTCTCCAGGTGCGGCTCCCATGCATCGCCAACCACTCGCTCGAAGACCGGTCCCAAAGTAGCGTCCTGCCGCACGCGAGCGTAGAAGGTATCGACCAGAACAGCAATCTGCTCTTCCGTGACGGCATTCCCCGAACTATGACTCATATCTCTATGATACTTGTCCCGATCTCTACATTCGGCGCTCCGGTGTCATCTCCGGCACCACTGCCCCATCTGCGCCCATTTCGCTGCAAACCCTTTGGTATCCTTGCCTCAGCGCGCGGCAGTTCAGCAGACCCGCATGGCGACTACAGCAGCCCCAGCCCTCGAGCGTCCACTCTGCGTCGATCTTGACGGCACCCTCGTCAAGTCGGACACGCTGGTCGACTCGTTGCTGCTGCTCATCCGGAGCCGCCCGCTCGACGCGCTGAAAACTCCGCTGTGGGCCCTGCGCGGCAAGGCCAATCTCAAGCGTGAAGTCACCGCGCGCGTGACGCTCAATGTCGAGCACCTGCCCTACAATCGCCCCCTGCTCGAATACCTGATGGCGCAGCGCGGGGAAGGCCGCAAACTCTATCTCGCCACCGGCGCGGACTCCGGCCTGGCCGATCGCATCGCCCGCCATCTGAACATTTTTGAAGGCGTGCTCTCCTCGGATGGGACCACGAATCTTACCGGTTCCAATAAGCTCGCGGGCTTTCGCCGCCGCTTCGCCGGCGAGTTCGATTACATCGGCAACGCGCGCCCGGACCTGCCGCTGCTCGCCGCTGCTGCCGCTCCCATGACTGCAAACCCAAACCTCGGGCTGCGCATGGCCCTGCGCGCTAGCGGCCTCACACCGCAGCGTACCTTCACCGATCGCGCCAGCGGCATTCGCACCTTCACCAAGGCCATCCGTGTCCACCAGTGGGCGAAGAACACGCTCATCTTTCTGCCCCTGCTGCTAGCCCACCGGATCCAGGCTCCCGTTGTGCTCGCGGCCGCGATGGCGTTTGTTTGTTTCTCCCTCTGCGCATCAGCCACTTACATAGTGAACGACCTGCTGGATATCGAAGCCGACCGCCAGCATCCGCGCAAACGCAAGCGCGCATTCGCCTCCGGCAATCTTTCTGCCGCTGCAGGCGTGGCCATCTCCGCCGCCTTTCTGGCTGTTTCGATCGCGACAGCCGTGATGTTTCTCCCCGGCGCTTTTCTCGGCTGGCTCATTCTCTACCTCGTCACCACGCTTGCGTATTCACTCGCGCTCAAGCGCATCGTCATCCTCGATGTGGTCATCCTCTCCACGCTCTACACGTTGCGCATGCTTGCGGGCGCCGCAGCGACGCATACGTACATCTCACCCTGGCTCGCTGCCTTCGCCATCTTCATCTTTCTGTCGCTCGCCATGGTGAAGCGATTCAGTGAACTGCAGAACGTCCGCAGCGCGGGCGCGCAACTCTCCAACGGCCGCGGCTACCTGCTCAACGATATCGAGCAGATTCGTTCCTTCGGCACGTCCAGCGCCTTCGCCTCCGTGGTCGTTCTCTCCGTCTACATCGGCCAGCCGGACGTGCTCAGCCTGTATCACCATCACGAGCGCATGTGGCTCATGGCTCCGCTGCTCATCCTGTGGCTCTGCCGCGTGTGGCTGCTCGCCTCTCGGGGCGAACTGGACGAGGACCCAGTCGTTTTCGCCCTCACGGACCCAATGAGCCTGGTGATGGGCGCCGGCGCTGTAGCCATCGCCGTCGCCTCGCTCTAAGCAAACAGCAGGACCCGTCAATCCATGACAAAGCTGCGCTAGAGGACGTGTTCAAAACCGAACAGCCATTCGCGATATTGAACAACGTCGCCTGGTCCTGCCTGCGAGATTGCCTGTGATGGAAGGCAATTTGGCGACTTATACCGCCAATCTATTGCCTGAGGTTTGGTGAGCCGATTGCTACTTGCGAATGGGCAACTCACAATCCGTCCTGAAAACGGAGGCAAACGATGGCGCAGTTTGAGCGGATACGCGAT
>DASUWP010000230.1:0-3169 GCA_036378335.1 Acidobacteriaceae bacterium | reverse complement strand
ATCAAATGCACTGGGAGAGGGCCTGTGGCTGTTCAAATCGCATTCCGACTCAGGTATCCGAGGTCCATGTGAGGGCACCAAGACGTCCTAAAGGCGTGCCCCGTTCCGACGGAGTTAAACGTTTGGCTCTTCACAACTAAGCGAATGCAAGGTTAGATAGTAGAGCGCGGTTTTTCTAGCATTTACGGCGCGCAGAATTCGACCCCTGTTGGAGAACCGCTTGCCCCCCATCTGCCGTCTGTGGATCGCTCCCGTCTTTGCATTGCTTGGTTTTCTTGTTACCCCGCTATCTTCCGCCGCACAGAGTCCTAAAGCGGATCGTGCGGTATCGCATCCATGGGATGACAAGACTCTTTCGCCCGACCGGCGAGCGGACATGGTGCTCGAGCAGATGACGCTCGAGGAGAAGCTGCAGATGGTCCACGGGATTGGGTGGGGCGTGCTGCGGGAAGGGGCTCCTTATCCTCGCGAGGACAACGGCGGCGCGGGGTTTGTGCCGGGAATTCCGCGGCTGGGGATTCCGAAGATCGATCTGGCGGATTCGGCGGTGGGCGTGCGCATGTCGGCGTTCGATGGGCGGTATTCCACGCTGCTGCCGTCGGTGCTCGCGCTGGCGAGCTCGTGGGACCTGGATGCGGCGCACCTGTATGGCGAGGTGATTGGGCGGGAACTGCGCGCGCAGGGGTTCGATATGTCGATTGGCGGCGGGATGGATCTGACGCGCGAGCCGCGCAATGGGCGCAACTTCGAATACGCGGGCGAGGACCCGGTGCTGGCGGGCAACATCGTTGGCCGGCTGGCGATGGGGGTGCAGTCGCAGCATGTGATGGGCGATATCAAGCACTATGCCTTCAACGATCAGGAGACGTTGCGCAACACCGTCAACGTGGTAATGGATAAGCGCACGATGCGCGAGACGGACCTGCTGGCGTTCGAGATTGCCATCAAGATGGCGGAGCCTGCAGGCGTGATGTGCTCCTACAACAAGGTGAACGGCGATTGGGCGTGTGAGAACGACTATCTGCTGAATGAGGTGCTGAAGAAGGACTGGGGCTTCAAAGGGTGGGTGCTCTCCGACTGGGAGGCGACGCACAGCACAGTGAAGGCCGCGAATGCGGGGCTGGACCAGGAGATGCCCGGCGAGGACTACTTTGGGGCAAAGTTGAAGGATGCAATTGCTGCCAGGCAGGTTTCGATGGACCGGCTGAATGACATGAATCACCGGATTCTGCGGAGCATTTTTGCGGCGGGTGTGTACGACTACCCGATTCAGAAGTCGGTGATCGATCCGTTCAAGGGCAGGGATGACGCACAGCATATTGCGGAAGAGAGCATTGTGCTGCTTAAGAATGATGGCGGGCAGCTTCCGCTGAGCACGGCCCGGGTGCGGCGGATTGCGATTATTGGTGGGCATGCGGATGTGGGGGTGCTTTCGGGTGGCGGCTCGGCGCAGGTGGATGCTCCGGGAGGGAACGTCATCGACCCGCAGCATCCCGAGACGATCTGGGCCAAGCCGGTGTACTTCCCTTCTTCCCCGATGAAGGTGATCCAAAAGCTGGCGGGCGGCGCGCAGGTGACGTATGCCTCGGGAGGGGACGTCGCTGCGTCGGCTTCGCTGGCGAAGAGTGCGGACGTGGCGCTGGTGTTTGCGACGCAGTACATGCATGAAGATGCGGATGCGCCGAGCCTCTCGCTGCCGGATAACCAGGATGCGCTGATTGAGGCAGTGGCTGCGGCGAATCCGCATACGGTGGTGGTGCTGGAGACCGGTGGGCCGGTTTCGATGCCGTGGATTGACAGGGTGTCGGCGGTGCTGGAGACGTGGTATCCGGGGATTGGCGGCGGCGAGGCGATTGCCGACCTGCTCTTTGGGAAGGCGAATCCTTCAGCCAAGCTGCCGATCACGTTCGCGAAGTCGGATTCGGACTTGCCGGAGCCCGTGATTCCGGGGTGGGAGAAGAAGCATGACAAACGGAGTGCGGCCGACGCGGAGTACAAGGAGGGGCTTGCGATCGGTTATCGCTGGTACGAGGTGAGCAAGCGCCGGCCGCTGTTCGCGTTTGGCCATGGGCTTTCGTACACCACGTTCAAATACGGCGGACTACGGGTGGATGCGGTAGGGCGAACGGTGCAGTTTGTCGTGACGAATGCGGGCAAGGTGGCGGGGACGGAGATCGCGCAGGTGTACGTGCGACTTCCGGAAGCGGCGCAGGAGCCGTTCCAGCGGCTTGCCGGGTGGGAGCGGGCGGAGCTTGCTCCGGGCGAGAGTAAGACGGTTAGCGTGAAGCTCAATCCGGCGTGGATCTCAGTGTGGGATGAGAAGGCGGACCAGTGGCAGATTCCGGCCGGCGATTATGGAGTCGAGGTGGGTGGAGCGTCTGATGCGATTGCTCTGAAGGGCAAGGCTCGGCTAGCTGAATAGGCTTTCGCGGAACGCTCGGTTGAGTTCCGGGATTGCGTCTGTTGCGGGCTCGCGAGAGGCGAGGGCGCGGGTGAGTTGGTCGCCGGCCCATTGCTGGAATCCGATGTAGCCCTTGTGGCGAGGGCCGAGCCAGGCACCGTCAAAGGTCGCGCGTGTGTTGCGGTAGAAGTCAGCGACGGGGGCGTTGACCTAGGCAGAGGACCAGGCTTCGGCGTTGCCGGGCTGGCCTCCGGAAGCGGCGTAAAGGCCCTGCTGTACAGGCCCGCTCGCGACCCAGTAGGCGAAGTCTGTGGCTTGCTCTTTGTGTCGCGAGAAAGCGGAAACGGCTATTCCGGTGCCGCCAAGAGTTGAGCCGATGACACCGTGGTCACCTGCGGCGGCCATATTCGTGAAGTGCACTCGCGCCGGCCGGAAGCCTTGCCGCGAGTAACTGACGTAGCCGTAAATTAGCGGGGCGGAGGCGATCCGTGTATCAGCCCGCGACATTTCTTCGAGCACAGCGATCGGATCCATCGTGTAGCAGCGGACGTTCATCGTTTGCGTCAGCACCTGCAGCAGTTCGTAAGCTCGCGCTCCTGCGTCTTTGCTTACGAAGTCGCCTTGCCGGGGATCGCAGGGCTTGCCTAAATTCGCCGTCAACGTGAAGAACGACATCAGAGAGTGTGGCGGACGAAGGGGACACAAAACGCGTCCTTGGTCCGCGAGACGAAGCACGTCGTCCCATGTAGTGGGTGCGGTGTCGAGCAC
>DASUWP010000229.1:0-9942 GCA_036378335.1 Acidobacteriaceae bacterium | reverse complement strand
TAGGTGCCGCACTTGGAAGCATAGACGCGCCGCTCACCCGCTGGCTTGGAGAAATCGGAAGTCCTTTGGGACAATCCAACACAAAATCGCGCCAAGCTGCCATGAACTATCACATCGGCACCGTCACCACAAAGCTCAGCCCTGCGGGCCAGAAGCCGAATCGCCCAAATCACTCGAAATGAGCGACCAAAGGAAGCGAACCCCGCAGATTGCGCCGCAGGCGCACCTGCCTGCATGGCAGATGCCCTGTTCGCATCCGGACAGCCGCTTCCGCAATTGGACGCAACGCCGCGAGGTGGGATCCTCGTCGTCCAGCGTCTATCTTCCTTATCGCGCTGTGGTTATTGCAATTCAAGGGAATGGCAGCCAGCATGCTCCTTTTGCCCGTGAGGAAGGAAGAAATTCGGATGAAGAGATTTCTGCAGGATCTGCGCTACGCTCTGCGGCAACTCCGTCGTAGCCCCGGCTACGCCGCCGTCGCTATCCTCACCCTGGCGCTTGGTATCGGTGCGAATACTGCCATCTTCAGCGTTCTGGATTCCATCCTGCTCCAGCCGCTGCCCTTTCCGCATGCCAATCGACTCGTCCAGATCGACGCACAATCCGACTACGCCAGCTTCCCCAAGGGATGGATCCGTGAGTACCAGCGCCGCGCCACCACCTTCGCGTCCATATCCGGCTACACGCTCAATTCCGAATACAACGTCACCACCAGCGGCACATCCGACCGCGCCTTCGGCAGCGCCGTCAGCGTCAACCTCTTCGATACCCTCGCCATCCACCCCGCGCTCGGCCGCTTCTTCTCCGCGCCGGAAGAGCAAACTGGGCAGGACCAAGTCGTCGTGCTCAGCCACAGTTATTGGCAACAGCACTTTGGCAGCGATCCCAACGCCCTGGGAAAGAAGATCCTCCTCGATGGCGTCGATCGCGAGATCATCGGCGTCGCTCCTGCCGGCGTCTCATTCCCCGATGCCACTACGCAGCTCTGGATTCCCATCTCCTTCAAGCCCAGCGACAACATCGATCCCTGGGCCGTCTTCGGCTTTCGCGCGATCGGCCGCCTGAAGGACGGCGTCCACCCCGCGCTCGCACAAGCCGAGCTGCGCTCCTTTCACCGGCAGATGCTCACGCTCTTTCCCTGGCGCATGCCGGACAACTGGGCCGCCAATGTGTCGGTTGGATCGCTGCTCGACTCCGTCGTCGGAGACATGCGTCCCAAGTTGCTGCTCCTCCTCGGTGCGGTTGCGCTCGTGCTGCTCATCGCGTGTGCCAACGTCGCCAACCTCATGCTCGCCCGCGCTGCTTCACGACAGCGCGAGATGGCCCTGCGTCGCGCCCTCGGCGCCAACGCCCGGCGTCTGTTGCAACAAGTGCTTACCGAGAGCGGCCTTATCGCCGTGCTCTCCAGTGTCGCCGGCCTGGTCCTCGCTGCCCTCACGCTTCACGCGCTCAAGCTGCTGCTCCCGCCCGATACGCCGCGCCTCGCGAACATCGCGCTCCGTGGTGATGTATTCGTTTTTGCCGCTGTCCTCTCGCTCATCACGGGTATCCTCGCCGGCCTCGCGCCCGCATGGAAAGCCGCCGGCCTCGATCTGCAAAGCTCCTTGCGCTTGAACGAGACCAACGTCTTCGGCTCGACCGGACGCTTCCGTACTTCTCGCTTCCTCGTCATCGGTCAGATTGCGCTCGCCGTCGTCGTCATCACCGCCGCCGGCGTGATGCTGCGCAGCCTCTCGCGGCTTTCCAGCGTCAATCCCGGCTTCCGCACCCAAAGCCTCGTTAGCGCGCAAATCTCGCTCGATCGCAACGCCTGCCATAGCAAAGGAGCCTGCACCGCCTTCTATCAAAACCTCATCACCCGCGCCCATGGAATGCCCGGCATCTCCGATGCAGCCCTCATCGACGCGCTTCCGCTCTCCGGGATGGACGCCTGGTTTGTCTTCGACGCTGAGGGCCATCCGCGCAGCCCCAGCCAACTCTCGATGGAGGCATCAAGCAGCATCGTCTCCCCGCAATATCTCCCCATGATGGACATCCACCTGCTTCGCGGACGGCTCTTCGACTCCATCGACGCGACCGGCACCAGTCACGCTATCCTGGTCAACCAATCGCTCGCTAACTATCTCTGGCCCAACCAGGACCCGATCGGCAAGCACCTGCAGGACGTCAACGTCGAACCCTCGCCCGCCGTCATGGACATGAAATCTGCCTCGGTCGTCATCGGCGTCGTCAGCGACACACGTCACCAAAGCCTCGACAAGGGCGCCGGCTGGGAGGTCTATCTCCCGCTGAGCCCGAACAATGAAAAGCCTGTGATGAATATCGTGTTGCGTTCGAACCTCGGAGCGGGTGAGGTCGCTGGTGAGCTGCGCCGCATGGTCGCGGAGATGGATCCCCGCATCCCCGTCACTCGCGTCCGCACCATGGATGAGGTTGTTGCGGCATCCACCGCGGCACCCCGCTCGCTCGCCACATTGCTCACCGTCTTCGCGCTGCTCGCCATCGGCGTCGGGACCCTCGGCGTCTACAGCCTCATCGCCTACACCGCAAGCTGGCGCACCCGCGAGTTCGGCCTCCGCCTCGCGCTCGGCGCAAATCGCACCCAGATCTCCACGCTCATTCTGCGCGAGAGCCTGACGCTCACCGCCACCGGTGCTGCCCTCGGCCTGGCCGGGGCCTTCGCGGTCACCAGTCTCATGCGCCGCTTCCTCTTCGAAACCAGCCCTGCCGATCCGCTCACCTACGCGCTCGTGCTAGTCCTGTTCAGCGTCCTCTCGGTCACCGCCGCATGGCGTCCGGCCTGGCGCGCCTCGCTGGTCGAACCAATGGAGGTTCTGCGCAGCGAGTAGCCGCCGCCTCACTGCTTCGTGGTGATCACAACATCCTGATAGCTCAGAAACTCTTCCCTGCCGCACCAGCGGCCATAGTGAATCGGTTGCTCAAAGGAAAGGTTCAGCCTGGAGAACAGGTCCCTCATGTACGTCTCTTCGTACGCTATGGACGCTTCCGGATTTTCGAGATTGGCGGTCACGCAGCCATCCAGTTTGTAGATGAAGTTCTGACTGCTCGATCCTTTCTCGATCAGATATTTAGATTCCTGGTTCAGCAGGAACATGGTGATGAAGCAAGTGCCCCTTTTTTTCAGCACTCGCGAGATCTCCCTCAGGTAGTTCTCCAAATCCGCGGGAAACATATGGGTGAACACAGAAGTCAGGAATACGAAGTCGAAGCTGCCATCCTCATGGGGAAACCTGTAGCTCGAAGCCTCATACACTCCCTCCGGGTTATAGAACTTGTTCCTGACGTTCGAGTGATAGAAGTGAAAATTGGGATATCGGGGAGTGATATGGCTCTGGCACCACTCGACTCCCTTTTTCACAATGTCGAAGCCCACGTATTCCCCATTGCCTGACAGATAGCCAGTCAGTGGATTCGCCATCCGTCCAATCCCGCACCCTACGTCGAGTACCCGATCATCCGGCTTGAGGCCGCCGTACTGCGTGAACAGATTTCTGAATTCCAGGCCGACAGATTTGTAGTCCCCATCGCCGACAAAGTTCATGGTCCGCGGTGGGATCATCTCCCTGCGCCTCGCTGCAATGTCGGAAAGGTCAAGAGCCCTCACATAGAGAGGCAGCAGGAATTTCCGGACAGAGTGAGGAATGGCTTTTCTTAACACGTTCACGTGGGCCCCTTGCAGAGAGACGATTTAAATCCAAATTCAATAGTAAAGCCGACGAGATACAGGCGTCGCTGTTGCGAGAAACCGCTCCCGGTGAATTCCTCAAAGCCTTACTTCATCGCGGGAGCCGCGATGTTGCAGCCTAGAAGCGATACCGTGCCGTAAGCGTGCCGCTGATCGGCGCGCCGGGAAACAGCTCCAGGTCCGAGTGCGAGGAATCGTAGTAGCGCGTATTGGTCAGATTCGACAGGTGCGCATCGAACTCCACGTGCTGCCGGTGGTAGAACACCGTCCCGTCCAGCCGCGTGTAGCCCGGCAGCTCCACCAGGTTGTCGGTATAGGCAAAGCTATCGGTGTTGAAGTACACGCCGCCCCCCGCGCCCCATCCGTTCGCAAAGCGGTACGTAGACCAGATGCTGCCGCTGTGCAGCGGAACATCGTACGGCCGCTTGCCCTGGAAGGGCACCCCGTTGAAGCTCGCATTCGACTTCGTCACCACCGCGTCCTGGTACGCATAGCCGCCGTAGACCATCCAGCGCTCGGTCACGCTGCCTTGGAAGGACAAGCTCGCGCCCAGCGTCCGCTGCTCGCCGGCGAGAATCAGTTGTGACGGATTCGCCGGGTTGGGTGTCTTGATGTTGTCGCGGTCCAGATCATAGACCGCCACCGTCGTCACCAGCTTGTCAGCGAGGCTTGAAACCTTCACGCCGCCCTCGTAGTTCTGCGTCCGCTCCGGCGCGAGCTGCGCGTTATTCACTGCCAGGCTCAGCGACTCGCCCGACGGATCGAAGTTCCGCGAGTAGCTCGCATACACCGTGCTCCACGATCGCGGCTGGTACAAGAGGCCCACGCGCGGGCTCCACTTGTTATCCACCCGCGCCAGATTAGGCGAGTGCACCAGCCGCTGATCGAGCGACTGTTTAAAATTGTCGAACCGCGCACCCGCCATCAGCTTCCACTGCGGCGCCAGTTGGATCAGATCCTGAACGTAAAACGCTGCGGTCTGTGCGAAGAACCGGTTGTTCACCGAGGCATTCGTGTTCAGCGTCGGCGCAAGATCCGGCACTGGGTTATACAACGTGATCGAGGGCGCGGAGCCGCTGAACTGCTGCCGGTCCAGCGTCTGCCGCCCGTACTCGCCGCCCACCAGCAGCAGGTGCTCAACACCGGCGAAGCGGCCGCTGCGGTATGCCTCCAGCTGATCGAAAATATTCCGCTCACGTTGCGAGCCGTTGTACTGTCCGCGTGAGATCACCGGATTCTCCGGCGCGCTCGCATCCTCGGCCGCCGCATCGGCGCGTGTTCTCAGTGGAGCCAGCGCTTCCCGGCGCGGATGCGTGGAGGACTGCCCCGCGATAATGACCCCGCTCGAATCCAGTTGGTTCAGGTAGATCGTCGAAAAATCCACCACATCGCCGGCATGGCGGAAGATCTCGTGCGCATGCCAGCCGTCCACGAAATCGTGCCGCAGATCAAAAGTCTCGTCCGTCGCGCCCTCGTGAATGTAATCATGCGGCGCTGCTGCGGAAGGCACGCCCAGAATGTATCCATAGTAGTTGCCAATTGGCACCACGCCCTGCGGGCCATCCACCGCGGCCACGCCGCGGTCCGGCAGCCGTTCGTCGCGCAGGCGCTCCACCTGCAGATACATGTCGGTGCGGTCGCTCGGCCGCCAGCGCAGCGTTGGTGCAAATGCGTAGCGGTTCATGTAGTAGTAGTGCCGCTGGCTCCCGGTGTACTCACCGGCGCCGGTCAGCCGTCCGCCCAGCGTGTTGTTCAGCCATGAATCGGATGTATCCGCCTCCAGCCGCCGCTCGCCGTAACTGCCTCCCGTCATCGCGATTGTGCCCTCCCGGCCCTCCATCGTGGGCTTCTTGGTGATGCGGTTCACCAGGCCTCCCGAAGATCCGCGCCCGTAGAGCACCGCCGCCGGCCCCTCCACGACATCCAGCTGTTCGGTGTTCGAGAGATCGCGGAAGTACTGCGCATCGTCGCGCACGCCATCAATGTATTGATCACTGCCCGCCGTAAAGCCGCGGATATCGAAGGAGTCGCGCCGCCCTTCGCCAAGCGTCGGCTGCACACCGGGCACGCCGGCCAGCGCGTCCTTTAGGTTGTCTACACCGCGGTCTTCCAGCAGTTGATGTGTCACCGTGTACGTCGACTGCGGCAGATCCAGCACCCGTATCGGCACCCGGCTCGCCGTCGTTTGCACCGTCGCCGCGTAGCCATCCGTCGCCGTGACCGTGACAGTTTCCACGTTCTTCTCAATCTTCAGGGTTAACGTGAGCCGCGTCGGCGCACCTGCATGCAACTCCACCGGCTGCTCCACCTGCTGATACCCGGCCTCCACTGCCGAAACGCGATAGGTCCCGCTCAGCAGATCAGCGTGAAAACTACCCGCGGCATCCGCCACCACGTCTGCCGCCGTTCCAGCCTGGCCGGCAAAATGCACCTTGGCGCCGGGAAGAGCAGCGCCGGATTCATCCAGAATCACGCCCTCGATGTGGACCAGCGCAGGCTTCCCGTCATGGGGCGGATCAGGCGCTGCATCGCTCGCAGACGGAACGGAATGGGCAAAGGATCGAGTGGCCGGGAAAGTGAACAGGTAAGAGCCAAGGATGAAACAGGTTGCAGCCAGAGTCTTGCGGGGGTATGTCATCAACAAAGCGGCCTTCCAAGAGTCTCAATAGGACTGAATCGGTCCTGATTTACAGAGACTAAATGAGTCGGCATTCGCACGGCATGAAAGTTCGGCTAAATGGCGATCAAATTGGTCTGAGTGGAAGAAATCCGGAGTGGAGCGTGGAATCGACTCCGCAAATTCGCTATTTGTCGAAATTTCTGCTTACCGAGTATCGGTATCCGGTATATTGGACTTGTGATCCAGAGTTTCAAAGACCGGGCCACGTGGGAAGTCTTTGAGAGAGGCTCAAACCGTCGCTGGAACAACATCGCATCTGTAGCGCGCCGAAAGCTGCTGATGATCAATGCGGCACAGATTCTTTCCGATCTCAAGGCGCCTCCGGCCAATCGCCTGGAGGCTCTTCATGGCAATCGTGAGGGGCAGCACGGTATCAGGATTAACGACCAGTTCCGTATCTGCTTTGAATGGAGAGCGGATGGCCCACATGAAGTAGAAATTGTGGATTACCACTGAGAATCGTGGTTTTTCATCCGAAGGAGCAGCAATGAGTATCGACAGACCAGCACGCGGATGGACATTCACCACCGCCGTACCACACCCGGGCGAAGTCTTGCGGGAAGAGTTTTTGGTGCCGCACGGCATCAGCATGAATCGCCTCGCGCAGGGGCTTCATGTTACCGCAGGCCGCATCTCGGACATCGTGAACGGACGCCGCGGCATTACCGCAGACACTGCGCTGCGACTTTCCGTCTTCTTCGGCACCACACCGGAGTTTTGGATCAATCTCCAGACCACGTATGACCTGAGCAGGGAACAAGCCGAGCACATGAGCGAAATCGAACGCGATGTGCGTCGCTTTGCGGCGGCCGGATAGCCAAGCCTTCGCATTGATTGGCTTTCCCGATTCAGGCCGGCCGCGGTCTCAGAACGCCAGAATTTGCCGGTTCGTACTGATCAAATTGCTATGCTGGAAATAGAGGGGACAAGAACGCAATCCGGGGCAGCGCTGATCAACCCCTAAGTGGCTAATTCTGCGGGGTTTACAACTAAGTTCAATGAGGTGACGAATTTAGCTCTAAGTCCAGTTGCTGGACGAATTTAGCAGCAACTTCGGCTCTGCCAATCACTTAGCCCGCGGGATGCCGGCTAAATACTTAGCCACCAAGGATTTACCGAACGGGGACCCGGAAGTAAGGGGGGAGGGGGTGCCCAACTCCCCGCTCTCAAATTGTTCAGAAGATCTTGACGTGGAAGGTCAGGTACTTCTTCGGGTTCTCCCGCATCTGCGTCACTAGGTTGCGGGTCTCCGTCAGCATCGCGTCGGCATTGTTATAAAGCGACGGATTCACCACCATCTGCCCGATGGTCCCCTGGCCGCTGTTGATCTTGTCCATGATCGCGTCCAGCTTGTCGATCGAATCGCGGAACTTGGCCTGGAACTCCGGATCCTTCGCCAGCATGCCGATGGTGCCTTTGCCCTGATTGATCTCGGCCATCAGCGCATTGGCGTTGGTCACGGTCTCGTTCAAGTTGTTGTAGAGCGTCTTGTCCTTCAGCAGCTTGCCAACGGTCCCCTGGCCGCTGTCGATCTCAGCCGTAATATGATCCAGCCGCGCGGTGGTGTCGTTCAGATGGTTGTAGAGCGTGTCGTCGTTCAGCATCTTGCCGATGGTGCCCTTGCCCTCGCTGAGGTTGGTGCTGAGCTTGGCAAGCTGGGTGACAGTTTCATTGGCTCGGTTGTACAGGCCCGGATCATTGATGAGTTGGCCGACCGAGCCCTTGCCTGTATTCAGCGAATCGACCAGGCTGTCCAGCTTCGCCAGGATCGTATTCACCTGTTCGATTGTGCCTTGGCTTGACTTGATCACGTCAGAGAGGTTCGGACTCTCCGTCGTGCTCAGCTCGTCGTTGTTCTTCACCCGCGGGCCGATCGCGTGTTTGGAATCGATATCGACCACCGTATCGCCCAGCACACCGATCGTATCCAGGCTGGTCTTCGAGTCCTCGCGTACGTCCTGCGTGTACCGGTCGCTGACTTTCATGATGACTTCAACCGGCGTCAGCTTGCGTGCTGCGACGATGTTGATGCGCTTCACATTCCCGATGGTCACGCCCTCCAGATTCACCGGGGCGCCCACCTTGAGTCCCGCCGCATTCTCAAAGTACGAACGAAGTGTGACCTTGCCTGCGAAGAGCCCGCCCGTACTGCCGGACATCAGGAAGATCAGTGCCGTCAGCGCCGCCAGCGCAACGATCACCAGCACTCCCACCTTCAGTTGTGACCACTGCACTTCCTGTTGACTGGGCACGGAACCTCGCTGGTCATCTTCGACGCAGACGCACTCGAACAAAGCGCAACAACGCTACGGATGAGAGTACCAAATGACACGGCCGAAACAGTCCGGCCAACCACCGTTGGATGAGACAACATCCGCTGCTGCAGTCGCAGTCGCCTCAATCTTCCAGTAACACCAGCGCCATCGACTGCGTCCCTGTGTGGGTGATGGAGAGCGAGCTGTGGCGCACACCCAGCGCAGCGGCGATCTCTGCCGCGCGGCCATGCAACAGCAGAACCGGGCGTCCCGCAGGCTCGCGGCCCACTTCCATCTCGCGCCAGGTCACGCCAAAGCCGATTCCGGTGCCCAGCGCCTTCGCCGCCGCTTCCTTGGCAGCAAACCGCGCGGCAAAGCTCTCCGCTGCATTGCGCCGCTTGCGCTGGCAGTAAGCGATCTCCCCGGCGGTGTAGACGCGCTCCAGGAAGCGGGTGCCATACCGCTCAATGGAGCGGGTCACGCGCTCGATCTCCACCATGTCGATGCCCGTCCCAACGATCATCCGGCCTCCACCAGACCATAGCGCCGCTGCCAGGCCTGCTTCAGCCGTGCCGCCACAACGGCTCGCTCGGCTTCGCTGGCCTCCGCGCCGCCGCTGGCGACGAATGCGGCGGCCTCTCGCTTGGCCAGTTCCAGCAGCTCCCGGTCGCGGACCAGGTTAGCCACGCGGAAGTCCGGCAGCCCAGCCTGCCGCGTGCCGAAGAACTCCCCCGGCCCCCGCAGTTGTAAGTCCAGTTCCGCCAGCTCAAACCCATCCTGCGTGCGCACCATGGCGTCCAGCCGCTGCTCCGCCTCGGGCGACACCCGGCCACCGGTCATCAGGATGCAGTAGCTCTTCGCACTCCCACGCCCCACCCGCCCCCGCAACTGGTGCATCTGTGCGAGGCCAAAGCGCTCGGCGTGCTCGATGATCATCACGGTGGCGTTCGGCACATCGACGCCCACCTCAATCACGGTTGTCGAGACCAGCACATCCAGCTCACCGCGCTGGAAGCGCCGCATCACGATCTCCTTGTCGTCTGCGCTGAGCCGGCCGTGCAGCAGCCCGAGCCGCGCGCCGCTGAGTGCGCCATCGCGCAGCTCCTCGTACATTTGCGTGGCGGCCTTGAGCGTGGGCCGCTCGAACAGGGACGGCGTCTTTGCGCCTCGCTTGCCCGGCTTCGCTGGTGGTTCCTCAGTAACAGGGAAGTCCAGCTCCGGCTGATCGTCATTGGGCCCCTCGATCACGGGATAGACAATATACGCCTGTCTGCCTGCTGCCACTTGCTTGCGTACGAACG
>DASUWP010000228.1:0-5451 GCA_036378335.1 Acidobacteriaceae bacterium | reverse complement strand
ATGGCAATCTGCTGCTGGATGTCGGTCCGGAAGCCGACGGGACGATTCCGCCGATTCAGATGGACCGGCTGAAGTCGTTGGGCGCGTGGCTGCACCAGAATGGCGAGGCGATCTACGGCACCGAGCCATGGTCGCGTGCCGAAGGCGAAACGGACCAGAAGGTTCCCGTGCGCTTTACACAAAAGAGCGGCCATCTGTATGCAACATTGATGGGCTCGCCGAAGGCGGGCGCGATCCTAGTGCGCGATGTACGAGCGGCAACCGGATCGCAGATACATCTATTAGGCGATGGGACACCGCTCACGTGGACACAGAAGGGCGCGGACCTTGAAGTGCAGCTTCCCGCCTCGCTACCGGGCAAGTACGCCTATGTCCTGCGGATGGAACCGGCCGCGTGAGTTCTTCGCATTCATCTGTCGCATCGCTCGCTCTGCGCGGGAAACCCTTGCCGATCGTCCTGATCGGCGCGGGTGGCATTGTGCAGAACGCGCATTTGCCGGCATACCGCAAGGGCGGCCTGCCGATTGCGGCGATAGTGGACCGGAATCCGGAACGAGCACGGGCGCTGGCGACGGAGTGGGGCCTCCCCATTCATGGCGCAACGCTCGCCAGTGTGTTGCCGCAATTGCACGGCGCCGTGGTCTTCGACATAGCTGTGCCTGCTGCGGCTGTGCTTCAGGTCCTGCCCACGATTCCGGTGGGTTCCACGGTCCTGATCCAGAAGCCGCTTGGCGGAACCCTGGAGGAAGCCGAGGCCATCGTCGCTTTGTGCCGGGAAAGGGGATTGCGCGCGGCGGTGAACTTTCAGTTGCGCTGGGCGCCGAACATGGTGGCGGCGCGTGCGATTACGGATGCGGCCGCGCTGGGCACACTGCACGATATCGAGGTGCAGGTGAGCACGCATACACCCTGGGAGCTGTGGAGCTTTTTGAAGACTGCCCCGCGGCTGGAGATCGTCTATCACAGCATCCACTACATCGATCTGGTGCGCTCCTGGCTGGGAAATCCGCAGCGCGTGTACGCGCGCACGGTGCGCAATCCGCGGACGCCTGAGCTGGCAGCGACTAAGAGCGTGATCGTGATGGACTATGGCGAGTGGACGCGCGTTTTCATTGCGACAAATCACGGGATGGATGTGCCTTATCCCGATCTGCAGCGCAGCTATGTGCAGTGGGAGGGAATCGCCGGCGTGATGCGCGCACAGATGGGCGTCAACCTCGACTATCCGAAGGGACGTGGCGACACATTGGAGTTTTACCCGCGCGAGCCGCATGCCAAGTTTGCGACCGGTGTGCAGCAGATCTCGGGTGAGTGGTTTCCCGACGCCTTCCTTGGCTCGATGTTGTCAGTCCAACGTTACGCATTGGGAGAAGCCACAGCCATGCCCACGAGCGTGGAGGATGCGCTGGATACGATGCGCGTGGTGGAGGCGGCCTATCTCTCATCAGAGCGCGGCGGTGAGCCGCTGCCATTGGCCGAGGTGAAAGCAGCACAATGAAAGATATGGAGACGCTGTGTTTGATCTGAAAGGCAAAGTAGCGCTGATTACAGGAGGTGCGAGCGGCATTGGCGCTGCAACGGCGAGGCGGCTGGCCGGCGCGGGCGTGCGCGTCATCGTGGCAGACCTGAACGAAGCCACAGCGAAGGCGCTCGCTGCAGAATTGCCCGAAGCGAAATCCGTCGCGATGGATGTGACGAGCAGCGCCTCGATTGCCGCGGCCATGCATGGATTGGAGCACCTCGACATTCTGGTGAACAACGCGGGCATCGGCCTGGTCGGCGGCATTGCACAGACCGAAGAGGAAGACTTTGCGCGGCTCATGGCGGTGAATGCGACGTCAGTCTATCTGGTGACAAAAGCGGTGCTGCCGCTACTGTTGGCAGCGCGCGGATCAATCGTGAATATTGGCTCGGTCGCCGGACTGATCGGCATCAAGCAGCGGTTCGCTTATTGCGCCAGTAAGGGCGCGGTAATCGCGATGACGCGACAGCTTGCGGTGGAGTATCCGAAGGAGCTGCGCGTGAACTGCATCGCGCCGGGCACGGTGCAGTCTCCGTTTGTCGAGGGCTATCTGCAGAAGTACCACGCGCACGAGGTCGACAAGATGCGCACGGAGTTAGCTGCACGACAACCGATGGGCCGGCTGGGCACCCCCGAGGAGATTGCCGCGCTGGTGCACTACATCTGCTCTCCGGAAGCGGATTTTATGACGGGCTCCGTGGTGAACATCGACGGCGGCTGGACCGCTGCATAGTGAAAAGGAAGAGAAGGAGCCAGACTCATTGAACGATCCCATCATCACGAGCGTAGAGGTGCTGGATCTGCGCTTTCCCACTTCCCGGGAGAGCATCGGCTCTGATGCCGTGAACAAGAATCCCGACTACTCCGCGGCCTATTGCATTCTGCACACGGACAGCGATCTGAAGGGCTACGGCCTCACTTTCACGCTGGGACGCGGAAACGAGTTGTGCGTGGGTGCGGCGAAATATCTGGGCGGCTTTGTGGAGGGCCGCCGGCTGAGCGCGCTTACGGATGATCTGCGGACCTTCTCTCGCCAGCTGACCGACGACAGCCAGTTCCGCTGGCTGGGCCCGGAGAAGGGCGTGACGCACATGGCAGCAGCCGCCATCATCAACGGCGTGTGGGACCTGTATGCGCGGCAGCAGAATAAGCCACTGTGGCGGTTGCTTGCGGATATGAGTCCGGAAGAGATCGTGCGGCTGGTGGACTTTCGCTACATCGACGACGCAATTAGCGAGACGGAAGCACTGGAGCTGTTGAAGTCGAAGCGGGTAGGGAGGGAAGCGCGGGTTGCCGAGCTCGAAGGGAAAGGATATCCCGCTTACACCACCTCCGTGGGGTGGTTCGGTTTTTCCGATGAGAAGGTCCGCTGGCTTTGCCATGAAGCGCTTGCTCAGGGCTGGCGGCATTTCAAATTGAAGGTTGGTGGCGAGCCGAAGGATGACATCCGCCGTGCGGCGCTGGTAAGGAGCGAAATCGGCGCGGACACGAAGCTGATGATGGATGCCAACCAGCGCTGGGGAGTGAAGGAGGCGATCGATCGAACGCGCGAACTCGCCGAATTCAACCCCTGGTGGATGGAAGAGCCGACGAACCCGGACGACATCCTGGGCCATGCGCGCATTCGTCGCGAGACCGGTGTGCGTATTGCAACCGGCGAGCACTGCCAGAACCGTGTCATGTTCAAGCAACTGTTGCAGGCCGGCGCCATCGATGTCTGCCAGATCGACAGCTGCAGGCTTGCCGGTGTGAATGAGAATCTTGCTGTGCTGCTGATGGCGGCGAAGGTCGGCGTGCCGGTATGTCCACATGCCGGCGGCGTGGGGCTATGCGAGTACGTGCAGCATCTCTCGGCATTCGACTACATCGCCGTTTCAGGATCGATCGAGGATCGCGTGACCGAGTATGTAGATCACTTACATGAGCACTTTGTCGATCCGGTGCGCATCCGCGACGCCCATTACGTGCTGCCGAGCCGGCCGGGTTACAGCGCAGAGATGTACCCCCAGACACTTGCAGACTATCGCTTTCCTGATGGAAAGGTGTGGAGAGAATAGCAGTGAAGCTGATTACGTTTCGTCGCAGCACGGACGCGGCACCGGAGCCAGGTCTGCTGGAGCAAGACACTGTATATGCGCTGGCGCCGCTGGGATACGCAGATGCCGAAAGCTTTATCGCAGGGAGCGATCAAGCACTGCAGTCAGCGCGCTCGATGATTGCCGATCCCGAGAGCAGCAGTTTGCCGAGTGCGAGTGTCCAGCTTTTGTCGCCGCTGCTCCATCCGCCGCGCATCTTCTGTGTGGGATTGAACTATATCGATCATGCAACTGAATCGAAGATGGCGGTGCAGGCGGTGCCGACAATCTTCATGAAGCTCGCATCGGGCATCACGGGTCCGAACAGCGATATCGTGCTTCCCCCAAAGATCACACAGCCGGATTATGAGGCGGAGCTTGCGGTCGTCATCGGCCGCCGCGCCAGCAACGTAACGCGCGAGAACTGGCGCGAGTGCGTCTTCGGCTACACCATTTTGAACGACGTCAGCGCGCGCGATGTGCAGCTAGCGACCTCGCAATGGACGCTGGGCAAAAGTTTCCCGACATTCTGCCCGATAGGCCCGTGGGTGGTGACGGCAGATGAACTCAGCGATCCGCATAGTCTGGATGTGCGGCTGACGATCGATGGTGAAACCATGCAGCAGGCAAATACGCGCGACCTGATCTTTGATATTCCCGCAGTGCTCGGCTACATCTCTGCCATTGTTCCGCTCGAGCCGGGAGATATCGTGAGTACAGGCACGCCGCAAGGCGTAGGACTAGGCCGCACGCCGCCGCGATGGTTGCGTCCGGGGGAAGAGGTGTCGATTGAGATCAGTGGCATCGGGCGACTGGTGAATAGAACTGTCGCGGCGTCTTAGCGACGTATTGCATAGAGATACTGCAGGTCCTCCCTTTCGCCTTCGGCTATGTTCAGGACGACGAGAGTTATGCGGAGCGTGTCCCCTGCTGCATCAATGTCTCCAAGCGGACCGGTAGCTCGCGTACGCGCACGCCTGTCGCGTGGTAGGTAGCGTTGGTAATTGCCGCCGCAACACCGGCGAGGCCGATTTCGCCGACGCCACGCGCGCCCAACGGGTTGAGAAGCTTATCCGGGTAATCGAGAAAGGTCACATCGATTTCCGGACAGTCGGCGTTGGTGGTCATCAGATAATCGGCCAGATTGTGGTTCACCGGGCGGCCGTTGCGCGGATCATAGGTGGTCTCTTCGAGCATCCCCATACCAACGCCCATCACGATGGCGCCTTCTACCTGGTTGCGCGCAGCTTTCAGGTTAACCATCTGACCTCCGTCGATCACGGTGACAACGCGACTGACGTGCAGACGCGCGATTCCCGGGTCCCATTCCACTTCCAGAAAATGCGCGCCATAGGAATGGAACGAATATTTATTGTGCTGAGGGTCACCGGAGCTGGGACCAGAGCTGCCTTGACCCTCCGCAGCGCGGATATTCGCATTTCTTAGGATGGTCTCGAAGGGTACACCGCTTGAAGCGGGTTCGCTTTTGAGCCGCACGTGACCATCCGCAAGCGTGAGGTCGTCCGCCTTGCGCTGCTGGAAAGGCGTGCCGGGCGCGCTTGTGGCCACGGTGAGCAGTTGCTGGATGGCCGCATCGGCGGCCTGGATGATCGACGGGATCACGGTGCCTGTCACCATGGAGCCGCCGGAGGTGGGGCCAGGCGGAAGCGACGAGTTGCCGAGCACGACATCGATTTTGTGCAGCGGCAGCCCCGTCTTCTCCGAGACCACCTGCGCGAAGACAGTATAGGTACCGGTGCCGATGTCCTGCGTTGCGCAGGCGATGCGCGCCGTGCCGTCATCGCGCAGCGAGAGCGTGGCCTTGCAGGCGCCGCGGCCGGCCGGCCAGGAGCA
>DASUWP010000227.1:0-3744 GCA_036378335.1 Acidobacteriaceae bacterium | reverse complement strand
GGAGCGGACGGTCTCAGCGATTTCTGGGCCGGGCTGTCGCCGGGCAAGAAAATCAGCAAGGCTCATATCGCCGTCGCGGCGGACGACGTCGGCTAGTCCGTCGAGCAAGTCGAATGCCTTGTTCTGTGGGCAGGCGCCTAGTTTGCCGGCGCGAAAGCACAGGTCCGTACCAGTGACCTTCTGGAGCGGCGCGTGCAGATCGTTAAAGACGCGAAGCAATTCAGGCGGGTGCCCGTGGACGAACTCGGCGCCGAGCTCTACAGGAGCTTCGATGTCCGACGAATGCAGCGTGTGCACACGGCCCCCGATGCGGCCGCGTGCTTCGAGAAGGAGAACTTGGACACCTGACGCGGTCAACCCGGCAGCCGCGGCCAAGCCGGCGATACCGGCCCCGATGATGAGCACGTCCGATGAGGACATCTGGCGAGCATGTTCTGGACGTGAGCCCAATTGGACGGGATTTCCTCCGCATTCGGCCGAGTTGGGCGCCGCGGTGAGCGGCGCCCCGGCTGGTGGTTTTAGGCTGCGGCCCTGGCGTTTGCCTCGACCGAGATTCTGGTCAGTTTTTCGTCGGCCGCTTTTTCTTCCTTGAGCGTCGATTCGAGCAGCGCCACATCCTCATTGTGATTCATAAGCTGGGCCCAACTGCGCAGGGTGCCGTATACCGCGATTTCATGATGTTCGACTTCCTGACCTGCCGCGATCAGCGTGACGTCGAGGACCATGGGATCCTTCGCGTCCCGAATGCCGTCCTCTGCCTCGGTGATTAAGGAGCCGATGGCCTTACAAGTTTCCGACTTCGCGGAGCCGGTGTGGCGCTGCAGGATCTGCTCGATCCTGGACACGTGGCCTTCCGTTTCCCGGAGATGGTTGCGGAATGCGTTTGCCAACTCTGGTGTGCTGGATTTGTCCACCATCTTGGGAAGAGCCTTGGTGATCTCACGTTCCATGTCAAGGGTCTTCTTGAGATGAGCGATGTAGAGTTCGTGGAGCGTTTTGAGATTGTCGGATGTGAGCTTCATAAGGGGATCTCCAGTTGGTTAATTCGAGATGTGTTCTTTGGCCGCGGTGCGTTGCGCGAGAATGGCGGCAACCGCATCCGGGGCAGACAATATCCATTAAGACGGTTGCAAATTGGGGGACGTTGCCCGCAGATCGAGAGCAGGCAGTGGCAACGCGAATAGCTAGTGCGCATGAAACGCTTCGAGTTCTGGTGCGCATCTAAAGCAATAGAGGGACATATGCCGACACGAGCGACAGCGCGCAGGACAGGAAGGCGAAAGACAGACACCAAGCGTGCGGCGGCAAAAACGAGAACACGCAGCACAGCACGCACTCCAAAGACGGGCACGCGCGGTGCTTCTCACACGAGCTCGCATGGAAAGCGGAAGTGGTCTGCGGGAGTGGACACCGAGTCGACCTATCCGCAGGAGGGGCTGTTCAAGAAAGATTCCGCAACAATTGCGCGCAGCCTTGCCTCGAAAAGGGTCTCGCCGAAAGGGCCAGGCTCGGGGATGCGGATGCTGACGTTCTATGTGAACCGCGCCGGGAAGAATCTCTCGAAGAGCCGGTTGCGAGTGCTGCAGCGGGCCAAAGAGCTGCTGCACGAGCGTGTTGAGAAGAGCAAGGGGCCCACCACAAAGCCCAGCACGCGGCGGCGCCACTCTTAACACTTGAATAGCGCATCCCAACCGGCTTCACTCCGTTCAGACCACACCGCTTCGCTTCAGCGGCGATAACGAGTGCATAGCCGGGCGTCCCGGCTTGGTGTTGCTGTCGAGGTTAAGCCCGAAAACCTTCTTGCTGCGGACCGCATACACCCGTATGCTCTGATACGCGCACATCCATCAAACTTCCCTGGCCCGCTTAAAGAGAGCGAGCTGTGCGTTGCCGTGGTATCTAGGCGGGCCCGGTACGCTGTGGCCAGACTGAACGAATCAAACGCATTGTTTCAGCGGTTCAGCCGGTGCGAGGAGGGTAGGAACCTATGGGTTGCTGGGGCTCTCAGAGATACGAACAGTATGGGCTTCGTGTGCTTCTCTTGCTGCTGTTCTGCCTCCTGCTGCCGGTAATTCGCGCCCAGGCCGATACTTTCAAAACTCATGATCCAGGCGCTGGCTCGGTCGCGATCCCGGGCCTGTGGCAGTTCCATACCAGCGATGACATGGCGTGGGCGAATCCCGCTTACGACGATTCCGGCTGGGAGCAGATTCGCGGCGATGACACATGGGGGGCGCAGACCCACCCCGCGCATACAGGATATGCCTGGTACCGGAAGCGGATTGAGATCACCGGTGCGGACAAGTCACTGGCGATTCTGATACCGCCTGTAGACGATGTCTATAAGCTTTACTGGAACGGGCAGAAGATCGGCACGTATGGCGAACTGCCACCGCATGCGAAATGGTGGGGCAATGGGCATAGCGCGGTGTATTCGCTTCCCGTGGATCCAACCGGGAAAGTGAGCGGCGTGCTGGCCCTTCGGGTATGGAAGTCTCCGCTTTCCTCCACGGATCAAGCGACATCGGGTGGCCTGAATGCCGCGCCGGTGATTGGGAACCCGAGCGTTCTCGCCTTGCAGGCGATGGAACCGCGATACAAGCAAGAGCGGCAGCGGCTGCCGGGTTTCCTGATGGCTGCGGCAATCTTTGTCGCCGGATTAATCTCGCTGCTGCTGTATCTGCGGGAACGCACGCAGTGGCTGTATCTCTGGCTTGCGATCTATTTGCTTGCGGACGGACTGATTGGTTTTCGGCGTCTCGACGTCATGAATTATGGCCTACACTTTGTTTCTCTGCAGATGTATCTGCAGTTTGTGGAGGCTACCCAGGACATCTCACTGTGGCTGCTTCTGCTGACGCTGTTCGGTTTGAGCCGTGAAGCACAGTGGCGACGATGGACCAAGGTTCTCGCTACCGTCTATCTGGCCTCGCAGGCGGTAGATGTATCAACATTCATCCCGTGGCAGCATGCCGGTCCGGGGTTGCAATGGACAGACGCGATTACGACCGGGATTTACACGCTGGCCCCGATCTATATCTTCTTCATTGTCGGTTTCGGGCTGGCGCGCAGAAGACAGATGACACTGTGGCCTATAGCCATCGCCGCATTTCTCTATGGCGCCTATAACATGACGTATCAACTCTCCAGCCAGGGCCGACGCTACACGCACTGGACGGCCGCGGACCGGATGGGAGCCTGGGGAATCCACGTCGGCGCCTATTCATTCAGTGCGCCGTTCCTGCTGGATCTGTTGTTGTTCGTCGTGCTGTTGTTCACGGTGAGCCGCCATCAATTCCTGGAACGGCGGCGGCAATCGGAGATCGAGCTTGAGATCAAGTCGGCGCGCGAAGTGCAGCATGTGCTCGTTCCTGAGGAAGTTCCGGCGATTCCAGGCTTTTCGATTGCCAGCATCTACAAGCCCGCGGCAGAGGTGGGTGGCGACTTCTTCCAGGTGATACCGCAGGCAGAGGGCAGTGCCCTCATCATTGTGGGAGACGTGAGTGGCAAGGGGCTGAAGGCTGCGATGACGGTTTCACTCATTGTCGGTACGCTGCGTACGCTGGCCGAGTACACCCAGCAGCCGGCGGAGATTCTGCGCGGGCTGAACCGGCGGCTGGTGGGCCGGATCGACGGCGGTTTTGTTACCTGCCTGGTGCTCCGTGTGGCGGCCGATGGCGACACGATTGTTGCCAACGCCGGACATCTTCCTCCGTTCCGCGATGGCAAGGAACTGCCCGTGGC
>DASUWP010000226.1:0-3172 GCA_036378335.1 Acidobacteriaceae bacterium | reverse complement strand
CGGCGTAAGGTGTACCTCTGTCTGGTGTATGCGCACGCTGTACTGCTCTGTATCTATCTCAAAGTCGCCAACTGAAATCTGAGCCGCTTCCTGCGGCTGCCTGGCGGCTTTTCGCAGATGCACTCGGACGCGTGCCAGCAGTTCCTGCATGCTGAACGGCTTGGTTACATAGTCGTCCGCTCCCTCATCCAATGCTGCAACCTTCATCGTTTCCTGCTCTCGCACCGACAGAACGATGATCGGCGTATCGCTCATCTGACGTATCGCGCGCGTTAGTTCAATGCCGTCCATGTTGGGCATGGAGAGATCGGTAATCACCAGGTCTGGCGCAGCTTGGCGAAACGTGTTCAACGCTTCGATGCCGTCACGTGCCAGCGATACCTCGTAACCAGAACTGGCGAGCGATGCTCGCAAGACTCGCGTGATTTGTGGCTCATCATCGACGACCAGAATACGCATCATTCCTCACTTGACCAGCCGCGCCCTTAGAATCTCCGTCCGGCTTCTCAGCGCCCTACTGGTCCTGGCCCGTTGTGCCATCGCAGCCGCCGTCTGGGTGCGATTGTAGCCGCTTGCCGGCTATGGCTCCACGTCAACCCTACAACTGTTAAGCTGACCCGCCGCTGCTCATCCCTGTCGTGCACGGCATTGCCACGGTAGTCATCGGGGTGCCTTTGGGGCAGCCAATCCACACTTCTATGAATCACAGCGTGCATGGCGCGACCTACATGGCAAGGACAGATTCAGATCTCACTCGTCTCTTTTGGAGTTAGCATTGTGCCGGCGAGCACCTCGGCCCGTCAGGTAGCATTCCACGAGGTCGATCGAAAGACCGGCGAACGGATCCATCATCGCAAGATCGCCGCAGACGACGAAGCAGTGGAGGCAGAGGACGTTGCCAAGGGATTCGAATATGAGAAGGGCAAATATCTTGTCATCGAGCCGGAGGACCTCAAGCGCCTTCGCCTGCCCGGACAGAAGACCGTGACCCTCGAGCATTTCGTTCCGCGAAATTCGATTGACCCTGTGTTCTATGAGCGTCCTTATTTTGTTGTCCCGAAAGATGAATTGCAGGCGCGCACCATGGCGACCATGAGCCGCGCCCTCCGCGAAAGCGATCGCGTGGGACTTGCCGAGATTACCTTCAGCGGCCGTGAGCATCTGGTCGCGATTGCCCCGCCGGTTGACGAGGAGTCGCCATGGTTGAACATGTACCTGATGCGTTACGAAGAAGAGCTGCGCGAACCGGCTGCTTACTATGGCGATCTCAAAAAACCTGCCATGGATAAGAAGCAGCTCGCCATGGCGCAGCAACTGATCGAGTCCTATAGCGAAGCCTTCAACCCATCTGCTTTCAAGGATGATTTTGAAAAGGCTCTCCGCGAGTTCGTGGAAGCTAAGCTGGAGCACAAGCCACTGCCCAAGCGTCATCCGGAGGCGAAGCCGGGCAAAGTCATCGACTTGATGGATGCGTTGAAGCGTAGCCTGGCAGAGCGGAAATCTGGCCACGCTGAGCACGCCGCCGGCGAACCCGCGAAGACCAAAACGCATCGCCGCAAGGCTGCTGCCTGATGCCCACGCGCACGAAGAAGGCTCCGAGTCCCGCCGCAGCCGTGGACGCGCAACTCGAACGTTATCGCGAGATGCGCGATTTCTCCACCACGGCAGAACCGCGCGGCGGCGCAAAGGCAAAGCCGCCTTCAGACGGTCTGCCCTTCGTGATCCAGAAGCATGCGGCCACGCGGCTCCACTATGACTTTCGCCTGGGCTGGAATGGCGTCCTGAAAAGCTGGGCCGTCGCCAAGGGGCCAAGCTACGTCGTCGCGGATAAACGCCTGGCCGTCCAGGTGGAAGACCATCCCATGGAATACGGCGGATTCGAGGGCACCATCCCCAAGGGACAGTACGGCGGCGGCACCGTCATGCTGTGGGACACCGGCACCTGGGAGCCCGTGGGCGATGCAAACGAGGGCTTCCGGACGGGACGTCTGAAATTCATCCTGCACGGCCACAAACTCAAAGGCCACTGGACACTGATACGCATGGGCGGCAAAGCCGCGCAGGAGTCCAAGCCGAACTGGCTGCTTATCAAGGAGCACGACGAATACGAGCGCACCGCCGAAGACCCAGCCATTGTCGACGAAGCCCCCAAAAGCGTCATCACGCATCGCGACCTCGATGCCATCGCCAGCGCCTCCGATCATGTGTGGGACTCGCGGACCGGCCTTGCCGCTGAGGAGCGAGCCAAGTCGGCGCCTTCGAAAAAGAAATCGAGTAGGAAGTCCAGCATCGCCATCCCGAAGGGTGCAAAGGCGGAGGCGCTACCCAAATTCATTCCCCCACAGCTCGCCTCTACATCCGAGCAACCACCCACGGGCAAAGACTGGCTGCACGAGCTAAAGCTCGACGGCTATCGCATGCAGGCCCGCATTGAGGGGGGCAAAGTGCAACTGCTGACCCGCAGCGGGCTCGACTGGACGCACCGTATGCGGTCGCTTGCAACCGCGCTGGAGGCGCTGCCCGCAAAAGCCGCGCTGCTGGACGGCGAGGCGATCGTGCTCGATGAGCGCGGCATCAGCAGCTTCGCTGCCCTGCAGGCCGCATTTCAAGAGGGCGCCAAGCACGCCCTGCATTACTATGTCTTCGATCTGCTGCACCTCGACGGGCATTCGCTGCGCAACCTGCCGCTCACGGAGCGCAAGACCTTACTCGCCGACCTCGTCGAAGCATTGGGCGACGATGCAGTCCGCCTCAGCGAGCACGTCCGCGACGAGAAGGCTGCCATCTTCGACGAAGCGTGCCTCCATGGCGCAGAAGGCATCGTCTCGAAACGCGCCGACAACATATATCTCTCCGGCCGCAGTGCCAGTTGGGTGAAGGTGAAATGCGGCTTGCGACAGGAGTTCGTGATCGGCGGATTCACCCTTCCATCGAAGGGCGGCAACGGGCTAGGCGCGCTCTTGCTCGGCTACTATCAGGACGGAACCCTCATCTATTCCGGCCGCACCGGCACCGGGTTTACGCAAAAGTCTCAGATACAGATACGTGAACGGCTGGAATCCATTCGCTCGGACAAAAATCCGTTTCTCGCTGTGAACACGGCAGAACGTCGCGGTGCCCTTTGGGTAAAACCGCAGCTCGTCGCGGGGGTCGCTTTCAGCACCTGGACCGC
>DASUWP010000225.1:0-6618 GCA_036378335.1 Acidobacteriaceae bacterium | reverse complement strand
GGATGGCAGCCATGACCGGCTTGGCGTTGACCAGGTCGTGCGGCATGGCTGTCGACATCTCCTGGTAGACGCTCATCTTTTCCTTAATCGCGCGTTCCATGCGGACCAGGCCGATGCGGAACTGGTTCTCCATCAATTCGCCTACAGCACGCACGCGGCGGTTGCCGAGGTGATCGATGTCGTCCACCAGGCCGATGTTCTTGCGCAGCTTCAGCAGGTAGCTAATGGTGGCGTAGAAGTCGGCGGGCGTGAGCGTCCGGTGATCGAGCGGCGTCGCGTCCTGCTTCTCGTAGAGCTTGATATTGAACTTGAGGCGGCCCACGCGCGAGAAGTCGTACTTGCGCGGATCGAAGAACATGCCTTCGAAGAGCGCAGTGGCCGTGTCGAGGGTTGGCGGATCACCGGGACGCAGCTTGCGGTAGATCTCAATCAGCGCTTCCTCGGGCTTGCGGACCGAGTCCCGGCGCAGCGTGTTGGTGATGATGTTGCCGACGTCGTCGCGCTCGGGAAAGAAGACTTCCACCTTGGTGACGCCCGACTCCATGATTTTGTGCAGCTTGTCGGCGGTGAGCTCGTGATTGGCCTCGAGCAGGATCTCGCCCGTCGTGGTGTCGACCACGTCTGCAGCGGTCATCGCACCGTCGAGCTCCGCGACTTCGATCTCAACCTTCTTGACCTTCGCGTTGCGCAGCGCCTTCAGGATGGATGGCGTGATCTTGCGGCCGGAGTGCGCGATCTCATCCGAGCCGGAGTGAACGGCGTGCGCGGGCTTGGCACCCAGCAGGTGCGTCGCTTTGGTGGCATCCTCGTTCAGCGTCCAGTGGAGCTTGCCGCCCTCGAGCTGAATGGTGTCGACCGTGTAGAAGGTCTTGAGAATTTCCTCATCTGAACGCAGGCCGAGAGCGCGCAGGAAGATGGTGCCCAGGAACTTGCGCTTGCGGTCGATGCGGACGTAGAGCGTGTTCTTCTGGTCATACTCGAACTCAACCCATGAACCGCGGTAGGGGATGATCTTGCCCAAGAAGTAGGTGCGCGCGTTCGCCGTCTCGAAGAAGACGCCAGGCGAGCGGTGGAGCTGCGACACGATGACGCGCTCGGTGCCGTTGACGATGAAGGTGCCGTTCTGGCTCATCAGCGGAATGTCGCCGAAGAAGACTTCCTGCTCCTTGATGTCGCGCACGGTCTTCGCGCCGGTCTCCGCATCCTTGTCGTAGATGGTGAGGCGGACGGTAACCTTGAGCGGCGCAGAGTAGGTCATGCCGCGCTCTTCGCACTCCGCCTGGTCGTACTTCAGCTGCAGGCCGACAGGGTCGCCGCACTTGTTGCAGAAGTCCGGGGTGTTCTTGTTGTAGGTACCGCAGTGATGGCAGAGCACATCACCGGGGTGAAAGGGATCGGTGATCACCATGGAGCCGCAGTTGACGCAGGCAGTGCGCAGGTGATGAAGTCCCTTCAGGTGGCCGCACTTGCACTCCCAATTGCCGATGGAGAAATCCACAAAGTCTAGTTGTGAAATATTGCGGAAGTCGGTGATGGGGAAGACCGAAGTAAATACCGATTGCAGGCCGTTATCCTCACGCTCGGAGGGCAGCTTGTCCATCTGCAGGAAGCGCTCGTAACTGCGGCGCTGCACTTCAATCAGATTCGGAATCTGGATGGAGGTTGGGATTTTGGAAAAGTCGAGTCGGCTGCGAAGGGCGCGGGTTTCACTGGACATGCTTTACTCCTCAGGGGCTCGTTACGAGAGGCGCGACGATCCACTGCCCGAGCCTGGCAGCAGTTCGCTCGAATTGGGGCGGCGTGCGCGCTCGACTGGCTTCCGGTCGCCTCTACGGCCGATTGCCTGAAAACGCACGATGTAGGTACTGCCTGGGCAACGTTCCGCGACGCATGGACGTCAGACGGGACATGCCGGATTCCCTGAAGCAGGCGGGGAGCCGTCAGGGGTTCAAGCGTTAGGCGGGATCTCCCTGGCCGAAGACAAGCGGAGGAACCGGTCGCACATCTGCCGACAACGCCAAAAGCTCGTGGAGACAGGATGTCTCACGAGCGTCACAACCCATTTGTGCACTTGGCAGAAGCAGAATGTCCTTTACGTTGCGCCGACCCAATCCACCCGCGTGTAAGCAGCCCTGCTGAAACAGCTGATCGCCTCTGCACTCCCGCCGCCAGGATGCAGTTGCGCCGGTCGCGAAGACCGGAAAAGCCTCTAGCTCAACTCCGGCCCGTACAGAGATACCGAGCGAAAGCAAAGCGGAACGCACAATCCAGATTGTAGCGCGTTCCGCTATGGCACGCAAGTTGCAAGCGGGCGGAGATGGAATTACTTGATCTCGATGCCGGCGACGCCATCGAACTTCTTCTTGATGGTCTCCGCTTCTTCCTTCGAGATGTTCTCCTTCAAGGGCTTGGGAGCGCCGTCTACCAGGTCCTTGGCTTCCTTCAGACCGAGCGAGGTGACCTCGCGTACTGCCTTGATGGTGTTAATCTTATTGGCACCGGCATCCTTCAGGACGACGGTGAATTCGGTCTTCTCTTCGACCGGAGCCGCTGCCGCTGCACCGCCGCCGGCCACCATGACCGGGGCCGCCGCCGCTGCCGACACGCCAAGACGCTCTTCGAGCTTCTTCACCAGAGCCGCTGCGTCCAGCAGGCTCAGCCCGACAATCTGATCTTCCAACTGCTGCAGATCTGCCATTTTCGTCTCCACTCGCCAAACTCAATTGGCCTTTGAAATATGTTGCTCACGTGCCGCCCTCTTTGCCGCCGAGAGCCGCCCTGCCGCCCCTGCCATCGCGGTTTCCGTTGTGCCCAGACCTGGCACCCCGCGACCTGCCGGTTCGAAACCCTTGCCCGGCTGCAGATAGCCCGGGGAAACTCTTAGCCCTCTGCCGGAGCCTCGCTCGACGCTGACTCGGCTTGCGACGCTTCGCCCGCTTCCGGCTGTGCCGGATCGGCCTGAGGTGCACCCGTCACGGCGGGCGCTGCACCCTCGGCAACCGCCGATGCCTCCGCCGTGGCTGCCGGCGCGGACGCCTGTGCCGCCGGAGCTGCCTTGACCTCTGCCGGTGCCGCCGCGCCAGCGAACTTGTTCTGCTCGACCGCCTGGTTCACAACTACCGCGAGATCGCGACCCGTAGCGGCGATCACAGTTGCCAGCCGCTGCGCCGGAGCGTTGATGAGGAACAGCAACTTCGAGAAGAGCTCGTCCCGGCCCGGCATGGTGGCCAACTGCTTGATCTCTTCAATCGAGATGACCTTACCGTCGACGATGCCCAGCTTGAAGGTGAACTCGGCGTTGTCGGTGACCCAGGTGGAGATCGCCTTGGTCAGCGCCACCGGATCGCCCGAGGTATAGGCCACGGACGAGACGCCCTTCAGCCCCTGGAGCGCCGCCTCGACCTGCGTGCCTTTCGCAGCACGTGCCGCCAGCTTGTTCTTGAGCACTCGGTACTTGCCGCCCGCCTCGCGCACCACTTTGCGCAGGTTGTAATCCTGCGCTACCGTCAGCTTGGCAAAGGTGCCGACGATCGCGCTCGAGGAGCTTTCAAGCTCCGCCGCCAGCTTCGTCACCTGCTCTGCCTTTTTCGCTCTCGTCAATGCCATAACAAATCCGCCTCTAGATGCTGCGCACGCTGGTCAGTCTGCCAGCGGAGAAAAACCTTACTTGGCGATCGCCGACTCTGCGACCGCGTGATCGAGCGGGATCCCCGGACCCATGGTGGAGCTCAGGGTGATGCCCTTCACGTACTTACCCTTCGCCGCGGACGGCTTCGCGCGCATCACGCTGGTGATCACGGTCAGTGCGTTGTCGACCAGCTTCTGCGGCGGGAAGGACAGCTTGCCCACGGGAACGTGGACCAGCGCTGTCTTGTCCGTGCGGAACTCGATCTTGCCGGCCTTGATCTCCTTGATCGCGGAGGTCACGTCGGAAGTCACCGTGCCCGTCTTCGGGTTAGGCATCAGGCCGCGAGGACCGAGCACCTTACCCAGACGGCCAACCGAACGCATCATGTCCGGGGTTGCGATCAAGGCGTCGAAATCGGTCCAGCTTTCCTTCTGAATCTTCTCGACCAGATCTTCCCCGCCGACGATGTCCGCGCCTGCCGCCTCGGCCTCGCGTAGGCGCTCACCGGAGGTAATCACCGCAACCTTCTTCGTCTTGCCCAGGCCATGCGGCAGAACCACCGTGCCGCGCACCATCTGGTCGGCATGCTTCGGGTCGACCCCGAGACGCAAGGTCAGATCGACAGTCTCGTCGAACTTCGCAAATTTTGCTTTCTGGAGTAGCGGTACCGCGTCTTCCAGGGTGTAGGGCCGGGGCTCTACCAGGGCGCGCGCCTTCGCTACATTCTTGCTGAGCTTCTTAGCCATCTAGTCCTCGTCTCCCACCGCCAGATCCTAAGCAGCACCGAAGCGCCGAGCCCGCCCTCCCTGGGCAGACCGTCTGGCCGTGGTCTATGCGACACGCCTGAAACTTAGTTCAGGCGCAGTCTTTTATTATGCATGGATTCTGGCATTTTGTCACAATCCAGCACCCTTTACGCGGTGACTTTGATCCCCATCGACCGCGCCGTGCCCTTGATGCTCTTGATTGCCGCCTCAACCGATGCCGCGTTCAGATCGGGCATCTTCTGGGTGGCGATCTCGCGCACCTGCTTCTCGGTCACCGTGCCGGCCTCGGTCTTGTTCGGTGTGCCCGAACCCTTGGCGGCGCCGGCAGCCTTCTTCAGCAGAATGGAGGCGGGCGGCGTCTTGGTGATGAAGGTGAAGGAGCGGTCCACGTAGACCGTGATCACGACCGGGATGATGAGGCCGGCCATCTCCTTGTTCTGCGTGCGGGCATTGAACTGCTTGCAGAACTCCATGATATTGACCTGCGCCTGACCGAGCGCCGGGCCTACCGGCGGGGCCGGTGTTGCCTTGCCCGCTTCGATCTGCAGCTTGACCTGCGTCTGTACTTTCTTGATTGGCGGCATTGCTGGTGTACTACCTTTCTCTTAAAAACTCTTGGGCCACATAAAGGCGCCGGAAACTATTCGACCGACTTCTCGACCTTGCCGAACTCCAGTTCCACCGGAGTGGAGCGGCCGAAGATCGTGACCATCACCTTCAGCGTCTCGCGATCTTCGTTGACCTCGTCGACCACGCCGTTGAAGTTGGCAAACGGGCCCTCGGTGATGCGCACCGACTCGTTCTTTTCGAACTTGATCTTCATCCGCGGCTTGTCTTTCGAGACATCGCTGCGGAAGAGTATCGAGCCGACCTCCTGCTCGGTAAGGGAGACCGGCTTGTCGCCCGTGCCCAGGAAGCCTGTGACCCGCGGCGTGTTCTTGATCACGTGCCACAGGTCGTTGTCGAGATCCATCTCGACCAGCACATATCCGGGCAGGAAGACCCGCTCCACAGTGCGCTTTTTGCCGTTCACCAACTCGGTGACCGGCTCGGTGGGAATCATCACGCGGCCAATCTTGTTCTGAAGACCGAAGGCCTGGACGCGGCCTTCGAGCGACTCCTTCACTTTGCGCTCAAATCCCGAGTAGGCGTGAATGATGTACCACTTGAAGCGCTCGTTGACCGGCGGCGGCAGCTGCTCCTGCGCTTCGCCAGTATCTCCGGCGCCTTGCGGATTCTCCGGCTGCGGTTCCAGATTGCTGTCGTTATTCGTCTCGTCCGTCATCGTCTGCCTCAACTTCTATACCCCGCTACTACCCAGCAGATGCAACAGCCACTGGACGACCCGTCCGAGCACCTGGTCCACCACGTAAAAATATGCAGCGAAGGCGAAAACGGTGACGATCACCACCACTGTCGTGTTCTGCACCTCTTTGAGGGAGGGCGTCCAGACCTTGCGCATTTCATTGCGCACGTCCTTGAGGAAACCCCTCCAACGATCCCAGGTGCCAACCAGTTGGCTGGGCTGCTGAGGCCCTTTCGGCTCCGACCGTTCGTTGGATACTGCTATTGCCTTCGCCATCACAATCCTTCTTTGCCTGACTCCACTACTGCAGTGCTTCGACTCTACGGTTGCCGGTTTCCTGGAAAGATCTCAGGAGATGGCAGGGGCGCTCGGATTCGAACCGAGAAGTTCGGTTTTGGAGACCGACAGTTTAACCGTTGAGCTTACGCCCCTGTGGTGCTCGATCCGTTTGCCGTCGCCGGATCGAACTGCGTACGCGCCCGCAAGAGCGCCGTTGCCTGGACGGCCAGTCCTACTTGGTTTCCTTATGTGCCGTGTGCTTGCGGCAGCGGCTGCAGAACTTCTTGAACTCGAGGCGGCCAGTGGTCGTCTTCTTGTTCTTCGTCGTCGAGTAGTTCCGCTCCTTGCAATCAGGGCACTGCAATGTAACGATTTCGCGCATTTTCCTATTTTACCTTACTGGTTACGGCCAGCTTCGCCTGTGGATTCAGGCTTACCCGGCCGCTTCCGTATTCCCGTTCTCTACTTCTTCCCGACTACTTGATGATGTCGGTAATGGTGCCTGCGCCGACGGTGCGGCCGCCTTCGCGGATGGCGAACCGGAGACCCTTCTCCATCGCCACCGGTGTGTGCAGCTCGATCTCCAGCGCAATGTTGTCGCCCGGCATCACCATCTCGGTGCCCTCCGGCAGCTTCGC
>DASUWP010000224.1:0-4304 GCA_036378335.1 Acidobacteriaceae bacterium | reverse complement strand
CAGTCACTGCATCGCCGGCGACCACCACCGCCGCCGCGCCATCGCCAAACAATCCCGAAGCGATCAGGTTCGCAATCGACAAATCGCTTCTCTGCCATGTAAGCGAGCACAACTCCACCGAGAGCAGCACGGCCACGCGATCCGGATACGCGCGCACGTAATCCGCCGCTTGCGCAATTCCCGTAGCGCCGGCCACGCAACCCAGCCCGAAGATTGGGGTGCGCCGAATGTCGGCAGGCAATCGCATGCGATTGGTCAGGTGCGCATCCAGCGAAGGGCTCGCGATCCCCGTCACCGATACGGTAAGCAACGCGCTGATGCGGCTGCGCTCCATACCCGTGCGCTCCAGCGCCAGATCGATGGCCTGCTCGCCGAGTTCCTCTGACTTCTCCAGCCACACGCGGTTCGCATCGCCCCAGCGCGACAGGCTGTCATAACCCTCCAGCGGCAGCACGAAGTAACGCGTCTCCACCCCGACGCGATGATGAAATCGCGAGAGCAGCTCCGGGCTGTCCAGCTTGTCCCGCCAATGCCGCGCCAGTGCCTCAAAGATCTCCTGCTGGCTGAAGCGGTAAGGGGGCAGTGCGCGCGCGACACTGGCAATCTTCATAATCCTCTTTCTCGATGGGATGCTGCCGCATAGCGCAGCCAGGAGAATGTGTCGCGGAAGCTGTTCTGTATAGCGTGGCGTCCCGTAGCGAGCAATTCCGCGGCTTCGTTCCACGCGAACAGCGGCCAGCCCTGCTCGCGAAGGTGAATACGCAGCAGCGCAGCGAAGCTCTCAGGGCGCTCCGTCATCACGGCAACAAACCGTCGTTCTAACCATGGATAACGATCGAGCAGGAGCAAAAGCCGCGCCATGCGCCGCGGGCCCTTCACGATCTGCCGATGCGCAGCAGCATAGTGTTGCGGCTTGCCTGCTCTAATTGCATCAGCCAGCGCATTCGCCTGCTGCAGCGCGCTCAGCAGTCCCTCGCCGGTCACCGCATCCACTGATCCTGAGGCGTCACCCAGCACTGCAACTTTGCCGCGGATCACCTCACGCCGGCTGAGGGTTCGGGTCACGGCGCCGCGCATTGCAGAAGTGCAGGCCGCGCCTGCCAGCCGATCGCACACCGCAGGGAAATCAGAAAGAGCATCGCTCAGCCTGCGGCCGCGAGTGCTGGTCAGCAGCGCCACGCCAACTTCCTCCTTGCCCAATGGCGTGACGTAGAGCTGTTCGTGATCGCGCCAGTGCACCTCGACGTGATCGCTCCACGGCGCACAATGAAATTGCTTGCGGCTTGCATAGCGTGTGCTGGAACAAGCTCGTTCTCGAAAGCCGCTCGCCGCCGCAAGAGTAGAGCACAGCCCATCGGCAATCACAAAGAAGTCGGCCTGGATCGCCGTGCCTCTGCACGCAAAGCCACCGCTTACCGCGTGCACCACCGCGCCCCAGTGCAGCGCGACCCCCATCTCCGCCGCCCGTGCAGCCATACGTGTCTGCAAGCGCGTGCGGCGCACCGCCAGTCCTGTGCCGCTCGCGAATACGGCGTGCGCGCTTGCATGGCTATCGTGGAAGGAAATGCCTCTGAAGGCTCCGCCGTCCTGCTCATCGAGCGTTACGCCGAGCGCAAGAAGCAGCCGCACCGCTTCCGGCATCAATCCTTCTCCGCATGCCTTGTCGATTGGCGGACGCTGTCCGTCATAGAGGGCGACGCGGCATCCGCGCTTGCGCAGCGCCATTGCCGCGGCCAGGCCCGCAGGACCTCCGCCCAGCACTGCGACATCCATTCCGCTCATTCGTTCGTCCATTTCTTTGACACTGGCATTTCTGCGGTGATGGTCTTCGCTCATTGGAAGTGAGACGCGGGAAAACCATGATCCGTTACGCCAGCTAATTGTCACTCTCTTGTTATCGTCAAGGTGATTATGGAAAGAGTGGTTGAGGACGAGTGGCTCGATGACGACCGCGGCACTCCTGCGGAGATCCATGCAGCGCTCGATGCGATCACTCTCGCCAACCGGCGCTTCGGCGGCTTGCGCCTGCATGCCCGGCTGCTCAAGCGCGCACTCACGCGCGTCCCACGAGAATCGCGCCCCCACATCCTGGAGGTTGCCAGCGGACGCGGTGACGTGCTGCAGGCAGCGTTGCTCCAGCTTGGCGTCCATCCGGAGATCACGCTGCTCGATCGCAGCCCCGCCCACCTGCCGGACCCGCGAGCCTGGCCACCTCCATTAGCGATGCCGCGCGTCCTGACGGGAGACGCCCTCGCGCTTCCAGTTGCTGACGCGAGCGTCGACATTGTCTCCACTTGTCTTTTTCTGCATCATCTGGAGCCTCCACAGGTGGCACGTTTCCTCGCGGAGGCGCAGCGCGTCGCGCGAGTCGCCATCATCATCAATGACCTCGAGCGCAGCGCAGTCCACTACCGGCTCGCGCGGCTCAATGGCATCATCGACACAAGCCGCATCTCCCGCCACGACGGCCCAGCCTCCGTTCATCGCGCCTACACGTATCGCGAGTTGGCTCGCATGCTCGCGAACACCGGCTTGAGCTTTGTACTGGAACGTGCCTGGCTCTATCGCCTCGGCGCAGTGCTCTGGTGTGCCGAGCGTTCCTTCGATAAAGTGTCACACTGAGCGGAACGAAGTGAAGCGAAGAACCTGAGTTCAATCAACTTCTGCACGTGAGCTAGCGCGCCAGGAAGGCTTTCACCGCAATGCTGCTGGGATTCCTTCCCAGGGGAAGCAGAGTGAAGAGTGCGCGCGTCTTGGTGCGGACCACAGCAAGATCGTTCGAGCGTGCATCCACCACCATCAGCAGGTGTCCCGCGGTAGAGAGCGCCACGGCATCCGGACCTTCGCCTACCGTCACATTGCCCAGCAGCTTGCCGTCGTCAATTCCGTACAGGCTCACCGTGCCGCTGCCGAAATCCGTCACCCACAGCAGGGAATTGTCTTTGGTGACAATACCCTGGGAAGGCCGCATCCCCACCTGATACGTGCCGCCCACCTCGTTGTTGCCGGTCGCAATCTCCGAGATCGAGTTGCCGCCGAAGTTGGTTGCAAAGGCTTCGCCTCCATCCGGTTTCAGCACGATGCTGGTTGGGGTAGCGCCTACGTCCAGCAGCGCCAGCAGGCGGTCCGGCTTGGCGCTCATCCCTGCGCTAGCCGTACGCGCCAGCCCAATCACCATCACCTGGTGCCCGCCGGAACAGGCAACAAATGCTTTCGTCGAATCCGGCAACATAGTCACAGCCGTTGCGCTGGGGCAGCCGGAGAAAAAGGCGCGCACCAGGTTGAGCTTCGGGTCCACCACGCTTACGCTACCGCTCTTCTCGTTGCTCACCACTAGCGCGCTGTCATCCGGCGCAATGCGCGCGACGCCTGGTCCTTCGCCCACCCCAATGATGGCGGTCACGCGCCGCTGGTCAAGGTCAATGACAGAGATATCGTTCGCGCCCGAGTTCGCGACATACGCCGTGCGTCCATCGCTCGCGACATCGATCGAGTAAGGCGTCCGGTCCACTGCGATCGTCGCCGCCACCTCGTTGCGCGCGGTATCGATCACGCTTACCGAGCCGCTGTCCGCATTCACCGCATACACTTCGTCGCGCGCGGGGTTCGCTGCGATGCCTACCGGCCGCCGTCCTACCCCAATCACGCGATCCTGTCGCAGGTTCACCAGGTCCAACACGGTCACCGTATCGCTGCCGCTGTTGGTCACATACGCGAATTCGCGGTAGTTCCTCGGATAAACAGGGAAGTCCTGCTTGCGGCAGCCGCCCGGCAGTATCACTGCGTAAATGGCAAACGCGAGGCACATGCCCCACGTCTGTTGCTGCCGTCCTTTACCGCGCAGCAGGGAACACGGCTCCTTGGTGCGCCGTCACCTCAATGCCCCGCGGGATCCGCCGGTGCACCACCTCGGCAATCTGCGAGCACTCGTCCATCAACTGCGCGAACTGCTCCGGATAAAGCGACTGCGCGCCGTCAGAAAGCGCCTGGTCCGGCGCGTGATGCACCTCGACGATGAGCCCGTCGCAGCCTACCGCAACCGCGGCCCGCGCCAGCGGCAGTACCTTATCCCGCTTGCCTGTGCCATGGCTCGGGTCCACGACGATCGGCAGATGGCTGAGCCGCTGCACCGCCGGCACGATACTCAGGTCGAGCGTGTTGCGCGTGTGATCTGTAAAGGTGCGGATGCCGCGCTCGCACAGCGCGACCTGGTAATTGCCTTCGCTCATCACGTACTCGGCTGCCATCAGCAACTCTTCCAGTGTCGCCGAGAGTCCACGCTTCAACAGCACCGGCAGCTTCGA
>DASUWP010000223.1:0-4136 GCA_036378335.1 Acidobacteriaceae bacterium | reverse complement strand
GGCTTCGCTCAATTCAAGCGTCAGCGTGCGCTCCGTTTGGCTGTCGGACGCTAGTCCAAGCCGGAAGATCGAGGTTGGTTTGCCTTGGAAGTCCGCACCTTCCGTGGCGGACAAAATGGTGAGACCAGCGCGATGCGTGGCTTGTTCGATGGTCTGTTGCAGAGTGCTGGAGGCGAGTGTCATTCCATTCCTGTTGCGGGAGAATACGGCGCCGCCAGCCAATTCTGCTGCCGCGGCATGCCTCGCTCATTGTACCGGCTGCGGCCGCGCCAATCTGATCGCTCCCAAAGCGCTGAACAGGAGCGCTGAAACGGCTAGGCCCGTGCGGTGATCGCCAGAGCGGAACAATCGGACGAATATGGCATGGCCCCTCTCCACGGCCGCGCGGGCTTTCGGTTGCGCTGGCGCAGAAGCTGCTCGACAAGCCGCAGCTCCGCTTCCATCGATCCGCGGTCCGCTGCCCACCGTGCTGCATCGCTGAGGCGTTGCAGTGCTTCGGCAAGGTTTCCCGTCTGGCGCTCCAGTACGCCTAGTAGAAACAGAGCGTCGGCGTGACGCGGGTCCAGGACCAGCACTTCTTGATACATGGTTCGGGCCGCAGCCAGGCGGCCAGCGCGATGGTGTTCGGCCGCAATCTGCATAACCCCAGTCAGCAGTTGTGTCACAGGGATGAAGGGTCGGGGGAGGGCACGGTTCATGAAATCACCTCAAAGCGCAATCAATGTTTTGCCGAAGCTCACCATAACCGGTCTTCGCCTCTTCTTCACCTGAAAACGATGCTCAGCGAAGTACCTCTTCCGCGAATGAAACCAGGCTTCCTTCGCCGGAACTTCGCCATGACCAAAGTTTGTCGGATGTTTGCTTCCCAAGTGCGCAAAGCCATCCGTTTACGGCTGCGCTGTCGTTACCATGAAGGCGATGCCAATCTCCAAATCGAAGCGGGCCACCACTCAGGGATCGCCAGCCGCCACGCCTTTGATGATTGCCGGCAATCTCCGCAACAGCGAAGCAACGGTCGAGGTGCACAGCCCGTTCGACAACCACGTCATCGCTGCAGTATGCCAGGCAACCGGCGGCGACGCGGATGAGGCACTTCGCGCTGCGGAGAACGCATTCGGCGAAACCCGCGCACTGCCTTCATGGCGCCGCGCCGGCATTCTCGAGCACATCGCTCACCGCATCGAACACGATTCGCTGGATCTCGCTCGCGGCATCGCGCTCGAAGCCGGCAAGCCAATCTCTGCTGCGCGCGCCGAAGTACAGCGCGCCGTCCAGACCTTCCGCGTTGCTGCTGAAGAAACCAAGCGCATCGGTGGAGTGCTGCTGCCGCTTGACTGGACCAGCGGCAACGACCAGCGCGCCGGCCTCATACGCCGCTTTCCCGTCGGCCCGATTCTCGGCATCACGCCGTTCAACTTTCCCCTCAACCTGGTGGCGCACAAGCTCGCACCGGCCATTGCCTCTGGCAATCCCATCATCATCAAGCCGGCACCACAGACGCCACTCACTGCCCTCCGTCTGGGAGAAATAGCTGTCGATGCCGGTTGGCCGCGCGGCGCTATCAGCGTGCTTCCGTGCTCGAACGAAGTCACCGCGGGCATGCTCAGCGATTCGCGGCTTCGCATGTTGACCTTCACCGGCAGTGCCGAGGTTGGCTGGAAGTTGAAAGCGATGGCGCCGCGTCTGCGCTGCACGCTGGAGCTCGGTGGCAACGCAGCCATGATCGTGCACGAGGATGCGGACCTCGAACTTGCATCGAAAAGTATTCTCACCGGCGGCTTCAGCTACTCGGGGCAGAGCTGTATCTCCGTGCAGCGCATCTTCGTGCATAAGACGCGATGGCAGACGCTGGCGCAGCGCCTTACGGAAGGCATCGAACAGATGCACCTCGGCGACCCACTCGACGAGCAAACGCAGATCGGTCCCATGATTTCACTAGCCGCCGCAGAACGTGCCGCTGCCTGGATCGAAAAAGCTGTCGATGCCGGCGCGCGCCTCATCACCGGTGGCGAGCGCCGCGGCGCGCAGCTCTCACCCGCTCTGCTGGCCAAAGTGCCGCATACAACTGCGCTTTTCAAAGAGGAGGCGTTCGCGCCCATCGTCTTCCTCAATACCTACGACAACTTCGACGAGGCGATCGCGGCGGTCAACGATTCGCGTTACGGCCTGCAGGCAGCCGTCTTCACCCGGGATTGGGGCCGCATCACGCAGGCTTTCCGCGAGATTGAAGTGGGCGCCGTGCTCATCAATGAAGCCACGTCGTGGCGTGCTGAGCACATGCCCTATGGCGGCGTGAAGGACAGCGGCACCGGACGCGAAGGCCTTCGGTCAGCGATTGAATCGATGACCGAAGAGCGCATGCTCGTCGCGCAATTCTGAGTTTTCCCATTCTGGTTTTCCCAAAGTGAACGCAGAACCACCACAAGGGGATGTGTCTTTCACTTCCGTGTGAGCAGAGAAATCGTCTTCTTCGTCGGATCATTGCTAAAGACGCGCCTACCAGCCCCGAACTCATAATGGCGCGCTGTGAGATCAACTCCCATGCCCCGGATTTCTGCCAAGACGACTTCTGCCAAGACGATTTCTGCCAAAACAATTCCCGCCATAACGAACGCGACTCTCTTTGCGACGCTACTGTTTGCCGTGCTCGCAGCTCTCTTGTCGAGCTTCGCTCGCGCGGACTCTCAGCGGAACATGGCGGCTGCTACTGTGCCGCGATTGGTCATCCGTCTCATCAACGCGGAAACAGGCGCACCTATGAGCCACCAGAATGTAATGGTCGAGTGGGATGCGGACGCTGAAGAGTCTCTGGTCTACGTTGGTGGGAAGGGACGCGGCACCATTGAGCTTCTGGCAGGAAGCGCCAACTTTACCATGAAGCCCGGAACGAAAGAGTATGGCGACCCCAACCGCCTCGCCTATTTCAGTTGCAGCGGCCCCACCATTGCCGTTCCCGTCCAGCAGGCCATCCGGACAGGCTTCGTCGCGCGCAACGAATGCAACGGACGTACCGTGCAGGCGAACCCCGGCGAGATCGTCTTCTGGGGCCGCCCGCTCCCACTCTGGGTGCCGGACTTTCAGTGACCCATCGCTGAGGGGGTCATCTGGCGGGCAGTACCGTTCCGCGGCACTCCCCAAAGCCGATCCGGACCGTGTCCGGGCGCTCGCAATAGCCGCGTAGGATCACGGTATCGCCGTCATCCAGAAACTTGCGCGTCTCGCCATTGCGCAGGACCACCGGCTGCGCACCACGCGCTGTGATCTCTAGCAGGCAGCTGCGTGCCGTCGTCTCTGATCCGGAGACTGTCCCGGTGGCGAGCAGGTCGCCCGTCCGCAGATTGCAGCCGTTGCTGGTGTGGTGCGCAAGCATCTGGCCCAACGTCCAGTAGAGCTCGCGCAGATTGCTCCGGCTCAACAGGAAGGGTTGTTCGCCTGAGTCGCGCATACGCTGCGTCTCCAGGTACACCTCCAGCCGCAGGTCAAAGCCGCCGCGCTTCTGGTCATCATCGCCGGTGAGGTAGGGCAACGGCGCCGGGTCTTCCGCCGGTCGCTCGTAGGCAGGCACACGAAAAGGTTCCAGCGCATCGAGCGTCACCACCCACGGCGATACAGCTGTCGCGAAGCTCTTCGCGAGGAAAGGCCCCAGCGGCTGGTACTCCCAGCTCTGGATGTCGCGCGCCGACCAGTCATTCACCAGGCACAGTCCGAACAGATGCTCTCGCGCCTCGTCGATCGTCACCGGCTCGCTCAGCGGATTCGGTTTGCTTACGAACGCGCCCACCTCCAGCTCGTAATCCAGCAGGCGACTCGGCCCAAAGGTTGGCGCCTCACCCGCCGCGCCCGCCATCTGCCCCCGCGGCCGCCGCACCGCGGTGCCGGAAGGAACGATTGATGAAGCGCGGCCGTGATAGCCGATCGGCACGTACTTATAGTTCGGCAGCAGGGGATTGTCCGGCCGGAACAGCTTGCCCACATTCGTCGCATGAAAGATGGACGCGTAGAAATCCGTGTAATCGCCGATTGCTGCCGGCACCGGCATCTCGACCGCGCTCTGCGGCTTCAGCGCAGCTTCCAGCACGGCACGGTGCCGCATCGTCTCCACCCGCGCTTCTTCGAGCAACGCACTCAGCCGCTCG
>DASUWP010000222.1:0-16166 GCA_036378335.1 Acidobacteriaceae bacterium | reverse complement strand
ATGAAAAATGTCATATTGGATGACCGCGTCACCCTGAATGACAATGGCCGGATTGTTATTCCGGCGGCGATGCGTAAGGCGCTGAAGGTGAAGCCGGGTGATGAGTTGCTGCTTCACATGGAAGATGGCGGCATCTATGTAACGACACATGCGCAACGTATCCGCAAGGCGCAAGAGCTAGTCCGTAAGCGCCTCGGCCCTAATCCAGATCTTGTTGACGGGTTCATCGCCGAGCGCCGTGAGGCTGCAAAGCGTGAGTGATTGGGTGCTCGATGCATCGGCTGCTTTGGCTGTGCTGAGAAGCGAACCGGGAGCCTCTGTGGTCATTAGCCGTAAGGCTGGAGCTCTGATAAGCGCCGTGAACTTCGCTGAAGTTATGGGCCGCATGATTCAGTTGGGCATGGAGAGCGATGAAGCATTGCAAGCTGCAACTTTTGTAACGCGAAACGTGGTCGCGTTTGATCATCATCACGCACGTATCGCGGCTCAGTTGCTTCCTCATACCCGTCCGCTGGGGTTAGGAATTGGTGATCGAGCGTGTCTCGCACTCGCAATGGATCGAAAGCTTCCGGTGTTGACCGCGGATAAGGCGTGGCAAACACTTCGTGTCGGCGTATCGATCCGGATGATCCGGTAGCCGAACGAGATCGCAACAAAAGCGGAGAGCATGTTGCTCTCCGCTTCTCTTTTAGAAGGCGCCCTTACTTCTGTTCTGGAACTGCCCCCAGGTAGACGTCCTTGAGCGGCGCGGTTTGCTGGTCGCGCAGCTCGGGGTGGGGCATGGCTTTGCGGGGGATCATCTCGTCACGCATGGCGGCGTTGTAAATAAAGATGGCCTCGACGGTAGCAATTTGCGCGAGGTCGCCAGGCTGCAGACGCTCGTAGGTATCCATGTTGGAGTGATGGGTGCGGCTCTCGTAATCCATGGGGTCCTGGATGAACTGGAAGCCGGGAAGGCCGACAGCGTCGAAGGAGAGGTGATCGGTGCCGCCGGTATCGCGCATGGTGATGGTGCTGACGCCGAGATCGCGAAGCGGCCTGATCCATTGACGGAAGATCGGTTCCACGGCAGCGTTGCCCTGCAGATAGACCCCACGAATTTTTCCGGTGCCGTTATCGACGTTGAAATAGACATCGAGCGTCTTCCATTCCGGCTTGGTTTCGACCGGGCCAGCGGCCTTGCGGATGAATTCGGGCATCTTCATCGATTCGGGATCGGTGGCGAGCGGATAGGAGCCGAAGTGATCCTTCACGTAACCCTTGGAACCGAAGAGCCCTTCTTCTTCGCCGCTCCAGAGCGCGATGCGGATGGTGCGACGCGGATGGATGTCGAGCGCCTTCAGGATGCGTACCGCCTCCATGGCAACGACCGAGCCGGCTCCGTTGTCCGTGGCACCGGTGCCGGAGGCCCATGAGTCGAGGTGACCGCCGACCATCACGATCTGATCCTTGAGAGTGGGATCGGTGCCGGGAATTTCGGCGACGGTGTCGAAGCCGTGCTGATGGTCGCCAGTGAATTTGGTTTCGACATTCATCTCGAGGGTGACGGGCACGTGTGCTTTGAGCAGACGATAGACGCGGCCGTAATTCTCAATGGCGGTGACAACGACCGGCACCTTGACCGCTTTATCCGCCTTATACGGTTGCATGCCGAGCGCTGCACCGTTGTCGTCGAAGAAAGTTCCGCCTGAGCCGCCGGAATTTTTGCCGTCGCGGCTGGGCAGGATCACGCCGGCGACCTTCTCATCGGCGAGGAAGGCCGCGATCTTGTCGCGCAGTGCGGCGCGCTTGAGGTACTGCTGGATGCGGCGCGCCAAGTCGCGATTGGGGCCGGCTTCAAATTGCGCGAGCTCTTCGAGATCCTTGTCCGTATAGCGCTCGAAGAGCGGCTTGTCGACCGGGGGGACGTCGCGCATCTCGCCGAGCAGGACGATCTTGCCGGTGAGCTTGCCCTTGTACTTGTCGAAGTCCTTTTCGTCTTCGATGACGACGTTGACGGCCTCGCCGGAGACGGCGCCATTGGTGGCGGGCGACCACGGGGTGGCCTGCGCGATGAACGGCGCGGTGTCGGGGGCGGTCATCCGGACCCAGGTATTGAGCTGCTGCCAGCCCATGCCAAACTCGCCCCAGTCTTCGAGATGCGCGTTGACCAGGCCGAGGCGCGTGAGCTCATCGCGCGTCCAGTTGTTGGCCTTCTCCATGTTGGGCGAGCCGGTGAGGCGACCGCCGATATCGTCATCGAGCGCGGAGGCTAGCTCCATCACGTGTGAGTGCGTCAGACCCTCTTCGCGGATGCGTGCGTAGGCGTTGAGGTCGAGCTTTTCGACAGCGGGCTGCGGCGCATCCCACGGATTGACTTCAGGAGTGGTTGCGGCAGTGCGGGCTTTCTTGTCGGGTTTGGGTGCAGCGGAGATGGGTGTGATGGGGAAGGCGAGGATAGCGCCGGCCAGCGCGAGGAGCGCGGCCGCGCGAGCGGTGTGCATAGGGTAAGTGCCTCCAAAAAAAAGTACAGTCGGCAGGAAGAATATCAGTTGCTGGCTGCACGGGCGGGCATTGTGGGCCTGAAGGTGTATGAGCGGAGATCTGGCAATACAGGAGAACGGCGAGGTTCGGAAGATTTGATCCATTTTCAGGGTGAGCTGCGCGCGCGAACTACGGCTTGCGCGCGAAGATATACGCTCTGCGGCTCTGGTGCTCTACTTCCGGCGCATATGGTTCGCGCTCGATGGTCTCCTGGATCACCAACCCGGCAGTTTCGAGATCGCTCTCGATTGCCTGCGGTGAAAAGAACCGGAAATCCAGAGTCACCGGCCGATCCAACCACTCGTCTCGATGTACCGTCTCCTCGCCGATATGAAAGGAGAGCAGCAGCAGTCCCCCCGGCTTCAGCACGCGCGCCATCTCACGAGAGGCCTGCGGCACAGCGCCGGGCGGGAGATGGACGATCGCATAGAACGCAGAGATGGCGGCGAGCGATGCATCGGGAAGTTCGAGCGCGAGCATGTTGCCCTGGCGGAAGGAGATGTCTGGATTGAGACGGCGCGCCTGCTCCAACATGCCGAGCGAGAGGTCAATGCCGAAGACGTTTGCACCCTGATCGCGGAGAAAGCGCGCGATGTGGCCGGGGCCGCAGCCGATGTCGCAGATCTCGCCCTTGCCGTTGACTGCGCCGGCCAAGCGGCTCAGCAGTTCGCGATCGAGCGGTTTGTTGTCTAGCTCGGAAAACATCCGGCGTGCGTACTCGCCGGCAACTCGATCGTAGCTTTCACGGATGGCGCGGAGGGTCTCTTCTTTCATGGGCGCATTTCTAGCACTGCTGCAGGTCCCTCCGGCAAGCTCAGGGCAGGCTGTTCGCTTTGCTCAGGATGATACTGCTCGGGCTCCGCTTTGGATGATCTTTTCCAGGAGACCTTCAGTCTAGATCAGCTTGGCGCCGGTGAGCCCTTCGAGAACGGTCAGCGGCGCGTGCTCCGGCGCGATCATGGCATCGGCGGCGACGAGATAGGTTTGCTCGAGCGCGTACTGGCCGCTAAGCACGGCGTGCGGAACCATGTCGGTATAGACCATCCAGCTGGAGCCAGGGGGGAAATGGTAATCGTATTTGGCGCAGGAGCTCTGGAACTCGCGGTTCTCTTTGAGGAAGTTGTGGAAGCGCATCATGAAGTCGTCGTAGGGGGAACGCTTGAGAGCGGGGGCGGCTGCGCCGAGGCCGAGACCGGTAGCGAACGACTTGAAGGCGCGGCTGACGCTGGAGTCTGGCTGCGGCAGCGCGATTTCAGCCGGTGCGTATTGTGTGGCGACAGCGCGGAAGGGATCGCTAACGACCCAGTCGCGGGTACGCGTGGGATGAATGTTATTGAAGAAACGCAAAATGCGCGCGCCGTACGTCGGACGAGTGGGGAAGGCGTCGGTATGGAGCAGATCGTTGCGGCGGCGCAGCGGCAGGTCGCGGCCTTCTTCCTCCTGCGGGCGGAAGCTGGCGTAATCGAGCTGCCAGTTTCCTGCATAGGGGCTCAGAAAATCATTGAGGAATGCGGTGACGGACTGTGAGTAGTTGCGCAGAATACCGCGCAAATGATCGACGGCGGCGGGGTTGGCGGTTTTGGTGTCAACGCCGGTGAGCTCATCGGATTTCGGTTTGTAGGCGATGTTCTTGTGCAGCGAGCTGTCGGTCTGCTGCTGGCCGCGCAGGAACTGGAGATCGGAATCAGTGAGCGCGATGGGACTCTTCGGGAAGAAGAGGATGCAACCGGCTTCGAGGCGCTCGCACCATACACGATGCTGTTCGGGTGATGAGCTTTCTGTATCTGTGATGGTGACCAGTGACATGCGGTTAAAGCCTGTCTCCGATTAGAGTCGCGTGCGTTGAGCTGATGCCTGTGGCCTTTGTTTGGAGAAAGGCCATGTCAAACCATATCTTCATACCGGGCGGTAAAGGAGACAAGCTTCAGCGTCCGGTGAGCTTGCGGTGCAGCCAGATGCCGAGCAGCAGGGCGAGGCTGATGATCAGCACGAAGATGCCGGCGGGCAGCCCAATGAATTTGTAGCTGGTATCGAGGGTGACGTGATGTCCGCCGGAGTGGTTGTAGATCATCAGGCCGAAGATGCTGAGAAAGGTAGTGCCGAAGAACGCGATGAAACCGAGGGCGAGGGCGATGAGGAGGCTGGCGAAGAGGCCGAAGCCGCCGATGGGGAAACCGAAAACTGTCACGCCGGCATGCCTGGGGTCCGGGCTGGAATCTCGATTGGCGAAAGAGCCGGACCTGCTGGCGGGGATTGCAGACATATAGGGAGTGCGCTCTCAGCTAGAATACTAGTGATGGGCCAAACCGCACAGACAGAGCTGTTGCCAGCCGCGCAGGTGGCGCGCCAGACGCCGGTACAGCAGGCGGAAAACGCGATTTGCTATGCGACGTTCGGCGACCACAAGCTGCCGCCGGGTGAGCTGGAGCAGATCATCGGAGCGGTGCCGCGCGACGTGGCGGCTGCGCTGAAGCATCGCGCGTACTACTTTGTGCCGCTCACGATTCACGAGCAGGACGGCGACAGCATACCCGATGACGCGCACTCCAGCGGCGAGACGCTGATTGCGCCGCAGTACACGACGGAGCTGAGCGACCGTGCGATCTGCCATCGCAATGTACACTTTGCCGGCGCGGACTACATCTTCATCTCAACCCGGCTGATGCAGGACAAGTTTGCGTTGGCCTTTGAATTGTTCATCAACATCGGCCACCATTTTGTGGATGCGGCGGGGGTGCCGGCGAGCTTTGGCGAGCTGGTGGACCGGCAGGCGATGGCGCAGGTGCGCGGTGAGACCAGCCACGATGCATGGGAAAGCCGGGTGCGGGCTTACGGCGAGTTTCGCGCAGAGCCAGTGGAGCGTGGCCGTGGAGGGCGCGGCGATGGTATGACAGCGTCTGAGCCGGCGAGGTCGCGGATTGACGAGAAGGCAAAGACCACGTATATCCATGCGGCATTCGCGGATGCGCTGGCGATCTATATGCTCTCGCTGACGCTGGATTTCGATTACGCCGACCTGCGCGAGCGGGAGTACCCGTTGCTGGCTTCGCCCGCGCTGGCGGAGCGGCTGCGCGCGGTGGCTGCACTGTTTCCGCCGAATCCGGGATATCAGTTCCAGGTGCTCTATCGCCGGGACTTGCGGCGTTCCTAGGACTGGCAGTCCGGGCAGAAGCGCCTTCGGCGCAATTCGTAAGGATCACTCACGACGCCGCTGTCGCGCATCGTTGAGTCCGTTCTCGATGCCGCGAATCGAACTTGACAGGAGGAGTTTTTGGTTACTCGCGGAACAGCGGTCTTCTCGTTGCCGGAAAACACGGCGCGCCGCGGCGGCGAGACGATTTTCTCGATTCTGGCCGCGATCAGCGCGTGCCATCTGCTGAATGATCTGATCCAGGCAACGATCCCGTCGCTGTATCCGCTGTTCCAGCGCATCTTTGGGTTGTCACTGGGGCAGATCGGGATGATCACCCTCACCTATCAATTGACCGCATCGCTGTTTCAGCCCTTTGTGGGCTTGGCGACGGACAAGAAGCCGATGCCATATTCGCTGGCACTGGGGATGAGTTTTTCCCTCTGCGGGCTGGTGCTGATGGCGTGGGCACCGACCTATGGATGGCTGCTGGTGGCGGGCGCGCTGGTGGGGCTGGGATCGTCGGTGTTTCATCCGGAGTCGTCGCGGGTGGCGCGGCTGGCGTCGGGCGGGCAGCATGGATTGGCGCAGTCGCTATTTCAGCTGGGCGGCAATATGGGCTCCGCGCTGGGTCCGCTGCTGGTGTTGTGGCTGGTGCTTTCGGCGCGGGGTGCGCGTGCGGGACAGCATCGCATTGCATGGTTTTCTGCGGCGGCGCTGGTGGCGATTGCGATGCTGCTGGCGATCGGCGGCTGGTACAAGGCGCGTGTGCGGGAAGGCGCGTCGGGAAAGAAGCCGGTTGCGGACCATCCGCATGCGCCGTTGTCGCGCGGCAAGCTAACGCAGGCGATGGTGGTGCTGATGACGCTGGTCTTCTCGAAGTATTTCTATCTCGCCAGCATCACGAGTTATTTCACCTTCTATCTCATGCAGCGATTTCATGTAACACTGCACCAGTCGGAGATGTATCTGTTCATCTTTCTGGGGGCGGTAGCGCTGGGCACGATTCTCGGCGGCCCGATCGGCGATCGTTATGGACGGCGGTTGGTAATCTGGGTCTCGATTGTGGGCGTGTTGCCATTTACGTTGCTGCTGCCGTACGCGAATCTGGAGTGGACGGCGATCCTGAGCTTCATCATCGGGCTGGTGCTGTCGTCGGCCTTCTCGGCAATTCTGGTGTATGCGCAGGAACTGGTGCCGGGGCGAGTGGGGATGATCTCCGGGCTGTTCTTTGGGCTGGCCTTTGGAATGGGCGGACTAGGCGCGGCGATGCTGGGCAAACTCGCGGATATGACGAGTCTGAACCTTGTCTATCATGTGTGCTCGTATCTGCCGGCGCTGGGTCTGCTCACGGGCCTGCTGCCAAAGATCGAGGAGAATCTGATTTCGCGCCGTACGAAAGAGATTGAGGCTTAGCGGCGCTCGCCAGATGGAACCAGCAGCTCATCCATGATGGCCTTGATGTGCACGCGTGCGCCGTCAAGATGGGGAAAATCAGCATTTTCCTCGTTGAATACAAAGGCAAGGTCGGTGCCAGCCAGAACGACGGCATCCAGATTTTCGCGCTCTATGACCTTGTGGGCGAGCGATCGTAACTGCTCGTAGTCTTCCGAAGACGCCTTTCCCTCCTCCACGATACGTGGATACAGTTCGCTGACGAGATCGGTTTCGTCTCTATGCATTGCGATCACATCGCATCCCTGAAGTCTCCCGAAGAGACCTGTTTCCATAGTGACGCGCGCGCCAAATACAGCAACCCGCTGCAGCGTTCTGCGAGTTGCTTCTGTTGCTATCGCATCCAGAAGGCTTATCAGAGGCAGCGGGGTCATGGCAGCCAATTCCGCTGCACAAATTTGTGGAGAGAACGCAGGGATGGTCGCTAGCTCTGCTCCTCCGCTGGCGAGGCGTTGGAGAAGGCCTGTGAGATATTCCGCCAGCTCCTGTGCCTTGCGCTCCTGCGCCAGCCGCATGACCTTTCGCACGTCCGCATGGACCATCAGGAGATTGGGAGACACGCCGCTCTCGAGGTGCGCCTCGACCAGGGACTTGTAGTAGAAGATTCCCGCTCCGACACCGAGCCCGGCGACTAGGCCGAGGGTTCGTGATTTGTGCATGCTGTGTGACCGATCTTGCGGCTTGTGTTAAAGCGCGGCGCGCAGTGTATTGGATTGCTCAGACAAAGAAATGATCCATGCAGGCGGTTAAGATAGCCGCATGATTGCGCATCTTCGTGGACGTCTTTTCAGCAAGCAGCCGCAGCAGGCCATTGTGGAGGCGGCGGGTGTGGGCTATGACGTTGCCATCAGCGTGTCCACCTATACGTCGCTGCCGGCCGAGGGGGCGGAGGTGGCGCTACACATTCACACGCAGGTGCGCGAAGACACGCTGGCGCTGTATGGGTTTCTCGATCGCAACGACAAGCGCATCTTTGAGCGACTGATCACGGTGAGCGGGGTGGGACCGAAGCTGGCGATCACCATCCAGAGCGGGCTACCGGCTGACCGGCTGGTGGCGGCTTTGCGCGCGCAGGACCACGCGACCTTGACGCGCATTCCGGGCGTGGGCAAGAAGCTGGCGGAGCGGTTGGTGGTGGAGCTGAAAGACAAGCTGGAGGACATGGCGGTGTCTACTCCCGCGGTCGCGGCAGCCGGTCCGGCGGCAGAGGATGTGCTTTCCGCGCTGGTGAATCTGGGGTACCAGCGGCCCTCGGCACAAAAGGCGATAGAGGCGGCGGTGGCGAAGGATAAGAGCGTGGGCGAGCACTTTGATGCGCTCTTCCGGGCGGCGCTGATGACGATTCGATAAAGCGATTTGCAAGGGGAATGCGGCTGCGAGTGCCGATTTGGGTTCGACAGTGGACATCGCCGGAGCCGGCCTTGCGCATCCATTTTTGTTGGGCGTAGAGTGGGCACCGGATTTCCTGTACGTGTCGTTGACCTGCTGAAGCGACGTGCGGTTTTTCTTGACGAAAAGCGACCTTCACAGGAAATCCGGTCGCAGTCGCCAGGAGGTGTGCCTATGCGCCATCCTTTCTCGCTTCCGATTTTCACTTTTTCGCTTGCAGCTTTTGCAGTCCCTGCGTGTATCGCGGCACCGGCGCCGGTTACAGTCGCCAATCCCTCAGCCTGCCCGGTGGAGATGTCGGCTGCGCAGCATGGTATTGGCCAGATTGTCGCCGTGGGTCCGAATGCGCCTGCCGTCCCGCCGGACAATAAACATCCGGGACAGTCGATCGATCTGTCGATGAAAAATACCCGGCTGCAGCGGATTGTGGCGGCGGAGTTGGAGGTGCATGGGACCTCCAACAAGAGTCGAGTCATGCCGGCGGGCGGCGCGATGCTTACGAACCAGCCGGCGGCGGACGCAGTGCGGAATGTGCACCTGGTGAGCTCGGTTCCGGCGGACCAGACGCGTATGCGCACCGTCTCGGTCCACGATCTGACATCGGTAGCGTGGATTTCCGTGATTGAGTTGCGCTACGCGGACGGCTCGACCTGGCACGCGCGCCCAGGCAGCGAGTGCCGCGTGGTCCCGGATGGGGTGATGCTGATCGCGGGCAAGTAGACCCGCTCCAACAATTAACCAGCGTTGGCGGGTTGGAGCTCAATCTCCGACGAGCCGGTGTGGCCGCTGCCGTCGTCGCGCATGACAAAGCGCAAGTGATCGGACTTGCCGTAAGGCATTTCGAATTGGACGCTGGTTTGAGTCGCTGACGAGGGAGTGGCACCCTCCGGTAGCGAGACGGTGTAGGCGCGGATAGCGCGAGCCTTCCACGAGCCGTGCCTGTCCTTATCTGCGCCAGCGATGGTGACCTGTGCGCTGAAGACGCCCTTCGCATTCGATGTCCAACTGAGGGATGTGGTGGGAACAACCAGGCGCACGGCGACGTGCGGAGCCGGAGATTTGACCAGCTCGCTGTAGGTTACGGGGATGGGAACGCCGTTGTAGGGAATGGGTGTAAGAAGCGCGCCCGCCAGCTCTTGCATTTGGCGGTTGGGATTGGCGGCTGGCCCGTCGGGCATCGCGTAGTAGCCGTCGCGTGTTTGCACCTTGAGATCCGGCCGGTTGATCACACTGGTCCTGATCTTGCGGAATTCGCCGTGGAAATTCCTGTTGGCGGGTGAATAGGCGAGGGTGTAGTAGGTATTGCCGTCGGTAAGGCTGGTGGCGATCTCGCGATCGACATCGTTGCGGCCGAAGAAGACATGGCCGCCGGTTTGCGTTGCCAGGGTCTGGATAGCCAGGTTGCCGAAAGCGGCGTCATTCGCGTGGCTGAGCCCATTGAGATACGCCGTGTAGAGGAAGTTATTCGTGATGGCCCAAGCAGTGGGCACGGAAGCTGCCTGAACGCCTCGCGGATCGACGCTATAGATGCTGACGCGTGCCCTCAACAGCTGGTCGGAGAGGCGGCGGATGGAGTCGAACAATTGCTTTTCAGAATCCGCGGTTATTTCCAGCGTGGATAAGATGGGCAGCCCGGGACTGATCCAGACGATGTTTTTGTGGCCCGGCACGCCCGTGCTCGCGATGGCGATTTGCTGCAGAGCCGTCATCGAGATGTTGATGCGGTCCAGAGCCAGATAAAAGTTGCGCCGCAAGCGCCAGGAAAGGACCGGCTGGTGCGAGCGGAGAGCCGCGTCGATGGCGGCGGGATCGCGCGTGTAGTTCTGCAGGACGCGCAGGCCATCGTTGGTGAGGATGTAGAGTGCGGTGGGCTGATCGAGCTTGACGCCGTCGTGATGCAACAGGCGATTGACGGAGTAACGCGTGTAGGCCATGTCCTCAAAGCGCGTATTCAGCTCGTCGACCAGCAGTATGGTGTGGGGCGCGGCGTCTTCCGCCGACGTGCCAGCGGTGACCGGGTCGAAGGACTGAATCTCCTGCGGTGCATTGTCTTCACGGATGACGAAGTCGTCCCGCGTGAGGCCGGTGACGACATTGCCCTTCTTGTCTGTGACCACCGCGTCGAGGATGACGTTCCGGGTGTTGGCGTTGAACGAGGGCAGGACGTAGCCGGCGGATGGCGATTGCTGCGAAGATGCGGAGGGGGACGCCGGTGCTTGTGCGAGAACCGCAATGGCAGCAAGCGGGAGAAGGACAAGACAGCGGAGACGCATGGAGCCCTCCAGTGCTGCGCTGCAACGAGCGTAGCCGATGCAGCAGGCAACATCAAAAGACGCCCCAGGGAGCGGGAAAGTCGCAATGGATTTGAAGAGAACGCCCGGAACGGGAACGGGACAACGAGGTTCAGGAAAAAAGAAGCGGCCTGCGGACGGCAGCCAGGAGCGGCGGCACTATTTTGCACCAGAAGGGTTACGTTTTCTGCGCGGGCTGGCGCGCAATAACGACCGGGACTGGTTCAACGCGCGCAAGCCGGTGTATGAGGCCGAGATCAAGCGGCCGATGCTGGCGGTGATTGAGGCGGTGACCGGGGCAATGATGGACTTTGCGCCGGGGCATGTGCGCGCGCCGGAATCGATCATGATGCGGATCTACCGCGATACGCGCTTCTCGAACAACAAGCTGCCCTACAAGCCCCACGTATCGGCCTGGTGGGTGCATGATGGCTTGAGAAAGACCTCCGGCGCCGGATTTTATCTGCAGGTTTCCAGCAAGCAGGTGGAGATTGCCGCGGGCGCCTTCATGCCGGAGACCGAACATCTGCTTGCTATTCGCCGCTTTCTGATGGAGCATCACCAGGAGTATCGAAAGCTGGCGCAGGCGCGTGGCTTGCGGCGTCTATTGAAGAATGAGGAGAGCGGCGAACCGCTGAGCCGTTCGCCGAAGGGCTTTCCGGCAGAGCATCCGGCAGCGGATCTTTACCGGCAGAAGCGGTGGGGCTTCAGTGCGTCGCTCACACCGGAGACAGCAACGCAGCCTGATTTCGCGAAGACGGTGGCAAGCTATTTTCGCGCCGCTGCACCGCTGGTAGCCATGCTGAACCGGCCGCTGCTGGTAGCTGCGGAAAGGCCGCGCAGGCCGCTGTTTTGAGTGCTGCGCTGTTGTTCGGAGCAGCGAAAAGTGCAGCAAAAGTTGTAGAAACCCGCTGAAAATCCATCAAAACACTAAAAAACACCAAGAAAACTGTGGAAATGCCTGATTTGCCGTTGACAAGCGGCGGCAAAAGGCCGCATGGTGATGCTCGGTAGGAGTTGCGGGAACCCGCATAAACACTGGCGATTGTCTGCACCGAGGCGCCGGGGCCGGAAGCCAGTGATGGCGTCTGGCAAGCGGGTGCGGAGCTTCCCCTTCAAGGCGTTCTTGCCGGCGATGCCGGGAAGAATCGCTACCTAACGAGACAGGAGGAATTTCAATGGCAGCAGGACTGACCAAGACACAGCTGGTTCGGCAGATGGCCGAGAAGCTCGAATTGACCAACAAGCAGGTGAGCGGATTCTTCGATCTGCTGACGGAAACGGCAGTGAAGGAGACCAAGAAGAACGGCGTATTCGTAATCCCTGGACTAGGCCGGCTGGTGAAGGCAGAGCGCAAGGCGCGCATGGGCCGCAATCCGCAGACGGGGGAGGCGATCAAGATCAAGGCAAAGACGGTGGTGAAGTTCCGCGTGGCGAAATCGGCAAAGGACACCATCGCGCCGCCGAAGAAGTAACAGAGATCGAGATTCCGGGGCGGTGTCGCTGGCGCCGTATCCGGTGTTTGGTTTTGTGAGTGTCTCCTTTCTAAGAGATGCTCCGATGGCGTGGCCTTAGGGTCACGCCATCTTTTCTGGCGGCTCTGCGCTTTTTCCACTCAGAACGCGTGCGAGGCTCTCGCGCTTTACTGGTTCGTTTGTTTGCCGATGAGAAATTTGTATTCGGGGTGCTTGGCGGCGTAATCGGCTGCAAGCGGACAGACGACGTCGACGCGAAGCTTATTCTGCTTCGCATATTCGAATGCGGTCTGGGCGAGCTCTGCCGCGACTCCGCGGCCTCTCATGGGGGATGGCACTTCGGTATGCCAGATCGTCATCCAGCCCTGGCTATCTTGATCGAATTCGAGGTATGCGACTTCACCGCGCTCTTCGATTTCGAAGCGGCTGCGTGTGACTTTGTTGGCCTCTTTGCTCATGGTTTGATCTCCTAGGATGCCGCGGCCGTCGATGGCAGGAGGGCGCGCGCGACGAGCGAAACGCCCAGCGCGATGACGAGCGCCTTGAGCAGCAATTGCGGGTTGTAGCGCCAGGCGAGCACTGCGAATCCGATTGCATAGCCAATGGGCCAGAGTTCCCTGAGAAGCGCCACCAGCGCGGTGGCCCGGCCCATTGTGACGAAGCGCGCGCGCAAGATGACAATCAACAGCAGCGCTCCGAGGAAGCTGATGGCAGTCCACATGGGCATGAGGATCGCAACGGAGGCGCCGAAGAGAAGCGTTCCTACTGCGCCGAGAGCTGCGCTGCCGCGCATTCCTGCCGCGATAGAGAGCAGCCCGCCGAGTGCTGCTGCGGCGACCGCACTAATTGTAACTGTATCGGTTGCATATGCGAGATGGAGTCCACGGCGCGCCAGCATCATGGGCAGCGAGAGCCATGCCATTGTGATTGAGGAGCTGCCGGTGCTTGCGCTGCGATCCCATGGCGTCCACAGGAAGATGGCGAAAACGAGAACGATTGCGAGATCGAAGACAATCTGCAGGCGGTTTGTGCGCGAAGAAGTGCCGACCGTCATGCCTCGCTCGTGATGTGAGTGGCGGTAATCCGTTCCATAAGGGCGTCGAAGGCTTCGAGATTGGTGTACTCGATGATGACCTTGCCTTTGCCGCCCCGGTCCTCGATGGCAACCTTGAGACCGAGCGCGCGCTGCATCTGGTCGCGAGCTTCCCGAACGTTGGGATCGAGCAGGTCTTTGGATTTTTCTTTCTTCTCGGACTTCTCCGGATTGAGCATGTTCTGCACGAAGCTCTCGGTCTGGCGCACCGACATCGACAACGCGAGCACCTTCTGCGCGGCCTTGAGGATGGCGTCCGGCGATTCGAGCGCCAGCAGAGTGCGAGCGTGACCGAAGGAGAGCTCGCCAGCTTCGACCTTGCCCTGGATTTCGTTGGGCAACCGGAGGAGGCGGAGGAAGTTGGCAACCGAGGCACGGTCTTTGCCGGTGCGCTTGGCCATCTGCTCCTGGGTCATCTGGAACTCGCGGCCGAGGCGGTCGAAGGCGCGCGCCTGCTCCATGGGGTTGAGGTCGGCGCGCTGGAGATTTTCGATGATGGTCATCTCCATCGCCTGCTCATCGGAGGCGGGACGGACGACGGCCGGGATGGTGACCTTGCCAGCCTTGCGCGATGCCATCAGACGGCGTTCGCCGGCAATGAGCTGATAGCGGCCTTCGGCGACGGGCCGGACGAGGATCGGCTGCACGACGCCGGTGGCGGCGATCGAGGTCGCGAGCTCCTCGAGCGCAGCCTCATCGAACTGGCTGCGCGTTTGGAACGGGTTGCGGTCGATGAGGTCGAGCGCAAGCTCCAGTGGTTTGCCGTCCGAAACTGCCGGGGCGGGTGCGCCGTCGGCTGCCGCGTGGATCTGAACCGGTTGCGGTGCGGAACGATGGGGGAGGAGCGCTTCAAGACCTTTGCCTAAGGCGCGTCGCTTGTCGGGTGTGCTCATGGTGCATCTCTCGGTGCTGCGTTAGGAAGACTGGTGTGCGTCAGGCGTACGGCCAGAAGCGTATCTTGCTGTTTTTACGGGCTTTAGCGCTTGCCTCACGCTGCTTTGCCGCGGGGCTGATGATTTTGTGGTTGGCCAGCAGCTCATCGGCGAGATCGCGGTAGGCGTCGGCGCCGCGAGAGCGTACGTCATAGAGCTGGACGGGCTTGCCGTGGCTGGGGGCCTCGGCCAATCGGATATTGCGGGGCACAGCGGTCTTGTAGAGCTTGTCGCCGAAGAAGCCTTTGAGGTTCTCCGTGACCTGCTGGGCAAGGTTGGTGCGCTCGTCATACATGGTGAGGACGACGCCTTCGAGCTCCAGTTTGGGATTGAAGGCCTGCTGCACCCGGCCGATCGTTCCCAGGAGTTCGCTAACCCCTTCCAGGGCAAAGTACTCGGCCTGCATGGGGACGAGCAGCCGGTCGGCGGCGACCAGCGCGTTGAGGGTCAGGAGGTCGAGGGCAGGCGGGCAGTCCAGAATGATGAAGTCGTAGGCGATACGGAGCTCTTTGAGCGAATCGCGCAGGCGGGTCTCGCGGTCTTTGCTGTCGACCAGTTCGAGATTGGCGCCGATAAGGTTACGGCTACCGGGAATGATCTTGAGTGTTTCGATGGGGGTTGGCTGAAGGAGCGTGTCGACGGAGGCGCCGCCGGTGAGGAGATCGTAGACGGAGCCATGATCGCCATCGCGTGCGACACCGAGGCCGCTGGAGCTGTTGGCCTGCGGGTCGCAGTCGATGAGAACGCACTGCAGGCCTTCGAGGGCGAGGGCGGCGCTGAGATTGATGGCGGTCGTAGTCTTGCCGACGCCACCTTTCTGGTTGGCGATGGCCAGGATAATGGCTTCGGACATTGCAGATAAAGCTAATGGCGAGGCGAAATGGATGCAAACAGCCCGAGCTGAGAGAGTTGTGGAAGACGCTGTGGAAGATTGTGCAGGAGAGCAATGTTCCACGTGGAACGCGAGAAGAGCCATAGAGTTACATGTTCCACGTGGAACGCTACGCGCGCTGGCCAATGTGCAAAACGCGCCCGGTACTCCCCGGAAGAGGGTGGGTTTTCCACTGCCAGGGCGAAATCGGCGGTATCATTCCTGTCCCTAGCAGGCATAACGAGCCCGCATTTGCCACGAGCGCGGCGGCTGCAGGCAGCATTGTGGCGCTCTTGTCGACGGCGCGCATCCACACAGCGTCGAAGCTGCCGGAAGGGAGAGTTTCTGCCCGGACGGCCTGCACGGAGGCTGACAATCCCAACGTGCGGACCACTTCCTGAAGGAAGGCGGCCTTTTTGCGATGGGATTCAGCGAGGGTGACCACCAAGTTGTGGCGGCAAATCGCGATGGGGATGCCAGGAATGCCGGTTCCCGAGCCGAAATCGAGCGCCGTTGCCCCGACGGGATGATGCTCCGCCGCAAAGATACCCTCCATCAGGTGGCGTTCAACTACCTGGGTTTCGTCACGAATGGAGGTGAGGGAGAGCCGGGCATTCCAGTGCAGCAGGAGATTGCCATAGGCCGCGAGTTTTTCCGCAGCGTCGTCCGTGCGAGATAGCGTTTCTGACAGCTCCCAGCGGACAGCGGCGGCCTCGATCTGTTCCGCAGTAATTGCCATTCAATGCTTCTCGGAAGAGGAGCAGTCGGCGATCTCGGCGCCGTTGGATTGGGGCTGCCATGTACTGGCGGCAGCGACGAAGGCTCGGAATAGTTCGCGAGAGAGTGGGCTGGATTGGTACGTGCGTTCGGGATGCCATTGGACGCCAAGTACAAAGCGTGCGTGAGGCGCAGCTTCCGTAGCCTCGACGGCCTCGACCGTGCCGTCCAGTGGGCTGATGGCGACAGGACGAAGCTGGTCGCCCACACGGGCCACGGCCTGATGGTGG
>DASUWP010000221.1:0-3575 GCA_036378335.1 Acidobacteriaceae bacterium | reverse complement strand
GAGGACCGGCTGGCAATCCCATTGTTTGCGCGCACTACGCGGAGCGTTTCTTTGACAGAGGCGGGGACGCGATTTATCGCCGGCGTCGAGCCTGCACTTACAGATATTGAGAAGACAATCGAAGGATTGAGCGCGGCACGGGGCGAAGTGACCGGGCTGTTGCGAATTGATGCGCCACGCCTCGTGCTCGATATGGCCCTGATACGAATCCTTGCGAAGCTTGCCCGTCAGCACCCGCGGTTAACCGTCGAGGTCAGGACCGGCCAAACGTCAGTGGACATCGTTGCTCAAGGCTTGGACGCCGGCATCAGAATTCGCAGGGCCATCCAGCAAGATATGGTAACGACCCGGTTGACTGGGCCATTCAAGGTTATTCTCGTCGCCTCGAGGGACTATCTCGATGCCAGAGGCATACCGAAGTCGATCGCCGATCTACATCAACACAATTGTATCGGAATCCGCAGTGTCGTGTCGGGTGCAGTTTTCGACTGGGAGCTGATGGATGGGAAGAAAGCGACAACCGTGAAAACGTCGGGTACGGCTCTGGTGACGGATATGACGGAGGCGCTCAGTTTGGCATTGGCGGGTGTAGGTATTGCCTATGTTGTTGAACCGCTGGCACGCCAGTACGTTCGCGAAGGCAGCCTTAGATGGCTGCTGCCTCAAACAGCGATCGAACATGATGGTTTGTTTCTCTACTATCCACGCCGTGCTTCCTTAGCGCCAAAGCTACGCGCCTTTATTGACGTGGCAAAGAAAACGCTAAAGTCATTCGAATGAGCAGTGTCCGTTTATGGGCGATATGGGGAAGTAATGCCAATTCCACAGAATTTCTCCTCCTGTGCAGGGTTCCGGACGCCGGCGTGTGAGACTGAGCGCAGGACACCGGGCCGGCGTCCGGAAGCCGCCAAAGAACGAACCCGCGGGTTGAGTGCGCAGCGGCGCTGACGCTATGGGGATTTGACTGAGGCGAAGCGAGTGCGTGAGTGAGCGCGAGATGCTTTGAGGCGAGCAATGACGCGGTCGGAACCAGGCAGCGACTGCGCTTGATCGAGCAGACAAGCATCGGAATCAGGAGCTGGATGTTTACTTGCGCACCGAGCTAGCGCAATTTGCTCAGCATCATCGCCACCGATCAGATAGCGGCGCAAGGCAACCTCCATCCATGCTTTTGGCGGCGCTGCGATTGTGCTCATGAGCTATCTATCCTGATCGCAGCCGGCGCCGAGGCTTCGTAGTGTGGACGTGAGCCGCGCTGGAAAATCTCGACGATGACCATGCGGCCGCCACAGCAGGGGCATTTGTCATCGGGTTTATTTGGTTCGGCACTATCAGGAGCAGCTATCCCGAGCAGTGCGCGAGCGTGCGCGATGGCTTCGGCGCGAGAGCTATTGGCGAACAGGCCATAATGTCGGATGCGGTGAAACCGCTTGGGCAGGACATGCATGAGGAAGCGGCGAATGAACTCGTGCGGCGTCAGCGTCATGGTTTTGTAGCGGGCTGGCCCTTGCACCCGGTAATCCTTGTATCTGAAGGTGATTCCTCTCGCGTCTGCCGCGATCAATCGGCTGTTGGAGATGGCGACCCGATGAGTGTATCGCGAGAGATAAGCGAGCACGGCCTTGGGTCCGGCGAAGGGCTCCTTGCTGTAGACGAACCACCTCTTTCTTCTGAGTGGAGCCAGGAAGGCGGCGAAAGCACGGGGGTTGGCGAGGTGTGCATGTTTGCCGAAGAATTGCAGCTTGCCGGCGGCGTGCGCGACGACGAGCTTTGCGAGCATCAATCCACGGAATAGCTTTGCGAGCACGCGCACGGGCAGGAGGAAGCGTGGGCGGCGGCACGCGATCCAGCGCTGGCCATCGTGCGAGATGCCGCCCCCCGGCACGATCATGTGCACGTGCGGATGGTGCGTCATGGCCGAGCCCCAGGTGTGGAGCACGGCGGTGATGCCGATGGTAGCGCCCATGTGCTTGGGGTCGGCCGCGATGGTGAGCACGCTCTCGGATGAGGCATTGAACAGAAGGTCGTAGATCACGGCCTTGTTCTGATAGGCGATGTCGGAGAGTGCGGTCGGCAGCGTGAACACCATATGAAAGTAAGGCACGGGCAAAAGCTCCGCCTCGCGCTCGGCGAGCCATTGCCGCGCCGCCGCGCCCTCGCACTTTGGGCAATGCCGGTTGCGGCAGCTGTTATAGGCAATGGTCGTGTACGCGCAGTCCTCGCAGCGCGTGACATGGCCACCGAGAGCTGCGGTACGGCAGTTCTCGATGGCACTCATCACCTGCAACTGGGCCGAGCTCACATGGCCGGCATTGGCACTGCGCCATGCCGCACCGAAGTCGCGGAAGATGTCCGCGACTTCCAGAGCGGGACGGGTCACGATTGCCGGTGGCTATGCCGGCGCTTCGTTACTCTTCGCTCGCAGCGGGGTGAGACGATCCAACGGGCTCATGATCGCACGGATCGTGTTTGTAGCCACCTGCGCATAGAGCGCGGTGGTGTCGAGCTTCGCATGCCCGAGCAGAACCTGGATCAGACGAATGTCGGTGTTCTGCTCCAGTAGATGAGTAGCGAAGCTGTGCCGCAATGTATGCGGCGTCACGCGCTTCTTGATCTCGGCCATGTGCGCGGCGGCATGAACGGCGCGATTGAACTGGCGTGTCGTCAAGGGCAGCAGCCGATCACGCCCGGGGAACAACCACACCGCCGGACGAGCGATGCGATACCAATCGCGCAACAGTTCGAGCAGCACGGGCGAGAGCATCGCAAACCGGTCCTTACGCCCCTTGCCCTGCTCGATCCGCAGCAGCATGCGTTTGGAATCGATGTCGGATACCTTAAGCGCCACCACCTCCGAGACCCGCAGTCCGGCAGCATAGGCGGCACTCAGTGCGGCCTTGTACTTTGCTCCAGGTGCAGCCTCCAGCAGGCGCACGATCTCTTCCTCGCTCAACACCACCGGCACTTTGCGTGGCTCGCGCACGAACGTAAGGTGGCGAGCCATATCTGCTCGACCGAGCGTCACGGTGAAGAAAAATCGTAGCGCCGCAACCGAGTTGTTGATGGTCGGCGGACGCACCCCCGGTCTGCGTCTGATGTAGCTGGAAGCGGCGAAGATCCTCAGGCGTTGCCGTTTCAGGCGAGCGACTGAGAAAGGCTGTAAAAGTCCTGACCTGGCGGATATAGTCGTTGCGCGTCTTCTCGACGAAATTGCGCACGCTCATGTCTTCGATCATGCGCTGGCGCAGTGAACTGATGGGCTTCTCGCTCATCGCGGTGCTCCTGTCTTGAGGTGGAGGTTTTGGAACACCCTCAATCCTCAAGACGGGACACCCATCTGTCACCGAGCTCCGATCAGTTGGTCATGCAATCCCCTATAGCCACAGGCTCCCGCGCGCAGCGCGCTCCCGCGTAAGCGGGTTCGTTCTGTGGCCCTAAGCTACCAGAGCTAAATCTGGCGCCATGTCCGCAGCCGCTGAAAGCTGACGCCGCATCCCAGACGCATCTGTTGGTCAATCGATCGAATCCTGCTTTAGGTTGCTGAGTGTCGACCAGCAGTCTGCGCGAGTCACATA
>DASUWP010000220.1:0-14672 GCA_036378335.1 Acidobacteriaceae bacterium | reverse complement strand
CGACAATCCCATGCCTGGGATACAAAAGGTCACCGTCGCGGAGCTTGAAGAACTGGTGCATGCGCAGACCGACCTGCTGCGAAAGCTCCAGAATCTCGAACTCACCGAACGGCTAAGCACGCCCCGCCTCGATGTGCTGTTGAGCGTGATCCACGGTGAGCGGGAACGCCAGGCACTGACGGCGGATGCCGATCTGTCGGTGGCGCTTGCGCCCCCGGCCGACGAAATTGTGAACCGCCCCCGCCCTCCGATGGAGGAGCAGCGCGCCATTTTGCGGCGCACCTTCGACTATCTACAGAATGCCATTCCCAAACTGCCCGACTTCTATGCCTTGAGAAAGACGGAGCGATTCGAAGAGCCTCCGGAACGCGACAACGAGACCTGGAAGATGCCACGCCAGGACGAGACTCTCCACTTTGCCACCGGGGAGCACGCTACGGTTCTCTATCGAAATGGGCAGGAGCTGGTGGAGAAAAAGAAGAAGCTTGGCAAACGCCCGGTAGTCCGCGGAGTGCGAGCACGCGACCTTGAAATCTCGGGGACCTTCGGCCCCATTCTTGCCTATATGCTGCGGGCCGCCACTACCCGCCCAAGCACCCTCACCTGGAAACGCTGGGAGCGCGGCAAGTACGGAAATCTGGCGGTGTTCTCCTACACACCTGTCAGCACGAACTTCGCACCCGAAATCATGTATTGCTGCCTTCCTGAAGGTGACGGGACCACTCTCTACCGCAACAAGGCCGACACCTACGGCGAATTCGCGGTCAACCCCGACACCGGAGCCGTCATGCGGATCGTGATCAATGCAGATCTCAACCAAGAGCGGGACCCTGACGTGCCTCTCATCCGGTCGCAAGTTATGGTCGAGTACGGTCCGGAGGAACTGGGCGGCAAGACCTATATCTGTCCCCAGCGGAGCGTGGAGATCTCGCGCGGCCGCTCCGAGCGCGAACTCTACGAGTGGGGCATGGTCTTCAGCGTCTACAGCTATTTTGAAAACATGATCAACGACGTGACCTTCGGCGGATACCACAAGTTCGGGTCCGAAGCCCGCATTCTGCCCGTATTCGAAGAGACTGAGTAGACAAACTCTCGCACCCCCCGAAAGGACGTTGACCCCTGCGCGTACGCCGCACGGACTGTCAGTCCTTCAAAAGGAAAGGCGCTCCGCAGTGTGGGAGCGCCAAACATTTCAGGAGGGGTTTCGATGACCAGCCTACGGTGCATGTTCCCTCTCGTCTTCGCCCTCGGGGAGGGTTTTGTCCTCCAACCCCGGATGGGTTACTTCGAACCAGATTGGTTCAAATGGCTTCCTGAATCGAATCGCGAAGTCTCCGGGGACCGCCAAACAAAAATGGCGCCCCTGTAAGGAGCGCCGATACGTACCAGGAGACTTCACGTACAGGAGCATCATGCCGCAACTCCCGTCCGTTTACAAGAACGATTTTGTACGGGGCTCACGACCGAATCCTGAATCGGAACCGCATGAGCCGGTCGGCTACAAAAATTTGCCGATTGACCCCTCGCCAATTGCTAGACTGGAAACAGTAGGTCAGATATCGACAGAAGCCACGGCACACGCCCGTGGCTTTTTTCATGTCGGCCTGGGGCGACAAACTCCGCGCATATGAATGCTAAGTCCTCTGTTTGGAGGAATTTACTGATAACTTGTTTGGAATGACGAATTTAGCTCACGGGAGAGCGGTTAACTAACCGCGGGAGAATAACTTACAAGCCATCCTCCCGGGACGGGAGGGGGGAGGGGTATCGGTCCAGCCAGGCGGCTTCATGCCCGGCCTCAGGCCGGTTCCATAATTGTGTCGCCCTCGCCCGGCGCCAGGAAGCGATTCGCGTCCAACCCATGCTGCCGCGTATACAGGTCGTAGTAGCGGCCACCCAGTGCAAACAGCGACTCGTGCGTGCCGTGCTCCACGATACGCCCTCCCTCCACCACCAGGATCTGGTCGGCGCGTCGAATGGTCGAGAGGCGATGCGCGATGACAAACGTCGTCCGTCCCTGCATCAGGAAGCTGAGGCCGTGCTGGATCATTGCTTCGCTCTCGGAATCGAGCGACGAGGTCGCCTCGTCGAGGATCAGGATGCGCGGCTCGGCCAGGATCGCGCGCGCAATCGAAAGCCGCTGCCGCTGCCCGCCGGAGAGCTTCACGCCGCGCTCGCCCACGATGGTGTCGTAGCCGTCGGGAAAGCGCTCGGCGAACTCGTCAACGCGCGCAATGGCGCAGGCGTTCAGGAACTGCTCCTCGGTCGCCTCCGGCCGCGAGAACATCACGTTCTCGCGAATGGTGCCATCGAACAGGAACGACTCCTGCAGCACCACGCCAAGCTGGCTGCGGTAGCTGTCCAGCTTCACCGTGGAGAGATCGATGCCATCCACCAGGATGCTGCCCGAGTCCGGCGCGTGGAAGGCGCAGACCAGGCTGATGATGGTCGACTTCCCCGAGCCGGAGGACCCGACCAGCGCCGTCACCGATCCCGGCTCGGCATGGAACGAGATGCCATGCAGCACCGGCTTATCAGGATCGTAGGAGAAACGTACCTCGTTGAAGCGGAGATCGCCGGCAACCGGCGGCAGATCGACGATGCGCCCCGGCTCGTCATACTCCTGCCGTTCGCTCAGAATTTCGGCAGTGCGGTCCAGTCCGGCGATCGCCTCCGTAAGTTGTGTGCCAACATTCACCACCTGAAAGATGGGAGCGACCATGAAGGCGAGGAACATCGTGTATTCGACGTAGCCGCCCGTCGTGATGTGGTTCGCGAGCGCCGCGCGCCCACCCAGGTACATCACCAGAGACCCCATCAGACCCACCACACCGGTGGAGGCAAGCGACAGCACAGAAGTCATCGTGAGCGACTTCATCACGTTGTCCAGCAGCAGCTGCACGCCTTGCGAAAACACTCCGGCTTCGCGGCTCTCCGCGTGATAACCCTTCACCACGCGCACACCGCCGAGCGATTCCGTCAGCCGTCCGGTGACCTCGGCGTTGATCTTCCCGCGCTCCCGGAAGATCGGCCGCATCACCCGCAATGACTTCTGCAGGAGCGTGGCAAACAGCACGATGACGACGAAGATGATGAGCGTGATGGTGGCGCTGATCTTCATCAGCACGACAAAGGCGATAAGCGCGGTGATGATGCCGCCGACGAAATCCACCAGCCCGGTGCCGATCAGGTTGCGCACGCCTTCAACATCGGTCATGATGCGCGACACCAGATTGCCCGTGCGATTGGCATCGTAGAAGCTGACTGACAGCCGTCCGATATGCGCCTGCACCTGCCGCCGCAGATCGGCGATCATGCGCTGCGCCGCCTTGGACAGAAGCTGTGTCAGTGCGAATGAGGTGGATGCCTGGATGACCGTGGCCAGCATTACGGTGGCGATGATGGGCAGCAGCAAGTGCTCCTGCCGCTTGTGGAGCACCCCGTCGACGAAAGGCTTTGAAGCCGCCGGCAGCACCAGGCCGCACACGCGGTTGATGATCATCAGCACGAAGCCGAGTGCCAGGAGCGCCCGGCGCGGGCGTATCAGCCGCCACGCATGCGGCCACGCGTCGGCGAGCTTTGGTTTGGGAGGCGGGCTGGCATCGCGAGCGCGGTTGGCAGAGCGCACCGAGCTGGTGCGCTCTGCCTTACCCGAGAAGTTGTTGGACCGCATGCTCTGCAAGACGTGCCCCCTAGGCCCGTGCGCGACGCGCGGCAATAAACGAACGCACACACAGCAGTACAAAAATCAGGCAGAGAATGCTGGTAGCCGACTGCTCCTCCGCCGCCAACAAATGCCCAACCGGCACCCCGGCCACCGTATCTGCATGGTGGCCGCTAAGATAGCCACCCAGCGCGATCAATCCCGGAATCGTGCCCAGAAAACCGAGCAGCCCCACGGTGACGGCGATGTGCATCGCCAGCATCCGCCGCTTCTGATCTTCCGTGTTGGCGAGAAATCCAAGCACTACCAGCAGCAACCCGAGCACTACCGGGATGAATGAGTGCCAGAAGTGCGTTTCGACATAGCCGATCACACCAACCAGAGCGATCAGAACGCCGAATACCATTGCGAGCTTAGCCATAACCTTCAGAATAGATGAACGGCGAGAGCTATGGATGCGAATCCGTGTTGCTTACCGCAGCCCCTCGAATTGCAGCCATGATCTCGCCGACTACCTGGTCCGGCGGAAGATCACCCGCAACCCGGATGGCATCGCGCGGCATCTCGAGCGTCGCAATCTGGCTGTCCAGCAGCGCCGGACTCATGTAGTGATTCTTGCGCTCGGCCAGCCGCTCCTCCAGCACATCCCGCGGCACCTCCAGCAGCACGAACCGCAGCTCAGCCTTGGGAATGCCTTCGGACAGCTCATCGCGATACGCCTGTCGCAGTGCCGAGCAGGCCAGCACGCCGCTCGTCCCGCTGTTATGCCATCCCAGCAGCACCTCATGCAGGTTGGCCAGCCAAGGCGCGCGATCCTCATCCGTCAGCGGAATGCCGGCATGCATCTTGGCCTTGTTCGCCGCAGAGTGATAATCGTCCCCCTCGGCATACTCCCAATGCTCCGCCGCTGCCAGCCTGGTGCCGATCGTGGTCTTGCCGCTCGCCGTCACTCCCATCAAGACTAGAATCACGCCTTCGCTCCAATCATCCCTTCGTACCCCCGGCCACCTTCTTCACTTGGTCCAAGACCTCCTCCGGCTTCCAGTCATTCGTCGGATACCATTGCGCGATCTTTCCGTCCGGCGCGATAACCGCGGTCGAAAGCGAATGCGTAATCGTGTGGTTTTCACCCGGTGTCGCGCCAACATCGAAGAACTCGAGCAGCTTTGGCAGGTCCGCCTTCGATGGCGCGGCGAAGTCCCAGTGCCCGAACTTCTCCTTCGTATAGTTGCCGGTGTACGCCTCACCATAACTGCGCAATACCGCCGGTGAATCATAGGCGGGATCGAAGCTGATGCTGAGCAGATGCGTCTTCCGATAGAGCGCCGGATCAGCCTGTAGGCTCTTGTCGATAGATGCGAAGTTGCGGCTCATCCGGGGGCAGTAGTCGGAAAGTGGGCAACGCGTGTAGATGAACGTAACCAGAACCACCTTGCCGCGGAACTCTCGCAATGTGATCTGCCTGCCGCTCTGATCGGTGAGGTGGAAGTCCGGCACTGCATCGCCCACTGCAGGAACATGATACTGCGCCTGTGGCTTGTAGTCAGGCTGTGCCTGCGCCGTGATCACGATCTGGTCCAGCACCGTGCCGCTGTCGGCAACCAGCAGCACACCCGTCATGTGATCGCCCGGATGCAGGTCCTGCAGCACATTCGAATCCTTGACCTTGTACGGCATGGTCATGGCTTCCATGAATCCCGGTATCGCCTCGGAATCCACCGTGACTTCGCCATGCGCCGGATCTGTCCCAACAATGGTCCCCTTCACCGCATACTGCTTCACCGATCCGGACTGCACATTCGCCAACGGTCGCACGCTGTTATGACAGCCGGCCACCGGCACTGCCAGTACCAGCCCGCAAAGCAGGCCCGGCACAACTCGTCTCATCCTCATCTCCTCTCCATCATGCCACCTATTCAGAAGTGGAACCTGTAGCGCACTTCCGCCGAGAGCAGCCGAGAGTCACCCACGTGGCTGCCGCCAAAGGTGTTGCTCAGGTCCACCTGGTAGCGTTTGTTGGTGATGTTGGTGCCGATGGCGCGAACCGTCCAGCTCTCGCCGATGTCCTTGTTCAGAGCAAGATCGAAGGTGCGATGGCTGGGCAAATGCGCTGGCCCGTTGCCATTCAGGAAACCTGAGCCATAAACAACGTCGAATGCAGCACTCGTCTTCCACGGTAATGCACCGTCGATGCCGGCAGTCACCGAATTGCGTTGGTCGTGATCCAGATAAAAGCCGCCCTCGGTCGGAGAGAAGTCGGTGAGTCCGCCGGTGACCGCGCCGAAACCCGCCGCCTGCTGATTGGAGTAGACGAGATGAGCATGCGCGTGATGCATCAGTTCCGGCGAGTGAACATTCGCCTCCCAGCCACGGATGCGCGCGCGATCGATGGTCAGCGGGAAGAACAGGTTGGAATTCCCGATCGCGTCATGATCAAAGAAGTTGCGTGCACTGGTGCGAAAGTTATCGAACGAGGCGGTCCATCCTCGATACGGAATCACCAGGCCAACATCGTATTGCTCATCCCGTTCGCCATGCAGAGGAAGGAATCCCAGATCCTGCGTCTGGGCGAACTCCAGCGCCGGGCCGTTCAACGTATCGAGCGGCGGTGCCTGGTAGTAGCGCGAGTAGGAGCCGCGCAGCACCCATCCCAGCCTCGGGAGCGTAATCGCCGTGCCTAGGCGTGGGTCCCACGCATGCTCGCTGAAGCTGCCATCGAAGTAGGTGAAGCGCAACCCGCCATTCAGCGCCCACCACGGCGTGACCTTCCACTGCTCATCCACGAACGCTGCATCCACCTGACCCTGCGGCGCAATCCTCTGATGAAACGGAGTCACGCTGCCATCCGTAGATGTGACGGCGAAGCTTCGATCGTCCTGCTGCCCGAAAGCATAGACGCCCGCGCGAAAGTTACTCAACCCCTTCACCTGCGAAAACACTGTCTGGCCGCCCTCGTAATAGGAGATGCGGTCATCGGTCGTGTTCAGTGGATCATCCGCCCCGCCGACGTAAGCGGCACGGTTCGCGTGGAAAAACGGCGAGACGGTGAGCAGCGTGCCCGGTCCCAAAGAGTGGGTCCATGAGCCAATCGCAAAGCCATCCTGCTCGCGATCGCGGTCGCGAATTCCCATGGCCTGCTGGTCGGGATCGTTGGGCACCTGATAGAAATCTCCGCGAAAGCCTCCATCGAAGCGGAACTGATCCCGCGCCGTCTTGTTGAAGAGAAGCGAAGTGAAACCGCCGCCACCCGAACCCATGTTGTGCAGGTTCCGCTGCGTCGGCGGAGCGAGCGCGTAGTCCGTGCGGTTGCCATTGCCGCTCACGTACCAGGCAAAACGTTCGGAGTGATTGCCCAGGCTGATCTGATCGTTAGTCGCGTTATATGTTCCGTAGCTGGCGACCAGTTCTCCCTGGCGATCGCGCTCGAAGCCGGTGCGTGTCGCCACGTTGAAAACACCGTAGGTCCGGTCGCCGTATTCTGCTGAATAGCCGCCGGTGCTTGCTTCCAGATAGTCGATGTCCTTGGGATCGAACTGCGGCCCTACATTGGTAGCAATGTTCGTGTTGGGCAAAGGCACTCCGTCAATGGCCCATGTGACCTGATGGCCGCCGCGCACGTGAAGCTGATCGTGCACGACGTAGGCTCCGGGAACGAACTGTGTGATGACCCGCAGACTGTTGCTCTGGTCCATGCCGGCGTAGCTCTCGATCTGCTGCCGCGCGATCGTTGTCTCTGTCGTAGAACTTGTAGTTTGGAGCGGAGTCTCCTGATCGTTAACCTGCACGGTTTCGTGCGGTCCGGCAGGAAGCAGCTCAAAGTGCAGCACCGGCGCGCTTCCACTCCGGACCAGCAGTGATTGCTGCTGGGTAGCAAATCCCACCGCGATGACGGTCAGGCGGTATTCGCCCAACGGAAGGGCGTCGATCTCGAAAGCGCCGGCCGCGTCGCTCTCGACCTTGGCGCGATACTGCGATGCAACCGCAACCACCTGTACCTCGGCACCAGCGACCGGTCGATGCGATGGGTCATGCACCACACCGCGCACTGTCGCCAGCACGGTTGCACTTGCGTATCTCACAGAGCACAGCAAAAAGCAAAGCAGCGCCAGCGCAGGCGCTACTCGTCGTTTTCTTTCTTGCAGCACGACTCTCTCCGATCGGATTCCCGCTGTTTATGTATGCGCGGACAGGTAGGCCGCCTGGTTGAAACCGGGCGCCAATCACCAGCGCAAGTACGGGTCAGTCGAGAGAAGGAGGAGCGCGCGATCCGGGCAGACCGGCGAGAAACGCCGAGAGTGCGGCGTGTTCCGCAGCAGATGTCGCCGTGGCCTGCTGTGTCCGGCCCACGCCCGGGTCGGTGGCAGGAAGATACGGGGCCAGCAGAATGGCCGCATGCGAGAGGTTCGCAAACGGGCAGCCATGCCCGCGCCAGGCAGGACCGCCGCCTCGCACGGCTTCGGCCACGCAATGATGTGCGCCATGGACTCGACAGCAGGCGGGTAGCAGGACTTGCGGTTGCGCCAGCGCAAGCGTCGTGGCGGCAGGAACTAGCAGCAGCATCCAATACATCAATAGCTTGGCGATCAGCCGCTGCACCTCTGCAGTCTACACGGCGGCGCACTCCAGACGGCAAGCTACATCAGCACACGTCAGCCGCCATTACACTGAAAAGCGTGATGGGACTGCGCGGAACCAGGTTGCCGATCGCCATGCGCGAATTGCTGGACCGGGGCGGCCTCATCCTCACCGGGAACGCGCGTGCGGCACGCGCTCTGCACCTTCGCTATGCCGCTGACAAGCAGGCCGAGAACTCGACGGCGTGGCCCACACCGCACATCCTCGACCTGCACTCCTGGTTGACCGAACAGTGGAACGCTCTGCTCCTCACGGGAACAGAGGACCGCCTGCTGCTGAATCACGTTCAGGAGCACGCGCTATGGCAGCGCATCATCAAGCCGGGGATTGAGAACCTCTCTCTCATCGAACCTTCGCGCCTAGCCATGCTTGCCCAACAGGCTTATGAGTTGCTCGCGGCATACAGTGCATTTGGGCAATTGGGCAAATCCATCTGGGCGCCAGAGCCCCAGGCCGAGCCCGAGGTCTTCCGTCAGTGGGCTCGAAGTTTTCAGCAGGAGTGCAGGCGTCATCGCTGGCTTCCGCAAAGTGAACTCATCGATGGCGTCTCGAATGCTCTGCGTTGGGGTGCGCTGGAGCCGCCGCGAGAGATCGGCTGGCTTGGATTCGATCGTGCGACTCCCGCGGAAGAAGCGCTGCAAGCGGCGCTGACCGCGCGAGGCGTTGCACAGCAGGCACTGCGGTGGGAATTCGACCAGGCGAAAGCGCCAACCCTCTACACCGCACAGAGCGAGAAAGACGAAACGTCTGCCTGCGCCGCGTGGGTACAATCGCGGCTCGCAAGCAATCCCCAGGCGCGCATCGGAATCCTCCTTCCCGATCTCGCCAGCCGGCGGGCGCAACTTGAGCGTGATCTCTACAGCCGCCTCAGTCCGGAGCGGTTCCCCATCACCGCAGGCTCGGCGCCGGCGCTTCCCTTTGAGTTCTCGCTCGGCCAGCCACTCGCAGACGTGCCGCTGGTTCATGCGGCTCTGCTGTTGTTACGGTGGCTTCGCCAACCATTAACGCAGCAGGAAATTTCCTGGCTGCTCCTATCGAGCGCTCTGGGCGCGGCACAAGGCAGCGAAGCGCGGGACGCGCTGGCTTATCTCGATTCGAGACTGCGCAACGCCAAATGCGCTCCTCCAGAGATGACGCTGGAATCGTTGCTGCGTTGGCCACAAAGCGGTACTCCAGCAGCTCATTCACTGCATCACGATCTCGCCGCAATGCTCGCAGAACATCGCCGCCCCTTACGTCGTGCCACGGCAGGCGAGTGGGTGCGCCGTATCGGCAATCTGTTACGCGCCGCCCGATGGGGCGAGCGTTCCGATGCTTCGAGTCTGCTGTTTCAGGCTCACCAGGCGTGGAGCCGCCTGCTCGACGGTGTGGCCTCCCTGGACTTTGCGAATGAATCTCTCAGTTTCGACGATTTCCTGAAGACGCTCGAACGCGCCGCCCAGGAAGCCATCTTTGCGCCGGAGTCGCAGGATGCGCCGGTCCAGGTAATGGGCGTCTATGCCGCCTCTGGACAGTCTTTCGACGCGGTCTGGTTTCTGGGCGCGACCGACAGTGGATGGCCCGCATCCGGCAGGCCGAATCCGCTGCTGCCCATCGCACTGCAGCGCGAGCTTGGTATGCCGCACACATCCGCAGCGGACAATGCCGCACTCGCCCATCGTGCCATGGAGCGCATAGCCGAGGGCTCGAGTGAGGTCGTCTACTCCTACGCGCAAATCTCCGGCGATGCGATCCAACGTCCGTCGCCGCTCGTGAGCAGCTTCGCTCCCGCAAATGCTGCTGCCGTACGCGAGACGCCTCGCCCCATCGAGCTTGAGTCGGTTCCCCTTGAGTCGGTCCCTGATGATACCTGGGTCCCCTTGCCACGCAACGGTATCGCGCAAGGCGGCCAGTCGGCGCTGCAGAATCAGGCCAACTGCCCCTTCCAAGCGTTTGTCCTTCGTCGATTGGGAGTGCGCGAACTCTCGATTGCCGGCCGCGGTCTGTCACCGGGCGATCGCGGTTCGATGATTCACAAAGTATTGGAAGGCGTATGGTCGCAAGACATCGGAGGCCACGTTCACCTCACCAGCCACGCCGACCTGCTCCATGCGGCAACCGCGGGAACGCTTCGGCCGCTCATCGCAGCCCATACGGCCGCGGCGATCCGCTCGATGCACGCAGAACACGGAGACCGCTGGCAGCGCGCGTACTTAAAAGCCGAAGAGGAGCGCACCATCGATCTGGTGATGGATTGGCTTGCCTTGGAGTCCGCTCGTCAGCCATTTCAGATCGTTGCGGTAGAAAAAAAGGCCACGATTCAGGTTGGCGACCTCTCGCTCCACGTGCGGGCCGATCGGATCGACGAGGTGGCGGACGGAGAATTGCTGATCGACTACAAGACGGGCGAGGTCTCCACGGCGAGTTGGGAGGGCCCGCGACCCAAGCAGCCGCAGTTACCCTTGTATGCCGCCTTTGGTGGATCCACGAATCTTATCGGTGCGGTCTTCGCACAGGTACGCCCATCGAGCATGGGGTTCAAAGGCCGGGTCGAAAACGCGCGTTCAAATCTCTCCGAGCAGCTCAACGCCAAGCAGCTTGTTACTGAACCTTACACACCTGAAGTAGTCGAAGAATGGCGCGGCAATCTGCTGACATTGGCAGAGAGTTTTGTGTGCGGCGAAGCGCAGGTCGATCCACATATCTATCCCAAAAGCTGCTTGTACTGCCCGCTTCACGGTGTCTGCCGTGTGGCGGAATCCCGTGGCTCCGTAACCATACAGGATTCCGACGAGGCTGAGGACGTGCCATGACCCCGCTGCGCATACTGCCCCTTGTCGCTGACGCGGCCGAACGCGCGAGAGCGCTCGATCCGAAACAGTCTTTCCTGGTGCAGGCGCCTGCGGGTTCCGGGAAGACGGAGCTGCTTGCCCTTCGTTACCTTGCGCTGCTGCCAACCGTAGAGGAACCCGAGCAGGTGCTGGCCATCACCTTCACTCGTAAAGCGACGGCCGAGATGCGCGTCCGTGTTTTGGAGGCACTAGCATCGGCGGCACGCAGCGAAGATCCCGCAGCGAGTGGGCACGAGCGCGAGGTGCGCCATCTGGCTCAGACTGCACTGGCCCATGCGCAGGCACGCGGCTGGCAGCTTCTCGATCAGCCGCAACGGCTCAACATCCAGACCATAGATTCGCTCGCGCTCTCCATCGCGTATCAGACACCGTTGCTCTCGCAGCTCGGTGGCCCGCTCACGCCTACCGAGGATGTGAAGCCGCTCTATGCACTCGCGGCGGAACGCACGCTGGCTCATCTTGGCGACCCCGCGGAGCCGGAGCTCGCCGAGGCACTGGCCGAAATTCTGAAGTTGCGCGACGCCAACCTGCCGGATTGCGAAGCGCTGATCGCCGGCATGCTCGCGCGCCGGGACCAATGGCTGCTGGTGCTGCCAGTGATCCTGCGCAAGGAACGGCCATGGGACGAACTAAAGGCCAAGCTCGAAGAACCCTTCCGCCGCGAGCACGAGGCGGTGATTGAAAATCTGCGCCGCGAGTTCTCGCGAATTCCTGGTGCCTTGGAGGAACTGCTAACCCTCGCGAGCGTCGCATGCGATAACGGGCAGGAACAACTCCTCGCGATACGCGCGATCCGAGGCGCCGCAGAGCTCCGGGACGCTTCACACTGGCAATGCCTCTGCCATCTGCTGCTCACCACCAACGATGAATGGCGATCCACTATTAATGCTAGGCTCGGCTTCCCTGCACAAACGCATCGCGAAGCTGCATCGCGGCTCAAAGCGATGATTGCGCAGCTCTCGACGAATACCGCCCTGCTCGCAGAGCTCTGCAAGCTACGCGATCTCCCGCCTGCAGCCTACTCCGATGAGGAATGGAGCACGGTACGCCACATCTTCATCGTTCTACGACATGCCAGCGCGCAGTTGCGTGTCGTCTTCGCCGAGCAGGGTGTCATCGACTTTGCTGAGGCGGGCATTGCCGCTCACGCCGCACTCCAAGACCCTGCCGTACTGATGCGGCTGGATGAACGTCTCCGCCATCTGCTCGTGGATGAGTTTCAGGACACCTCGCGGCCGCACTTCGCTCTGCTTCGAGCTCTGCTCGAAGGTTGGCAAACGGGCGATGGCCGCACATGCTTCTTCGTTGGCGACCCGATGCAATCCATCTATCTCTTCCGCGATGCGGAATCGCGATTGTTCCACCAGGTGCGCGAGCACGGCATGGAAGCAGGTAACGCGCATCTCCCGCTAACGGCGCTGCAGCTCTCTACCAACTTTCGGTCCACTCCTGCCATCGTGAATCCGCTCAACGAAGTCTTCGAGCGGGTGCTCGGAGCAGAGCCCGACGACGAGGTGCAATACGCCGCCTCCCTGTCCAGCAAGGCCGATGATAAAGATCTCGCGACAGATGCTTTGCACATGCACGTGCAGACCTACGAGAAGGATGCCCGGGCACCCCAGGAGCTGAACGCAGCCGAGGCGGATTCGATGATCGCCTTGATTCGCACTCACTTGCCCGCGATCGAGCGGGCGCAGCGCAATCGCGGCAAATATCGAGTTGCGGTGCTCGCCCGTGCCCGAACGCACCTGGTCGAGATCATCAGCAGATTGCAACAGGCACATATACCATTTCGCGGCGTGAAGATCGACCTGCTGCGCGATCGCCAGGAAATCGTCGATCTGCTTTCTTTACTGCGCGCCCTGCTGCATCCCGCAGATCGCATCGCCTGGCTTGCAGTGCTGCGCGCACCCTGGTGCGGGCTGACCATCCCAGCGCTCCACGCCATCTGCGGCGACCCTGACGCCGCCGAGCAGACAACCTCCATCGCCGCGCTCATCTGTTCGCATCAGGACCGTCTCGATCCGGAAAGCCGCAGGCGCGCGTTGCAGGTCCTGTCCATCCTGGAGCAGGGGCAGGCTGCCTATGCCGCTGGATCGCTTGCTGGCTCGCCCGCTGGACTTGCGCTCTGGCTGGAGCGCACGTGGTCAGCGCTCGGTGCGCCGCGGTTCCTCAATGCGGAATCGCTCGCCAACTGTGAGGTGTTCTTCGCCACCCTGGCGCAGATGCCTCCAAGCTGTTTCGGCACTCTCGACGAGAGCCTGAATCAGCGGCTGGAAGAGCTGTACGCGCAGCCGGACCCCAGCGTATCCGAAAATTGCGGCGTGCAGCTCATGACCATTCACAGTGCAAAAGGGCTGGAGTTTGAAGTGGTCCTGGTACCGCAGCTCCAACGGCCTGCCAGGCCCGACGAGTCAGCGCTGTTTCAATGGCTCGTGCGAAGACAGCCTGGAACAACCGAGGATGAGCTCCTGCTCGCTCCCATTGGATACAAGCATGGCGACAAACTCCGGCTCTACGATTGGGTGCAGAAAAAGACCCTACGCCGGGCGCGACAAGAGGACAAGCGCCTGCTGTATGTCGCCTGCTCGCGCGCCATCGGTGAGCTGCACCTGTTCGCCTCGATCGAGCTCAAGCAGAACGGCGAGCTTTCGCGATCCCGCAAGTCCTGTCTGCTCGCAGCCGGATGGGATGGATTGGAGCGCCGTATGGACGCAGCACGACCGGCGCCGGCTAACGTCATCGCAATGCCTGGTGTCGTCCCTTCATCTCTGACGGCCAGCAACGGAACCCTGTCCTCGCTCGCCGCTGCAGCACAGAGACAGTACCTCCGCAGGCTTCCCGCTGACTGGTTTGTCGATGGATTCCAAGATGGCTTGATCGAGCATCGGCAGGTGCCCGACGTGGACAGTCGAACGCCTCCCCCGTATGAAGACGCTGCGAGCGGCAATCGGCTCGCACGCGTGCAGGGCATCGTCTTGCATGCGCTGCTGGAGCGCACTGCAGCGGGCGCCAGTGGCGATCGCCCGGACTGGGGCCGGCTTACCGACGCGCTGCTCCGGCAGTATGGGCTGACAGCTTCAGAGAGTGCTTCGGCCCGGTCCGCAATTCTCGAAGGAATGCGCAATGCCCTCAACCACGAAGAGGGCCGCTGGCTCCTCATGGCTCACGCATCTGTTCCAGGAAACGAGTCCGCGGCTAAGCAATCCGGGGCAGAGCAATCGCGGAATGAAATGTCATGGAACGAAATATCCTGGACGACGGCAAAGGACGGCCGCATTCTCCGCCAACGCCCCGATCGCGTCTTCTTCGCCGGAGAGTCGCCCGGCGCTCGTGGAACGGAGTATCTGTGGATCATCGACTACAAGACCGCTGCACTTCCCGCCGGCATCGATCGCGATGCCTTCCTCGCTGCCGCTCGCGAACAGTACCGCACGCAACTGGAGTCCTATAGCGAACTCTTCCGCAACCTTCTTGAGTTGGACGAAGCAGCGGCGCGGCGGCAACACCGGCTTGCGATCTATCACCCCATGCTGCCGTCG
>DASUWP010000219.1:0-25998 GCA_036378335.1 Acidobacteriaceae bacterium | reverse complement strand
CGCTGTGCGACGCGGAGTCCTTCGCGGGTGTTGGTGTAATACGGTCCGACCTTCACGCGAGCGATCTGCGAAACGGGCATCTCTTCGGCGGAGTCGTGAAACAGGACGAGGGATAGCGAGTCGCCGGGATACTGCGTGCGGATGAGGTGTGAGAGCGCCATCGCGACGCGCTTCGCAGGGGTGAAGCGGTCTTCGCCATAAAGAATCATCGAGTGCGAACAGTCGAGCATGACCACGGTGGCGCAGGAACTCTGATATTCGGATTGATGGACGTGCAGGTCGCGGTACTCGATGTTGAGCGGCAGGGTGAGGCCTTCGCGGGAGAGCGCGGAGTTCAGTGTAGTGTTGACGTCCAGATTCAGCACGTCGCCGAACTCATATTGTTTCGAGGCGCCGGAGGCCTCGATGCCAGTGGCCCAGTGGCGCGTGTCGTGGCGGCCGTAACTGGATTTGCCGAGTGAGCCGAGCAGGTCGCGTAGGGTCTTGAAGCCAAGGAAGTCGAGGCTCTTGTCGGTAACTTCGAAGCGGGCTTCGGTTTCGGCACGGCCGGTATTGCCGGGGCGCGTTGCAGCCTGGGATGGGTCGTGCGGAGCATCGATAGAGACGTACTCCTCTTGTTGCATGCGCTCGATCATGCGATCGATGAGCTCGTCGACCTGCTCCGCGGACATCTGCTGCAGGCGTTGCTGCGCATCTTCATCGAGCAGCTCGCCGGACTCTAGCGCCTCACGGATGGCCTCGCGAAGATTCTCGAGGGTGTGATCGCCATTGAGCTCGGAGAAGCGCGAATAGGGGTCCTGAAAGCCGGAGTCGAGAAGGTAGTCGGAGAGGGCCTTGAGCAGGTCGTCCATCTCGATCTCGGAGGCTAGATCACCGATGTATTTGGTGTAGCGGACGCGCTTCATGCTTCTAGCGTAGTCCTAATGAATGCAGCAGCGCCAGAGCGCACCATGGCTGCCGCTCATTTGCTGAAATGCTCGAGCAGGTTGTAGGGGTCTTCTTCGACGGATCGCAGCGTGTAGCCCGCGTTCAAAAATTTCTCGGTGCAATTGCTGCAGCCGGTACCGAAGCCGACGTTGTTGGGGGTGTAGACGAGAAAATCGTCATGGGTGGCAAAGAATTCATCGTATGTCACCAAGCGGAGATCCACATGCGCCCAGCGGGCCAGGCGCTGGTATCCATCGAGAGATCGCATATCGAAGGCATCATTCCGCGGCGCGCCGAAGACCAGCCGCTTTCGAATCTGCGGCGGCGCGTAATAGTAGAGATAGAGGAATCCGGGTTCATCTCTAACCAGAATGTCCAGGTTCGAGGTATCCCGCAGCAAAGCCGCGTTGCGTAGCAAGGGAGCCGCGGGGCTGGGATCAAAAATAATATGGCTGCTGGGCTCTATCTGGTCGATATCCGCGTGATGCCAGCGGCAGTAAGCGGCGACCAGCGTATCGGCGGACAGCAGTGCAATCATAAAAGCGAAAAGGCCACGCGCGACCCAGGCGCGACCGCCACGCACCAGCGTTGTCTGCGCCACCAGCAGAGCGTATCCCGCCGTGGCTGCCAGAAAATAGCGGTCGAAATAATAGGCGTGACTGATCTTGATCCCGATGACTCCGATGATGGGCATCAGGATGAGGCCAAGAGCAAGATTCAGTTCGTCAACTGAGAGTGATGGAAAATCCGGTGATTCGGCAGCCGGGTTGTTCTCGCGCCGTCTCCATGCGAGCAACAGGATGAGGAACAGGATGACCGCCAGAGCAGGACCCAACACAAAGACAAAAAAGTGCTGGACGAGCTCATAGAGGTGGATGTGCATTCCGGAATAGCCGCTGGAGCGGAAGTTGGCATAGAGCCGGTAGTACAGCGGCAGGACGCAGGGTGGCGCAAGCAGCAGCGCGGCGACAATGCCTAGGTGGGGACGCGAGCGCCGCAGCAGCGTGGCCCCTTCCGCGAAAAGAAACGGTATGAGCAGGTAAACAGCGTAGATGTGGATCAGCAGGCCGGAAAGATAGCTGAGCCATAGCAGGAAAGCCCAGAGCACGGCTTTCCTGCCCTCACGCGCCCGCTGCCAGCAGAGCATCATGAGTCCAAAGGAGCCAAGAAGTATCCCGTGTGGCCGGGCCTCGTAAGCGTAGTAATGTGCGAGCGTGAAAACCGGAAACAGCGCAGCGATAGCCCCGCGCAACGGGCCCAGCCGCCGGCTAACGAAACGATAAAGGCAGAGCGTGAAAACCCAGAACCCGAGGAGTTCCGGAAGCCGTGTCGAGATGAGACCTTCACCGAAAAGGTACTGGCTCCAGCGCGTGAGCAGATACAAGAGTGGCGGATTCAGGTCGGCGCCGCCGTGCAACACTGCGGCCCAGGTTGCTCCGAAGGTAGGTAATTTACAGAGGTATACAGTGACGAGCTCGTCGTACCAGAACGTCTTGAGCGATGCGCGCAACAGCGTGTCGGCAAAGTAGAGGGCCGAGAGCAGCAGAACGCCGATAAGGATGGTGTTGCGGGAGCTGCTTGTTTGCGAAGCTTCGGTCTGCGCGCTGTCGTAACTTGACGATGGGGAAGTCATAGGTAAAGGGATGATTGTAGAGCGAAAGCACGAAACGGGGTGCGATACGAGAATGCAACTTTACCCAACCAGAGATGACTGCTTTGGCGAGTGACCTGCGGCGGTTGGCGATTGTACTGGTGCGCACGCGCAATCCGCTGAATATTGGCGCGGTAGCGCGGGCGATGCAGAACTTCGGCGCGGGGGATCTGCGGCTGGTGGCGCCGTATGAGGCGTCGTTTCGTGAGGCGCGGTCGGCCGTGGGAGCCGGCGCGGTGCTTGAGGAGGCGCGAGAGTTTGCGAGCGTTGCTGGAGCAGTGGCGGACTGCCGGCTGGTGATTGGCACGACGGCTGCCCGGCGGCGAGAGCTTGAGCAGCCGCTGGTTGGGTTGGAGCAGGCAGGTCAACAAGTGCATGCGGGGCTCGCGCAGGGGCGAGTGGCGCTGCTGTTCGGGTCAGAGAAGCACGGGCTGAGGCGTGAGGACATGGAGCACTGCCATTCGCTGATTCGGATCGCGACGGAGGATGCGCAGCCTTCGATGAACCTGGGGCAGGCCGCCGCGGTATGTTTGTGGGAGCTGGCGCGCGAAGCGGCTCCGCCGGTTGAAGCCGGTGAGGCGCGGGCGGGTTCCGCTGAATTGGAGCGCCTGCGCGGGCTGCTGATGGAGCTGCTGGAGGCGAGCGGTTATACCGATCCGAAGGCGATGGCAAGCACGGAAGCGGAGGTACGCCGGCTGCTGCGGAAGATAAACGTCACCGATCCGGATGCGCATCTGCTGATGGGGATGATGCGGAAGCTGCTTTGGAAATTGCGGGCGGGGAAGTAGGTAGGCTGGTTGACAATGCGGCGGCGTGAATGGCACCTTGGTAGCGATGATGTTTTGCGCCACCAGCCGATTTAGCTTTGCTTACCGTTATTGGTTTCCGATAGCGGCCTCGGCGGCATGCGCGCATCCAGATCCAAATTAGCTAGAGCAAAGCGCGAAAGTCCCGAAGGCCGCGATTCCCATCGCGGCCTTTTTGTTTTTCCGCAAAAAAAGATAACTCGGAGAGAAGCTATGAGCGAGGCAGCAGCGGTTTTGGAGGCGGTAGAGGTTGGTGCAGAGAAGAAGGGGGAGCCGCAGCGGTTGACGGCGAAGCGCGATGCGGGTCACACGACAGTGGTGCGGGTAGGGAGCGTCGCGATTGGCGGAGGCGCGCCGGTGATAATTGCGGGCCCGTGCTCGGTGGAATCGCGGTTGCAGTTGCTGGCTGCAGCAGAAGGCGTGAAGGCTGCCGGCGCGACGCTCCTGCGGGGCGGCGCGTACAAACCGCGGACCTCGCCCTACGACTTCCAGGGGCTTGGCCTGGAGGCGCTGCTGATTTTGCGGGAAGTATCGGAGCGCACCGGTCTGCCCGTCGTAAGCGAGGTGATGAGCACCGAGGATGTGGATGTGGTGAGCGACCACGTGGAGATGCTGCAGGTGGGTGCGCGCAACATGCAGAACTTCGCGCTGCTGCGACGGCTGGGCAAGGTGCGACGGCCGGTGCTGCTGAAGCGCAATCCCGCGACCACGGTGAAGGAGTGGCTGCTGGCGGCGGAGTACATCCTGGCCGGCGGTAACGACCAGGTGGTGCTGTGCGAGCGTGGCATCCGTTCCTACGATCCGGAGCTGCGCAATACCTTTGACATCGGCGGGATGGTGCTGGCGAAGACGATGACGCACCTGCCGGTAATTGCCGATCCGTCGCATGCGACCGGACGGCGCGAACTGGTGCCGGCGGTGTCGCGCGCGGCGCTGGCTGCCGGAGCGGATGGGCTGATCATAGAAGTGCACCCGCATCCGGAGCGGGCGCTTTCGGATGGGGCACAGTCGCTGGATGTCGGGAGTTTCGCGGCGATGATGCAAGATTTACCTATCTTGGTGGCCTGAAGAGTCTGGGTGGCCTGAAGACGAACTTTCCTGAGAAATCGTTGGCCGCGGGCGTGCATCTCTCTATACAGCGAATAAGGGAGAGCAAATTGAGGGAGATTCACGCAATGAGCATAGATATCTCGCCGCTGTTCAGCGAGTACCAGATGGGACCGCTGCACTTGAAAAACAGGATTGTGATGGCGCCGCTGACACGCGCCCGGTCCACTCGAGCGGGCGTACCGCCGGAGTTTGCGGTGGACTATTATCAGCAGCGCACCGGCGCCGGGCTGATTATCTCCGAAGCAACGAATATTTCACCGCAGGCAATCGGCTACGCGTTCACGCCGGGCATCTGGAGCAAGCCGCAGGTAGAGAGCTGGAAGCACGTGACGCGTGCAGTGCATGATGGCGGCGGCGTGATCGTGATGCAGTTGTGGCACACGGGCCGCATCTCGCACCCGGACCTGCACAGCGGCGCGATGCCGGTATCGGCGTCCGCGATTCAGCCGGGAGGAGATGCGTTTACTTACGAAGGACCGAAGCGGCTGCCGACGCCGCGCGCTCTGGAGGCGCGAGAGATACCGGGAATTGTCGAAGACTATCGACACGCGGCGGAGAATGCGCGCCTCGCAGGCTTCGATGGTGTGGAGGTGCATTCAGCGAACAATTATCTGCTGGAGCAGTTCATCCGCGACAGCACCAATCGACGGGCGGATGAGTACGGCGGATCGGTAGAGAACCGGCTGCGATTTCCGCTGGCAGCGGTAGAGGCGGCGGTAGATGCGTGGGATGGCGGAGGACGCGTGGGCGTGCGTATCTCTCCGACGACCACGAGTCCGGGAGAGACGGCACTGGACAGCGATGTAATGGGGACGTATAGCCAGTACATCGACGGACTGAATGCGCTGGGAGTTGCCTATATTCACGTGATCGAAGGCGTGACGCGGGAGACGCGCGAGGCTCCGGGTGGAGTGGATTTTCTTGCGCTGCGGCGACGCTTCCGCGGCAGCTATCTGGCGAATAACCGCTACGACAAGGAACTGGCGGAGGAGGCGTTGAACTCCGGGCGAGCGGACCTGGTCAGCTTTGGCCGGCCGTTTATAGCTAATCCGGATCTGGTGCAGCGGCTGCGGGATGGATCGCCGCTGGTGGACGCGCCGAAGGATAGCTACTACGGCGGAGACGAAAAGGGTTATAGCGACTGGCCCACTTTTGACGAGGAAGAGAACGACGATCAGAAGCGATAGTTTCGTCGCTTCCGCTCCGCCTCACATTCATTTTCGATGCGGGTAAACGGTGGCCCCTTCCACGAAGCCGGTGTCGCTGCGCGCCAGGGCTTGGGCGGGATGACCTATCCCTTAGATGGACTATCGGCCTAATTCAAGCCGCTGCGCTGTTTGTTGGATCGGCGCTGCTGCCACTGCTCGTACTCGCGCGACTCGTCGCGGCGCTCCTGGCTTCGCTCAGCGGTGGCGCGTGCACGGTCCTGCGCCGAGAAGCCGCGTTCTTCGCTGCGGCTGAGTTTCTTGTGCGCATAGAGTCCTTCGAGCAGGAACTCGGCTGCGGCGACTATCTTCTCCGGCGCATCTTTCTCGCTGACGCCGAGAGGTGAGAGCCTCTCGAACAGGCCCTGGATCTGTTCGAGTTCGGCAAGCGTGGCCTTGGCGGACTGGCTGTCTTCGATTTTGACTGATCCGCCAAGATTGAACCACTGCTCAATCTGCTGCGTGTTGATGTCGGTGAAATAGCGATCGTAGACGCGCAGGATCGCGGTGCGAATGATTTCGCGCACGACCACATCGGCGCCCTTCATCTCGCCTTCATATTCGAGTTCTATTTTTCCCGTGATGCCGGGCAGCGCAGTGTAGATGTCGCCGACGCGGGGGAAGGCGAGTGATTCTCCATGCAACAGAGCGCGGCGCTCGGCGTTCGACACGGCGAGTTCCATGGTCGAGATAGGCAGGCGCTGCGAGACGCCGGAGCGCTTGTCGACTTTCTTGTCCTCGCGGGCGACAAAGGCGATCTGCTCGACGATTTCGTAGATGTAATCGGCGACCTGCGTGTTGAGGCAACCGCGGTCACTCCAGGACTCCTGGCGGGTGATGGCGATTCCTTCCGGGACGGACTGCGGATAGTGCGTGCGAATCTCCGAGCCCATGCGGTCCTTCAGCGGCGTGACTATCTTGCCGCGCGCGGTGTAGTCCTCCGGGTTGGCGCTGAACACCAGGGCGACATCGAGCGCGAGGCGCACGGGATAGCCCTTAATCTGCACATCGCCTTCCTGCATGATGTTGAAGAGCGCGACCTGGATTTTGCCGGCGAGGTCGGGCAGCTCGTTCACAGCGAAGATGCCGCGGTTCGCGCGCGGCAACAGGCCATAGTGCATGGTGAGTTCGTTCGAGAGATCGGAGCCGGAGCGTGCGGCCTTGATGGGATCGAGATCGCCGATGAGATCGGCGACCGTGACATCCGGTGTGGCCAGCTTTTCGACGTAGCGCTCGTCGCGGCTCATCCACGCGATGGGAGTGGCATCGCCGCGTTCGGCGATCAGATCGCGCGCGTACTTCGAAATAGGATGGTAGGGATTGTCGCGAATCTCCGAGCCGGCAACGTAAGGCGCAAACGGATCAAGCAGCGCGGTGAGCGCGCGCAGGATGCGGCTCTTGGCCTGGCCGCGCAGGCCTAGCAGGATGAAGTTCTGGCGCGACAGGACGGCGTTGATGATCTGCGGCACGACGGTGTCATCGAAGCCGATGATGCCGGGAAAAATAGCTTCTCCATTCTTTCCGGATGCCTGGTCCTGCAGACGGCGAATGAGGTTCGAGCGCAACTCGTCTTTGACGCTGCGGCTTACATAGGCCTCGGTGAACTCTTTGCTGGCGCGCAGCTCTTTAAGAGTGGTGGGGAGAGTCACCGACTGTGCGCTGGCCGTCCGGGGTGAGGTGGCGGGTTGGGGCATGCGGGGAGGACCTCCTGTCGCAAGGGGCTCTGCTCTCTTTACTGTACGTGTTTCAGCTTAGATGTGGGACGAGGCACAACGATGCCGCGGTAGCTTACATCACCGGGCCGCTGGTGGAGCCGCGGCTGGCCTTGGCACCGCTGCGCAGCTTGGGCAGGATCACGCGGTAGTAGGCGAGCAAACTCTGGGTGCGCTCTGCGTCCGAACGCAGCGCAAGAAGCGCCTGCTGGAAATTCAGGTCCGCGGGCATGGCGCCGGCGAGCAGGTAGGCGACCGGCGCATCCAGGTTGAGCTGCATGGTGCCTTCACCGGCTCCCAGCAGGTGCTGTGCCTCGAAGTGCAGAGCCACGCATTCTTCGCGTGTAGAGCGCTCGGCTTTCGGCCCGATATCCGGCAGCAGATCCACTTCCGCCTGCAGGAAGCTGCGGCTGTCATCCAGTTGGTCGATCTCAAAACGATCGAGGCCCTGGGTGAGAATGTTGCTGCGCCCATCGGGATAGCTGTGCAGAACGCGCAGCACCCGCGCCGTGCAGCCGACTATGGCAAGGCCCTCGCGCTGGGCACGCACAATGCCGAAGGGCGCTCCGCCAGCCGTACACTCGGCGATCATCTCGCGATAGCGCGGCTCGAAAATATGCAGCGGCAACGGCATTCCGGGAAAGAGCACGAGCTCAAGCGGGAAGAGGGGGATTTTCATGCGTCTCAGCGGCTTTCCTGCTGCTGATGGCCGAAGCACCTATACGGTGATCTGGTGATTGGCGGGATGAGCACGAAGCGTTTGTGCATACGAAGGCCCCCTTCGGCAGTTTGCAGCTTCACGTTTATGCGTGCTCGGTTCTGCTGCCGGGCGCTGCTGCTGCCCATTATGCTCCGCGAGAACGGGAGTTGCGGCTGCGCGATGGACGTCACGCAATTTGCGTTGGACGTTGCGCAACTGTCCGGGGCGAAAGTCCACGGGGCGAGTGAATAGCCCAACTCAACCAGGATGCGGGGGGATTTCACGGGATGCAAAAATCAGACGAGATTCAGGCAGAGAGTTCGTCGAGCATCGCGCTCATCTCATTCAGTGCGAGCGAGTTGCCGGTGCGCCGCGCGGCCGCCACGCCGGCTTCGAGTTGCTTCCGGGCCTCGCCGTCGCGCCCAGCCTTGATGAGCAGTTGCGCTGCCATTTGATAGCCAGCGGTGTAGTCGGGATGGGCCGTGGTGAGCTGTTGGAATTCGGCGAGTGCCGTGGCAGCGTCACCCTGGTTTGCGTGCTCCATCGCGAGACCGTAGCGCGCGAAGACGTCGTTGGGATTCTGCGCGAGGATTTCCTTCAGCATGGCGATCTTGTCCATGAATTCAACCTAGCACGGGATTCAACGTAGCACGGCGTAGGAGAGACGTACTACCGCGGCTGGATTGCGACTTTCTGTGCGATGCCCGACACTGGAAGGTAGCTTCCAAGACGAAGAGAGATCCAACATGGACTTTGCCACGCAATTGCCCACCCGCTCCGTCGCCGAATCGCGCAGCGAGATGACGGAGCTGATTCTGCCGAACGATACGAACACGCTGGGCAATCTGTTGGGCGGCCGGCTGATGCATTTCATCGACCTGGTGGCTGCGATGGCGGCATACCGTCACGCGCGGACGCATGTGGTCACGGCATCCATGGACCACATCGACTTCATCGCGCCGGTGCACGTGGGCGATCTGTTGATTTTGAAGTCATCGTTGAACCGCGCCTTCAACACTTCGATGGAAGTGGGAGTGAAGGTGTGGGTAGAGAACACGATCGCCGGAGTGTACCGGCATGTGGCCTCGGCCTATCTGACGTTTGTTGCGGTAGACAGTCAGGGGCGCCGCGTGCCGGTGCCGAGGCTTGAACCCGAGACTGAAGAAGAGAAGCGCCACTATGAAGATGCCGGCCGGCGCCGCGAACTGCGAGAAAAGGAACGGGAGCGCAAGCGGCAGGCGAAGCCGCGGCAGGATGTGATGGCAGGGGTGATGCCGCCTGATGGAAATTCGACGAAGTAGGTTGTGAACTACGCCAGCAAGCGCCGCATGCGAATGTAGACCGCGTCGCTGTACTGTGGCAGCGAGAAGGTATCGCCAGATTCAGCGAAGCCCAGTGCGCGGTAGAACGGCACGGTGGCGATGCGTGAGGTGCACCAGACCGAGGTGCCACCTTGCTCGGCAGCGTAGGTGATGCAATGGTGTGCCAATTCCTTGCCCAGGCCGTGGCCGCGGTAATCAGCGAGGATGGCCATGCCGCGGAGCCGCCAAGAGGTGGCGCTGTGTTCTCCCGGCATTGGCTCACGGCAGAGTGTGGCTGCGGCTACCAGCGTGTTGTCATGCGATGTATAAGCGCCCAGGTGCAGCGTGTCGGATGCGTTGTCGCCCGGGTAGTGACTTCCTCCAGCCGGCAGCCCGGGACGCAGCACGATGTCGCGCAGCGCGATGGTGTCGCTTGCGGCGATACGCTTGATTGCGATCTCGAGGAGATGCGCGGCCTTGATCGCGTCCATGCGATCCATGTTGGCATGGGCGTGGCCCGGTGAGACACGCTAAGCTTAATGAGATGGGCTGAAGTGCAGGATTTCACGAGCAGTGTGAATCGGGCGGACGGCCAGGGGAGTGATTCGAGATGGGAGCACATGGACAGCAGATGCCGCAGCCGCAGTCGCTGCCGGGAGTAAAGGCGATCATCGCGATTGGATCGGGCAAAGGCGGCGTGGGGAAGACCACGCTTGCGGTGAACCTGGCGATCGCGATGGCCAAGCTGGGCCAGAAGGTGGGTCTGGTCGATGCGGACATCTACGGGCCGAATGTGCCGCTGATGATGGGAGCGACGGCGCAGCCGCGGGTGATCGAGGGCAACCGCATCGAGCCGCTGACGGTGCATGGAGTGAAGATGATCTCGGTGGGCTCTCTGACGCCGGGTGACAAGCCGCTGGTGATGCGCGGACCGATGTTGCACCAGATCATCCGGCAGTTTCTGCAGCAGGTGTCATGGGGCCAGCTGGATTATTTGATTGTCGATCTGCCGCCGGGCACGGGCGACGTAGTGATCTCGCTGGTGCAGACGGTGCCGCTGACCGGAGCGGTGGTGATCTCGACACCATCCGATGTGTCCCTGCAGGATGCGCGCAAAGCGCTGGAGATGTTTCATCAGGTGAACGTGGAGGTGCTGGGCATCGTCGAAAACATGAGCCAGTTCACCTGCCCGCACTGCCATGAGGTGATCGACATCTTTTCCAAGGGCGGCGTGGAGCGCACGGCGCAACAGTTCAAGCTGCCGTTCCTGGGCTCGGTGGAACTGGACCCGAATATCCGCCAGGGCGGCGACCGCGGCCTTCCTGTGGCACTGGCGCCGGAGACATCGTCGGTGGGAACGGCGAGCTTCTATGGAATTGCGCGCAAGCTGATGGAGCGGGCGGAGGAGCAGCGCGCGCACGAGCAGAATGTGTTCGAAATCACCTAGCCACGGAAACCGGTGAAACGGGGAAGCAGGTGGAGGCGGCGTTAGACCGCCTCCACCCGCAATGCGCTCGCTGCCGCTAGTGTCTTCCCAGCAGACCACCCAGGGCTTTGCCCAGGTTCTGTTTGTTGGGAATCTGGGACGCATTCCTTCCGAGCAGGCCGGCAGGATTCGCCGATCCGGCGGTCAGTGCCTTCATATCGGGCGTGATGATAGGACTCGATGCTGTGCCCGTAATGGTGACTGGGATCCCGTTCCTCAACGCGCCCGAAGCCGCACCGCCCACGCCTCCTCCGATCATGGAGATGGCCTGCGTAGCCATCCCGGTGGCGCCGGTTTGAGCGAGCTTCGCAACCACCTGGAAGTTGAGGGCCTTGGCTGCGCTCACGGTGCCGTTGCCGGTGGCTGTGCCCAGACCGGTGACTGTGAGGACGATGTTCTGTGCCTGCAGTGCGCCGCCGGCCTCACGCAGGTTGAGGCTGAGGAGCTGGACATTTGTGCCGGTGCCCGGCTTGGCGCCGACCAGCGCCGCAGCAGGACCCATTTTGGAAGCAAGATCGAAGCCAGCGAGCTGGGTGTTGTTGATGCGCACCGGCCCGGTGATGACCGGCGCGTCGCTTGTGCCGGTGACGGCGAGATTGGTGGTCAGGGTTCCGCCCTGCAGCTTCGAACCGGAGGGCATCTGGATGCCGAGCGAAGGCAGAAAGGCTTCGAGGTCGTCTATGGGCGCGCTCTGCGTGGCTGCGGTCACGTTCAGGTTCGTCTTCGCGCCCTGTGTCTTGTAGGTCCCGGCGATATTGAAGAGCGCCTTTCCAAAGGCAAGGTTGGTGTTCTGCAACTGGCCGGAGAGGGACGCGAGATTCTGGTCGACGGTGAAGTTGACGTGCACAGGTCGCGGCGCGGGCGAGCCGTTGGCAGCCAGTTTGAGCTGCGTTGCATCGATCGTACCCTGCACGTGCGCGCTCTGGCCGTTTGAGGTGATGTCGGCGTTAAGGTCGGCGATACCCGCGACTCCGGCAGAGGGCGGAACGAAGCCGCCCGCCACGAGATCGGCGTGTTTGACATCCAGCTTGGCGGTGAAAGGCGTCTTCGAGGCGTCGGCCTGGTTGAAGGGGCCGCCCTTGCCGCTGACCGAGACAGTGCCGTTGCCGGGGAAGGATGCGGAGAGCGAGTAGGTGAACGGCGTGGTGAGCGAGAAATCGTTGATCTGGGCCTGCACGTTCTGGATCGTGCGCGGTGGTGTAGGTGCGCCGAGATCGGCGATGGTGACCTGGCCATCTTTGACCTCGAGCACGCCGATGGAGAGATTGGGCATCGAGCTTTGCGTCTCAGGTTTGTTGGCGCGCTTATTCGAGTTGCCGAGGCTTGCGTAGTTCCAGACGTTGGCCTGGTTCTGAATCAGATTGATCTTCGGCGTGTCGATGGTGATGCTGCGGATCAGGACCTGCTTATGGAACAGAAGCGGGCCCACCTCGATGCCGATGTGGATCTGTTTGGCCTGGATGAAGGGCTGCTGGCTGAAGGCTGGATCGTCGGCGATGCTGAGCTGGTCGGCAGTGAGCGATCCGGTAAAGAGCGAGAAGCTGAGATGGCCGAGCGTGACTTGGCGTCCCGTGGCATCGGAGAGCATGGTTTGAATGCGAGGCCGGTAGTTGTCCGCGTTCAGGAGGAAGGGAATGGCGATGAGCAGGATCAGGATGATGCCGCCCAGTACTGCCGCAATAGTGATCCACAAACGACGCCTGGCCATCATGGGAATCCTCTTTCTGGCGACCACTTTCTGCTGAACAAAGAGCTGGTGGGGTTCAAGACCGAACGAGTCGGTAAGGAGCCCAATTCAGGAACATATTGATGGTACGTCTGTTCGCCACCGTCGTGCCAAACCATACGACCGCGGGCCGCCGGATGAACGGCTGCAACCTGATACGATAAATGAGGCGGCATCTACCTGAAAGCAGGTAGCGCAGCCGAGCGCGCAGGTGACACGGCCATGGCAGCAGAGCTCCGAATCAGTCCGCGGGAGCGACTGATATTGACGGCTATCCTGGAGATGTATATCGCTACGGGCGAGCCGGTGGCATCGCAGGCGGTTGCCCGGATTTATGCGGACAAGGAAGGGATGAGCTCGGCGACGATCCGGAATGTGATGGCATCACTGAGCGACGCAGGTCTGCTGGAACAGCCACACACCTCGGCCGGCCGCATTCCGACGGCGAAGGCGTTTCGGTTTTACGTGGAGCACCTGGCAGGAGCGGCGCGTGCCGCGACAGGGACGAATGCGCCACAGCTTTCGGCTGAGAAGCGCCAGCAGATCGACGACTGCTTTGCCGGGGTGACCAGCAGGCAGCACTTCCTGGAGCGCACCTCGCATGTGCTGGCAATGATTTCGAGCGGCGTAGGCGTGGCGACCGAGGCGGCCGGTGAGACGGAATGGCTGGAGCACATCCATTTTTCGCGGCTGACGGCGCAGCGTGTGCTGGCCGTGGTGGTGACGCGCGGCGGAACGGTGCTGGACCGCGTGCTGCAACTGGACCATGACCTGGAACAGGGTGATCTGGAGGCTGCGGCGAATTTTGTGAACGGCAACTTTCGCGGTTGGTCGATCGAGCGTATCCGGGCAGAGATCGAAAGCCGCATGGAGCAGGAACGCAGCGAGTACGACCGGCTGATGCAATCGGTGAACGAGCTCTTTCGCAAGGGAGCGCTTGCGGGTGTGCAGCCTTCGCAGGTGATCTTTATCGAAGGCGCGGCGAACCTGGTGCAGCGGGATGTAGACCAGGAGCGGCTGCGAGCTCTGCTGGGCGCGCTTGAGGCCAAGCAGCGGCTGATCGAGTTGCTGAGTGCATACGTGGATGCACGGCAGCAGGCGGTGCGCGTGGTGGTGGGATTGGAAGATGCCATTCCGGATATGGAGAACATGGTGCTGATCGGCACCGGCGCGAAGCTGGGCGCGGAGAGCGTGGGAACGGTGGCAGTCCTGGCGCCGACGCGCATCCGGTACAACGAGACGATCCAGGCGGTCTCGTACATCGCGCAGCTCTCGGAGCGCATTCTGCAGACGCCGCGAAGTTAGCGTGCGCGGAGCACGCGATCGAAGACAAGCAATCGAGCGGAGAAGCTATGGCCGCGAGAACGACCAGAACCTGAGAGAGACGTATGGCTATGACTGAAAACGCGACAGATACAACGAATGAAGTGAAGACGGAAGAGCAGAAGAGGGATAACCAGAACGCGGGAACGCAGAAGGCGGGGACGCAGCAGCAGTTCAACGACGTCATTCCCGAACCGCCGCCCGGATCACAGTCCGCACCGAAGCCCGAGGTGAAAGCAGAGCCGAAACCCGAGCCGGCCGCTGCGGAACCGGCCAGGACCGGGGATGCGCCTGCGGCGGCCAGCCCTACCGCCGTGGTTGAGACCATGACTGGCCTGCACGAGGAGTATGAGCGGCTGCGGGCGGAGCGCGATGGCCTGATTGACCGGCTCGCGCGATTGCAGGCGGAGTTCGACAATGCGAGAAAGCGCGAGCAGCGTGAGCGTACCGACTACCGGGCTTTCGCCGTGGCCGACGCAGTGGAGCAATTCCTGCCGGTGCTGGACAACTTCCGGCTGGCGCTGAACTCAAACGGGACGGCGGAGCAATTGCGTACAGGAGTGGAGCTGATCGCGAAGCAGATGGATGATGTGCTGCGCGCGTTGAACGTGACACCGGTGGAGACAGTGGGCCAGCCCTTCGATCCGCGAGTGCACGAGGCTCTGGAAAGTGTGGAGCGTACGGACCTCCCCGATCATCAGGTAATTGATGAGATCCGGCGCGGCTATCGCATTAAGGAACGGCTGCTGCGGCCGGCGTTGGTGCGCATCTCCGTAAACCCGAACCTATCGGAAGCATAGGCGGAGCGCCGGCGAGTCCGGCGCACGGAGCGAGATCTCTCTACATAGCCCGGATGATGGATTCCCGGAGAGCCGGACAGAAGAACGAGTACAGGAAAAATGGCAAACGTGGCACACGTCGATTACTACGAAGTTCTGAGCGTTTCGAAAGACTGCGGCGAGCAGGAACTGAAAACCGCATACCGCAAGCTGGCCATGCGCTATCACCCGGACCGCAATCCTGACAATCCGGAGGCGGAAGAACGCTTCAAGCAGGCGAGCGAAGCCTACCAGGTGCTAAGCGATCCGGAGAAGCGCGCGGCGTATGACCGCTACGGTGTCGCCGGAGTGGGCGCGGCAGGCGCAGGCGGCGGATTCCCTGGGGGCGTCGACCTGGGTGACATCTTCGGCGACTTTTTCGGCGAGATGTTCAATGTGGCGGGTGGCCGCAGCGGGCGCGCATCGCGTGCGCAGCGCGGCCGCGATATCCGCTACGACCTGACGATCGAGTTCGAGGAAGCGGTCTTCGGCAAAGAGACGAACGTCACCATCAAGCGCATGGACGTCTGCGGTGAATGCCGCGGCTCCGGCGCTGCGCAGGGCAAGTCGGCGAGCACCTGCCAGCAGTGCGGCGGGCGCGGCCAGGTGCGCTTCCAGCAGGGCTTCTTCTCGATCGCGCGTACCTGCCCCATCTGCAGCGGAACCGGTCAGGTGGTCACGGAGCCATGCCACACCTGCCACGGTGAGGGACGAGTCGAGAAGGGGCACAGCATTCAGGTGAAGATCCCTGCGGGCGTCGAGGATGGCACGCGCATCCGCTACCAGGGCGAAGGCGATGCGGGCCGTTACGGAGGGAATGCGGGCGATCTCTACGTCGTCCTCGCGGTGAAGCCGCACGCGTACTTCGAGCGCGAGGGGCACGATCTGCATTTTGCGGTGATCGTGTCGTTCCCGCAGGCGGCACTGGGCGCGGAGATTTCCATTCAGACGCTGGAAGGCGAGACGACGCTGAAGATCCCCGAAGGCACGCAGAGCGGCAAAGAGTTCCGGCTGCGCGGCAAGGGCGTGCCGTACTTGAATGAGCGCGGTCGCGGCGACCTGATTGTGCAGGTGGTGGTGGAGACGCCAAAGAAGCTGACCAAGGCGCAGCGGGAGGCGATCCAGCAACTCGGATCGACCCTTGGGGTGGAGAACCGCGTCGCCTCGCGCGGTTTGATGGACAAAATGAAAGACCTCTTCAACTAGGACTTGCCGTCCGGGCAAAGGCGCCTGCGGCGCATGTTGTGTGTCTCGCTCCCTTTGGTCGCTCGCGGCTGGCGGTTGCGGCATCTTCTTAGACAGTCGCCGCGTTGACGATTGCCAGAGCGGCGATGACTGCGGTTTCCACCCGCAGTATGCGCGGCCCGAGAGTGGCGCTGTGCCAGCCGGCGCTGGTGAAGAGCGCGATTTCCGAGGGAGTCCATCCACCCTCCGGGCCGATCGCCAGCATGATTCCGCTCGCCGCCGCAGGGGCGGCGTTTTCCTGAAGAACGCGTAACAGTGGCTGATCTTCTTCCGTCTCAGAAAGCAAAATGCAGAGCGGGCGGTCAGCAGCGCTGGCCCCGGCCCCAAGGATTGCCGATAACCGAGTAGGTTCGGCGATCTCCGGCAGATCGTTGCGACGGGACTGCTTGGCGGCTTCGAGCGCGAGGCGGCGCCAGCGCTCGACACGTTTGGCGGCTGCCTGGGCAAGATGTTTTTCTGTGCGATCGGCAAGCACGGGCACGATGCGGCTCGAGCCGAGTTCCACCGCTTTCTCGATGGCCCACTCCATGCGGTCGAATTTGAAGATGCTCAGGAGCAGCGTGACGGGAAGGCCGGCTGCGGTCTCGAGTTCCTGGAGAAGCGTGAAATGGACGCTGTTGCGATCGATGGAAGCGATGCGGGCGAGCCATGCGCGGCCGCCGGCGACAACGTCAAACTCCATGCCTGGCTGGGCGCGAAGCACACGGCCGAGGTGCTGGGCCTGGTCGCCGTGCAGTGCTGCGGTGGCCTCGTTCCAGGTGTCGGCGATCCAGCGTCGGCGCGTCATGCACAAACTTTATCTTGTCTGACAGCTGCGAAAAAATTGGCCGTAGAAACACCTCGGGGGACGCTTGCCTGCGTCCCCCGAGTCTGTTGCCTGTTAGGTTGACTTACTTACTTCTTCTTCGCTGCCTTCTTTGCCGCCTTCTTGGCCGGCTTCTTGGCTGCCTTCTTTGTTGCCATGGTTTCTATTCTCCCTTGTGCTGCAACGCAGTTGTTGCAGTTACGGAATGTATAGAGTGGTGGTAATGGAGTGTCAAGAAAAAAATGGCGGGAATGCCTTCTTCTTTTTGCGAGCAACTTCGTCGTCGAGCCCGAGTCTGCAACTAGTGTGGGATGCGATGGAGCGTATGACTCGCGATGTAGAGCACGATGCCGCCCACGGAATCGTGCCACGCATGCGCGAAGATGCCCGGACGCAGACTGCGCCGGAGATGCGCGAGGATGCCGAAGAATACGCCGAACAGCATGATGAGCAACATGCCACTCTTTCCTTCATAGCCATGCGCGAGGCCGAAAAACACCGCTGAAACCGCGATGCCGAGCGAAATATGTCGAGTGAGTGCGGTGAACTGCTGCTGCAAATAGCCGCGGAAAATCAGCTCTTCGCAGATGCCGGCGGAAATGCTGAGCGCGATCCAGAATGCCAATTCGCCAACGGATGCGGGCGCCATCTGTGAGACCACGCCACGGATGTTCTCCGGATGAAGGTGGGCAAATCGCAGGAGAAGACCGGCGGCGCCGAGGATGATGAGGGAGGCGAACCAGAAGCCGAGGGCGATCGCAATATCCGTCCAGAGCTCCGCGGCGCCACGACGGCGAAGACCCAGCAGCTGACGCAGTGGTGTGCCGCGCATCAACAAGCCCCAGTGCACCAGGGCGAGCAATATCCATTCCCAAACCAGGGTGACGGCATACATCGTGAGATGGGAGCGAGACTGCGATGCCAGGTGGTGGGTGAGCGCATTCACAACGGAAATGCCGAGCAGCAGAAGGACGATCACACCGGTGTGCCAGAGAGGCGCGAGCAGTGGTGTCGGCTGGGAAGCTTCGGTTTGTGGGCTGTCGCTGTGAAGTGTGCTCACGGTAGCTGGATTGCCGCTGGATTTGCGTCCCTGCTATCTTCACACGTTGGCCATGCAGGCAGCGCGGCCCGCGGGAAGTTGAGGTTTCAAGATGGAAGAGATTGTGATCGTATCCGCTGTGCGGACGCCTACGGGAAAGTTCCAGGGATCCTTGTCGGGGTATAGCGCAGTGCAGTTAGGCGCACTGGCGGTGCGGGAAGCGGTGCGTCGCGCGGGTGTTGCACCGGAGCAGATCGACGAATGCATCATGGGCAACGTCGTCTCCGCGGGACTCGGGCAGAATCCCGGCCGGCAGGCGGCGCTGGGCGGTGGGCTGCCGCCAAGCGTCAGCGCAATGACGATCAATAAAGTTTGCGGCTCCGGGCTGAAGGCGGTGGCGCTGGCCGCGCAGGCGATTCAGACGGGCAATGCGGAAATCGTAGTCGCAGGCGGAATGGAGTCGATGACCAACGCGCCGTACCTGCTGCCGCAGGGGCGTAACGGATTTCGCATGGGCGACGCGAAGGTGGTGGACTCGATGATCCGCGATGGCCTGTGGGAGATCTACAACGACTACCACATGGGAGTGACGGGCGAGAACGTGGCGGAGAAGCACTCCATCACGCGCGAGCAGCAGGATACGTTTGCGCTGGCGTCGCATCAGAAGGCGGCGGCTGCGCAGAAGGCAGGCGCCTTTCAAGACGAGATGCTGCCCGTAGAGATTCCAGGAAAGAAGAAGGGCGAGACCGCCGGCGTGCTGAATCGCGACGAGAGTGTGCGCGAGGATGCATCGCTGGAGGCGCTGCGCGCGTTGAAGCCGGCGTTCAAGAAAGATGGCACGGTAACCGCGGGCAATGCTCCCGGAGTCAACGACGGCGCAGCTGCCGTGGTGGTGACATCGGCGAGGAAGGCGGCGGAACTGAAGCTGGAGCCGATGGTGCGCATCCGGGCGCAGGCGACGAGCGGTATCGATCCGAAGTGGGTGATGCTGGCGCCGGTGATCGGCATCCAGCGCGTGCTCCAGAAGGCTGGATGGAAGAAGGAACAGGTGGATCTCTACGAGTTGAACGAGGCATTCGCAGTGCAGGCGCTGGGCGTGATGAAGGAAGTGGGGCTGGATGCGCCGGAGCTTGCCACGCGTGTGAACGTGAACGGCGGTGCAGTCGCGATGGGACATCCGATCGGCGCGAGCGGCGCACGCGTGCTTACCACGCTGATCTATGCGCTCCAGCATCGGAACCTGCATCGAGGGGTTGCGGCGCTGTGCCTGGGCGGCGGGAACTCCGTGGCCATGGCGGTCGAGCGCTGATAAGTGCCCGCGCCCTATCATTTGCGCCGGTCATTTGCACAGAAGCGGGCATCCCGGCGCATATGTCCCGTCTCGAAGCTACAATAGAAAAATCCCGGGGACCTGGCCTGCAGTCGTCCAACGGACCAGCGGGGCCGGCTGCTCCGGCGTGATGCGCACCATGTTGTGAAGCGGTACAGATCGTGGGCACCTGAATCCACGCTGCGCCTGACATGCACCTCAACACTGCCTCTGGAAACCGCGGGAAACGAAAGGGACAGCGCATCGCATGACGCTCCTGCTCCTGCAGATGTCGATTGTGTTGCTGGTGACGTTGACCTGCGGGTGGATTGCCCGCAAGCTCGGTCAGACACGGGTCATCGGCGAGATTATTGGCGGCATCCTGATCGGGCCGTCGGTGCTGGGGCGATTCTTCCCGAGCGTCGCGCACATCTTTACGCCACACTCCTTTGCTGCATTCGAAAACCTCAGTACGGTGGGGTTGATCCTCTATCTCTTCCTGATCGGAATGGAGCTGGACTACGCGCAGCTTTACAAGCAGCGCACCACTGCAGTGGTGGCCAGCGGGATGAGCATTCTGTTTCCATTTGCGATGGCCGCGCTGCTGGCCCATTCGCTGCGGATCCGATTTGCGCCGCACGGAATTGGCAGCATGCCCTTCGTGCTCTTCCTGGGCATCGCGATGAGCATCACCGCATTTCCAGTGCTGGCGCGCATCCTCGAGGAGCGGCGGCTGCAGTCCACGTCACTGGGGACTACGGCGATCCTGTGCGCGGCTGTGGATGATGTGGTGGCGTGGTTGCTGCTGGCGTTTGGGCTGGCGCTGCTGGGCAAGGATGGCGGCTCCGCCAGCCTGGGTGTGCGCATGGCAGGGCTGGTGGTGTACCTGCTGCTGATGCTCGGAGTCGTGCGCCCACTGGCGAACCTGGCGGTGAAGCGTCACAAGTCCACTAAGTTGTCCTTGGAACTGCTGGGCTGCGTCGTGGCCAGCGTGCTGCTCTCTGCCGCGGCTACCGATGCGCTGGGAATTCACCCGCTCTTCGGCGCCTTTCTTGCGGGTGTGTGCTTCCCGCGCATTTCACGCTGGCAGGAGGAGATTCGCGAACGGCTGGACATGCTCATCGCCGTACTGCTGCTCCCGTTGTTCTTCGCATTGACCGGCATGCGCACGCGGCTGGACCTGCTGAACGATACGAACATGTGGCTGTGGGCAGGGATCGTGCTGGTCGCAGCGGTGGCGGGTAAGATGGGCGGCGCGATCCTGGCTGCGCGATGGAGCGGCCATTCCTGGCGCGACGCGGGGGCGCTGGGCGCGCTGCTGAACACGCGCGGCCTGGTAGAGCTGATCGTTCTGAATATCGCTTACAACGTGGGAGTCTTTTCGCCGACGCTCTTCACCATGCTGGTGGTGATGGCGCTGGTGACCACGATGCTGACCTCGCCTATCCTGCGCCTGCTGAAGATCGAGGATGGTTACGGCACAGACAGGGCGGTCGAAGACGCGCGGGCGAAGCACTCCGCGGCTTGATGGCAGGTTTGGGCCGCGGTCATTCACACACAGAGCGATTCTCGGGACGGGTACAGGCGTACCTGGCTTACCGGCCACGTTTTCCGCGCGGCATTCTCCCGTTTCTGCGCGAGCATGGCGCTTTGTCGCCTGACGCGGTTGTGGCCGATATTGGCGCGGGCACGGGGATGCTGGCCGAGATCTTTCTCGAAGGCGGGCATTGCGTGATCGCCGTCGAGCCGAACGCCGAGATGCTGGAGGCTTGCCGTGAATTGGCCGCTCAGCAGCCAAAGCTTGAGGTTGCCGAGGGAAGCGCAGAGGCCACCACGCTGCCGGATGCGTCCATCGATCTGATTGCCGTAGGACGCGCGATGCACTGGTTCGACTGGACGCGTGCGCATCGGGAGTTTGCGCGGATTCTACGACCGGGAGGCTGGGTGCTGTTGGCGACGAGCGGGCATCGCGACAGCGGCGCGCCGGTATCGATCCGGCTGTCGGAGATTCTTCGTCAGTGGCGGATGGACTCCGCTGAGGCAGACACCACTCGTGATTTCAACCAGCGATTGGAGGGATTTCTCGATTCGTCGAGCTGGCATCGGACGACGCTACATCATTCGATGACAGTGGATTTTGCGACGCTGCTAGGTTATGCGGAGTCGCTCTCGGCGATTCCTCGGCCGGGCGAGCGCGGGTATGACGGGATGGTGGCGGAGTTGCGGGACGTGTTTGAGGAGTATCAGCGAGATGGGGAATTCGTGACACCGCTGAGCAGTGATCTGCATCTTGGGCGGCTGCGTGCGAATTTTTTAGCAGCATCAAATAACGCGGGAACGAGGTAGGTCCGTTCAATGCGAGAGCAAGTCCTACGCTTTTACGAGTCGCTCGCGGAGCACTACCACCTGATCTTCGAGGACTGGAACGAAGCCATTGAGCGTCAAGCTAGGATTCTCAATCCGCTTCTTGTCTCAGAGTTTCCCGGCCATCGCTTGAAAATACTGGATTGCGCCTGCGGGATAGGAACTCAGGCGATAGGATTTGCTATTTTCGGTCATCAGGTTGTCGGCTCGGACTTGAGCCAGGCAGCAGTGAGGCGGGCAAAGCACGAGGGTGATCTCCGCTCTTTGAACATTTCGTTTCATGTTTCAGACATGACGTCACTGGTAGAGATCCCAGATAGCGACTTGGACGTTGTGGTGGCGCTAGACAATGCTCTTCCGCATCTCACTGTCCATCAACTTGGGAAAGCTGTCGAGGCGATAAGTTCGAAACTCAAGCCAAACGGCCTGTTCATGGCAAGCATTCGCGATTACGACAAGCTCATTCTTGAAAGGCCGACGATACAAGAGCCTTTGTTTTATGGCGGTGAGAAAGAACGCCGCATTGTCCACCAAGTGTGGGACTGGAATGAAAACACGAAGTATGTCGTACATCTCTATATCACCAAGCTATCGGGTGGTGAATGGGACATACTTCATTTCGTTTCTGAATATCGCACTCTGCTGCGCAACGAGCTCACAGCAGTATTGGAGTCTGCTGGATTTGAAGAGGTGCGCTGGCTGATGCCAGCCGAGAGCGGCTTTTATCAACCCATCGTGGTGGCTAGATGGCCGGCTGAAGGCCGGATTCTATAGGACAAGAGGGGAAGGCGAATTACTGCAGTGCCGGCTGCACGGTTCGTCGTTCGAACCTCATCAAAAGCAATCCAGCCAAGGTGGCGACGATGCCCGCTATACCGAATGCAATGGGAAAAAGCCAAAGCTGCCCAAATGTAGCGATCCGGGCGGAAGTCGGATGACTTCTCTGTATCGGACCTCAACATGTTGGCCGATTGAAAACTGCGAGGGATTTTAACTTGTGTCGGATGTGACGGTGTAAGAGCCGCCTTCTGAGCTAAAGGAAAAAATGGGAGCAAAGGTCAGCGAATCATGATTGGCGTCCCGGACGGAAGCTAGGTTAATGATTGTCCCTTGCGTCGAGACACTCCGATGCAAAAAGACAAGCATGCGAACGCTGAATACTAATGCCAGGATTATGAAAATTGGTGCCACTGCGAGGCAGCCCGACATGAATGCTTTGCGAAAAAGGCGTAGCGCAGAAACCATCTATGTAGCTCCTCAGCATTCAATAACGTTCAGCGCAAGCCCAGCCAGCGACGTCTCCTTGTAGCGCGACTGCATATCCAACCCAGTTTCGTACATGGTGCGGATCACCTGATCGAGGGAGACTTTGTGCTCGTCTTCTTCGGCTAACGCCATGCGGCAGGCGTGCACGGCTTTGACTGCGCCCATCGCGTTGCGCTCGATGCACGGGATCTGCACGAGGCCGCCGATGGGATCGCAGGTCATGCCCAGGTTGTGTTCCATGCCGATTTCGGCGGCGTGCTCGACCTGCGCGTTGGTGCCGCCCATCGCTGCGGCGAGACCGCCTGCGGCCATGGAGCAGGCAACGCCGACCTCGCCCTGGCAGCCCACCTCTGCGCCGGAGATCGACGCATTCTCCTTGTAGAGGATCCCAATCGCTGCCGAAGTGAGGAAGTAGCGCAGGATGCCGGCCTCGTCTGCGCCGGCGATGTAGTTCCGGTAATAATGTGCGACGGCGGGAATGACTCCGGCTGCCCCATTCGTGGGTGCAGTGACGACGCGGCTGCCTGCAGCGTTCTCTTCATTCACGGCCATGGCGTAGATGGTGACCCAGTCGAGCGGCGCGAGCGGATCGCCCGTGCCTTTGCCCGCGGCTTGCTGCTGCTGCAGTCGCGCCGCAAGACGCTTCGCCCGACGGCGCACGCGCAATCCGCCGGGGAGAATGCCGTCTGTTGCGAGTCCGCGCGCAACACAACTCTGCATGACATCCCAGATGCGCAGGATGTCGCGACGCACGGAGTCCGCGGCGTCAGGCGTATTGCCGCGACGGGCACACTCGTTGCGCATCATCACTTCGTCGATGCGCAGGCCGTCGCGCTTTGCCATCTCCAGCAGCTCCGCAGCGCTGCGGAAGGGATAGGGCAGAGAACTGGTAGTCTTCGCCGGCGCGGCATTCACGTCGGCGCCGTCTTCGATGATGAAGCCGCCGCCGATGGAGAAGTAGGTCGCGACGAAGAGTGGTGTGCCGGTGACATCGGAGGCAGTGAACCGGATTCCGTTGGGGTGCTGGGTCTGCGCGCCGGGCGGCATCATCTGGTCGCGATGGAAGAGGATGTGCTTTTCCTCGCGGAAGGGAATGGTGTGGCGGCCGAGAAGCGAAAGCGTTGAGGAGAGACGGATCGCTTCGAGTTTGCTGTCGATGGTGTCGGGATCGAGTGTGTTGGCCTCTTCACCGAGCAGGCCGAGAATAACGGCGCGATCTGTGCCATGACCTGCGCCGGTGAGGGCGAGCGAACCATAGAGATCGGTGCGGACTTCGACCGTGGGGCTGAGAAGATCGCGCGCGTCGAGCGCCAGGAGGAAGGTGCGCGCGGCGCGCATGGGGCCCATGGTATGCGAGCTGGAAGGACCGATACCGATCTTGTAGAGATCGAACAGCGAGGTTTTCACGACTGGTTATGGTAGCAAGTCCTGAAACCTGCTGACCCGCCGACTCGCTGCTCTTCTGCAACCTTTGTGGCCTGCCTTTGTCTGCAAGCTGCTGGCTATACTCGACTTTTCGGGAATCACACGCGGGAATCACGGGCGGGCCCAGGATGCATTTCAAGGCGCTGAGTGCTGCGGTGTACGGCATCGACGCGCACATCATCGATGTTGAGGTGGATTTTTCCGGCATTCAGGAGACGCAGGAGCGCTTCTCCACCGTCGGGCTGCCGGATGCGGCTGTCCGCGAAAGCCGAGATCGCGTCCGTGCTGCGATCCGCAACTCCGGCTTCTCATTGCCGGCCACACACATCACGATCAATCTGGCGCCGGCCGATCTGAAGAAGGAAGGCTCCGGTTTCGATCTGCCAATTGCGTTAGGCATCCTGGGCGCGTATGGCGCGCTGGAGAACCGCGATCTGAGTCAATTTCTGACGATGGGCGAGCTGGGCCTGGATGGCAGCGTGCGCGGAGTGCCAGGCATGTTGCCGATTGCAGTGGCAGCGAAGCAGCGCGGTATCGCCAACTTGATTGTTCCGGCGGCAAACGCGCCGGAAGCCGCGGTGGTCGAGGGACTGAATGTGTACCCGGTGGAGTCGCTGCCGCAGGCGCGCGAGCTGCTGAATGCGGCAGTGAACGGGGGCATCCGGGTGCAACCGCATCGCGTGAACTCGAGCGCGATGCTGGATGCTCTGCAGCATTATCCATCTGACTTCAAGGATGTTCGTGGGCAGACCGTGGCGAAACGCGCGCTCGAGATTTCGGCAGCCGGTGGCCACAACATTCTGATGATCGGGCCGCCGGGTTCAGGAAAGACGATGCTGGCAAAGCGGCTGCCCTCGATTCTGGCGCCGCTGACCTTCGCTGAAGCGCTGGAAACGACGAAGATCCACTCGGTCGCCGGTGTTCTCGACGCGAGTTCCGGGCTGGTGACGCAACGGCCATTCCGCTCGCCGCACCACACCATCTCCGATGCCGGACTGATCGGCGGCGGCGCGATACCGCGGCCGGGCGAGGTGTCGCTGGCGCACAACGGCGTGTTGTTCCTGGATGAGCTCCCGGAATTTCCGCGCAACGTGCTCGAGGTGATGCGGCAGCCTCTTGAGGATGGGACGGTCACGATTGCGCGCGCTTCGATGTCGCTGAATTTCCCGGCGCGCTTCATGCTGGCAGCGGCAATGAATCCGTGCCCGTGCGGCTACTTCAATGACAAGAGCCGGGAGTGCCAGTGCACGCCGCCGATGATGCAACGATATGTGTCACGAGTTTCGGGACCGTTGCTGGACCGCATTGACATCCATATAGAGGTGCCGGCGGTGCAGTATCGGGAGCTGCGCGCGGGGCAGGCGAACGAGGGATCGGCAGAGATTCGCACGCGAGTACTGGCTGCGCGAACCAGGCAGCATGAACGCTTCCAGGGCGAGTCCATCTATTCGAACGCACAGATGACCACCAGACAGATTCGCCAATGGTGCGAGCTGCCGCCGGAAGCAGACCGCCTGCTCGAACGGGCGATGCAGCAACAGGGGCTGAGCGCACGAGCGCACGATCGCATATTAAAGGTCGCGCGGACGATTGCGGATCTGGAGGGCGTCCCGGCACTCACGGTCCAGCACTTGGCAGAGGCGATCCAATACCGCACGCTGGACAGGAATTACTGGAACTGAAGCGTCCTGTGGATCACCGGGAAAACGCTATGGTTTTCAGGAGAATTCAGCACCGATTCTTGTGCTTTCGGGTCAAATGCGGCTTGGTGAATTACATC
>DASUWP010000218.1:0-23057 GCA_036378335.1 Acidobacteriaceae bacterium | reverse complement strand
GATGCTTCTACGGCGTCACCCGGTCAGGAAAGCTGTCGAAGGGAATCACATCCGCACCCTTGGCGAAGATGGGCACCCCGTTCACCTCGAAGCCGAAGCTCTTCCCCCACTGGTCCTTATCGCGCAATAGATGCACCGTGCGCAGGCCCGTTGTGCGTTGCGCCATGAGCGTCTCATGCCCGATCCGTATCTTTGCGGCGAATTCATAAAGGTTCTGCTGCCCATATCCCACCGGCCACCATCGCTCCGGGTGTTCGATCACAACCGGCACATGTACCGTGTTGCTGCCCGGCACAAGTTGCGCCGTAATCTCCGGAAGCGAGATGTGCTCGCCCTTGGGTGTCGTATACGTAACCGACACGAGAGCCTTTGTAGCGGCAGACGCGTCTACCCGCACTTGTGCATCCAGCGAAGCCGCATCCGCCGTGACCGAGTTCTGCAAGACATGGAATTTATCGAGACGTGCCGCATCCCACGTTTCCAGCCGCACCGGCTGCCAGATCCCCGCAGTCACGTAGCGCGGCCCCCAGTCCCATCCGTACTGATAAGCAGCCTTGCGAATGTAGTTTGCCGTCTGCACCCCCTTCGGCTCATCGCCGAAGGCTGAGTCGAACTCTCCGGGCAACTGGAATGCGCGCTTCAGCGTAGCCGGCAGCAGCCGCCGGATCGGCGACGCAAACGTCACGGTCAGCTCATTCGCCCCGCCGTGCAGCAGTCCCTTCACCGGCACGCGCCAGCGGCGGAACATGTTATCGGCCTCCAGAATCTGCTGCCCATTCAGCCGCACCGTCGCGTAGGTGTCCAGCCCATCGAACACCAAATCAACGTGCTCATGCGTCAATGTGCCGGCATCCACATTCAGCGTGGTTCGATACTCCCAGTCGGCCAAACCGATCCACTGCAACTGTGCCTCATGCGCGCCGGTAAACGGATCCACGATCAAGCTGTTGCGCAGCAGATCCATCTGCACCGTGGAGGGGACCGCCGCCGCATGCCACTGCTGGGCGTCGGCATGCGCGGCCGCATCCGGCGTGGAGGCGGCAAGGCGAAACTGCCATCCATTCACGGGCACTCCTGCGGCAGGTGTGCTTTCGCCGCGACATGGCGCTGCCAGAAAGAGGCCAACCAAGGAAAGTAAAGCCATAGCTCCGAGCGGTCGCCGCCCCGAAAAACTCAATCCGGCCGAGCACCGCACCTCTGATCTTCGCGCTGCTGTCGGTCGCAGCCCCCTTCTGAAATGCACGCAGTCTCCTTATTTCCGCATTTCCTGACTGAAATTCGTCAGGTCGGACTTGTAAACTGATCGTTCGGGCTTAATATGGACACTTCTGGGTAAACTGGCCTCGCAATACTCGGCGGATTGGGCGAGAGAATGCGTTAACTTTAGCGCATTTGAAAGATACACTGGGCGCTCCACATGAGGGCACGATGAAAAACGGATGCTTCCATACGCTACTCTCAACGGCGATTATCGCAGTCGCTGCGTGCGGTATGGCCTTGTGCGCCATAGCTCAGACGTCCGCGAATGGCACTGATCCCAATGCTCCCACGGCAAACACGCTGACCCCGGAACAGATCGATGCACAGTGGATTGCCGCAAACAGCAAATACGATGGCGAACGCAAGCGCATCCTGGGCGATGTCGACCAGGCGGTCGCTGCAGGTCCCTTCCGCGACGATTGGCAAAGTCTGCGCGCCTACCAGGCGCCGGAGTGGTTTCGCGATGCGAAGTTCGGCATCTTCATCCACTGGGGCATCTATTCGGTCGCCGGCTTCGGCAGCGAGTGGTACTCCCGCAACATGTACCAGCAGAGCATGCCGGATTTCGCGCACCACGTCGCCACTTACGGCCCGCAAACAACCTCCGGCTACAAGGACCTGATTCCCAAATTCACCGCCGAGCACTTTGATCCGGCGGAATGGGCAAAGCTGTTTCATGATGCCGGCGCGCGCTACGTCGTCCCCGTTGCCGAGCACCATGACGGCTTTCCGATGTACGAGTCGAACCTGACCGACTGGTGCGCGGGCAAGATGGGTCCCAAGCGTGATGTGCTTGGCGAACTCGCAAAGGCAGTTCGTGCCGATGGCATGCATCTCGGCGCCTCATCGCATCGCGCAGAGCACGACTGGTTCTTCGATGGCGGCCGTCACTTCGCATCTGACGTGAACGATCCCAAGTATGCCGCTTTCTACGGGCCCGCACAGCTCCGTCAGATGGAAGGCGACAATGGCGACCTGTTGATCCGTGACTTCACCTATGTCTCGCAGGCCTACATGGACGACTGGCTCGCGCGTACAGCAGAGATCGTAGAGCGCTACCACCCTGACCTCATCTACTTCGACTGGTGGGTTGGCCAGCCGGACTTCCGCAGCCATCTAGAGCGCTTCGCAACCTATTACTACAATCACGCCGCTGCGCAGCATCAGCCGGTGGCGCTCTTCTACAAGCTCAACGACATGGCCGATGGCTCTGCCACGCTCGATCTGGAGCGCGGCGGTCTCGCGGATACTCGCGAACAACCGTGGCAGACAGATACATCGCTGTCCAATGGCTCGTGGGGCTACATCGAACACGACACCTACAAAACTCCCGTCATGGTGATCCATCAGCTGGCGGATGTCGTCAGCAAGAACGGCAATCTGCTGATGAACGTTGGTCCCCGGCCGGACGGCACCATTCCGGAGGGAGCCGCGAAGACGCTGCTCGCTGTCGGTGCGTGGCTCAAGGTGAACGGCGATGCCATCTACGGCACGCGTCCGTGGAGGCAATTCGGCGAGGGCCCAACGAAGTTCGAGGCCGGCTCCTTCCATGACACAGATGCGAAGCCCTATACAGCGGCGGACTACCGCTTCACCACGAAAGACGGCGCGCTCTACGCGATTGAACTCGGCTGGCCGAAGGACGGCGAAGCCGTTATCCACGCGCTCGGCTCAGGCGTTGGAACCCGCGAAATCTCTTCGGTGGAGCTGCTTGGATCGACCGCGCCGCTGACCTTTCAGCAGAAGCCGGATGGCCTGCACATCCATGTGCCCGCCGCGCCGGTGGGCCAGTATGCCTATGCGTACCGCATCACCTGGCGTTAAAAGAGGACGATGATGAAACACCTGTTCGCCTGCCTCACGCTGCTCGCCGCGATCCCGGCGCTCGCCCAGAACTTCGTAGAGGTGAAGCCAACGCCGCAGCAGGTCGCCTGGCAAGACATGGAAATGGGCGCCATCATCCACTTCGGCACTAACACCTTTCTCAATCGCGAGTGGGGTGACGGCACCGCTCCCGTCAGCGTCTTCAACCCGCAGCACGTCGACACCGACCAGTGGATCGAAGCCGCAAAATCCGCGGGTATCCGTTATGTCGTGCTGGTCGCGAAGCACCACGATGGCTTCGCGCTCTATCCCACCGCGCAGACCGACTACAGCGTTAAGTCGAGCCCGTGGCTCGGCGGCAAAGGCGATCTGGTCCGCATGGTCTCCGGCAGCGCGCGTTCGCACGGCTTGCGCTTCGGCGTCTATCTCTCGCCGTGGGACCGTCACGATCCGCGCTACAAAGACCCCGCCGCCTATGACAAGTATTACCTCGCGATGCTTGAGGAGCTTGCCTCGCACTACGGCGAGCTCACCGAGTTCTGGCTGGATGGCGCGGGCAGCGCCGGCCGCACCTACGACTTCGATACCATCATCGATAACCTGCGTACCTACCAACCGAATGCGCTCGTCTTCGCAGATGTCGGCCTCTTCAAGTACGCAGACATCCGCTGGGTGGGCACGGAAAGCGGCAAGGTAGATTTCGAGGACTGGAACGTCGTCGATCGCGCCGGCTATTTGCGCTGGCGCCCGGTCGAGGCCGATACGCCGCTCCATACAGATCACTGGTTCTGGCATCCAAACGACGAATCCACGTTGAAGTCCGTCGACGAATTAGTGAAAGAGTACGACCAGACCGTCGGCCGCGGCGCGCAGCTGATGCTCGGCCTCGCACCGGACAACACTGGTCTGCTGCCCGCCGCGGATGTTGCGCGTCTCAAGGAATTCGGCGAACGCATCCACCAGATCTACAGCAACAATCTGGCGCTGCATGGAAAATTCGCAACCGATATTGCAGCGGCCTTCGATGGCGATGCGAATACATACTGGCAGGCGCCCGTGTCCTCGCCGGGAAACAACGCCCCGCCCATGCTCACCATTCACTTCGCAACGCCCACAACATTCGATCGCACCGTCACCATGGAGCGGCTCAACGACGGACAGCACATCGGTGCCTATCGCATCGAAGTGGAAGAAAATGGCCAATGGCGCGAGGTGGCGCACGCCCAGGCCATCGGGCACAAGAAGATCGACATCTTTCCCGCCGTCACCGCGAGCGCCGTTCGCCTGACGCTGCTTGATACCACTGGGCCCGCACAGATTCGTGAATTCCAGGTGTACAACGGCGGCACCGCCGACTGAAACACCTCCCAGGAAGAGAGAGCATCATGCCCACCAGCACGCCACAACGTCAATACGCGCACCACATGCTGCGCGAAATCCATGAGCAGCCCGTCTCGCTGACCGCGGCGCTTGACCATTACGTCAGCGGCAGCGCGCTCGACGAAGCATCGTTCGCCCCCGTCTATCAATGGTTTCGCGACCACCATCAAATCGTCTTCTCCGCCTCCGGGTCCAGCCGCCACGCATCGCTTGCCGGCGAAATCATGATTGAGGACGTCAGCGGCATGCCGGTCGATGTCGAGTACGCGAGTGAGTATGTCTATCGCGAGATCAACACGCTGACCAATCCCGGCATCATCGTCGTCTCGCAATCTGGCGAGACTGCAGACACGCTGGCTGCGTTGCGCGAAGCCACGCGCCGCCGTCATGGCACCATTGCGGTTACGAATGTTGAGAACTCCACCATGGCCCGCGAAGCCGAGATCAGCCTGCCGACCTGGGCGGGGAGGGAACTGGCGGTCCCGGCGACGAAGAGCTTCACCGCGCAGTTGCTGGTGCTCAACCTCATCGCGCTGAGCTCCGGCGTGGCTCTGCAGACGCTCTCCGGCGAAACCTTGGCAGCGCACTTCAAGGAACTCGCAGCGTTGCCCGCGCTCATCGCCAGCCAACTCGACGGATGGGAGCGCCAGATGGAGCAGATCGCCCGCGCGCTCCGCAATGTGGAAACCTATCTCTATCTCGGCCGCGGCATCCACTATGCCATCGCGCGCGAGGGCGCGCTCAAGCTGAAGGAATCAGCGTATCTGCAGGCAGAGGGCTATCCATCGGGCGAGTTGAAGCATGGGCCCAACGCGCTGGTCGGGTCCACTGCTGCTATCGTCGCTATCGCAACCGTCGATCGCAGTGAGCCGGGCTCCGTCATTCGCTATGAAAAGAGCGTGCAACTGCTTCACGACCTGAAGAAGCAAGGCGCAACAGTCGTCGCGCTGGGCAACACGGGCGACGATGAGGTTGCCAACGCCGCCACACATTTCGTACCGGTGGCGCCCACGCGCGAGCATCTGCTGCCGATTGCAGAAGTGATTCCGCTGCAACTCTTCGCCTACTTCTGCGCGATTCAGCGTGGCATTGACGTCGACAGCCCGCGCAACCTCACGAAGGCGGTGCTGGCCGAGTAGAGTTACTTCTCCGCCTGCACCAACTTCTTCAGCGAGTCCAGGAACGTAAAGCGCACCAGCGCCGCAGGCTTTGCCGCGTCCGCAATCATCGCAAGCTGGCTCTGGGGGTTGCCCGCCTTAAGCTTCGGGCCGCCATACGCGCTGTTATTTGGGTCAAGGCTGAGGAGAGCCTGCAAACCAATCTTCCCCAACTCTCCCAGTTGCGTCGCGCGGATAGCAGCGTCGCTCATCCTTAGATTCGCCTGCATCTGCGTCGCGAGCAACGGCGCGATCTCCTGCCACTCCATGAAGCGGCGCGTCAGCCGCGCTTCCGCCGCTGTGCTGTCCGCGGTTTTGTTCAGCACCGCATCCACATCCTGCGCAATCTCAAATCGCGATGGTGGATCGGGCACCACAGTATCCACCAGACGGTCGAGCGGCGTATGGCCATCCGTATGCTGCGTCTCAGAGCGCTCGCCGAAACTCACCGGCTCAAGCACGCCGGCTAGCGTCGTCAGCGCCGTCGGATTTACCTCGCCGCTGATACTGCGCCGCATCATTCCCGGCCCCGTGATGTGCTTCAGGCCGGCCTGCTCCAGCTCGATCGAGACGCCCGGCAACCGCCGGTACATGGAGGCCACATCGCGATCTGACTGCGGCGACCAGAAGCGCTCCGCCATCACTGCGGTACGCGGCCAGATGCGCGAGTCGATCGTCTTCTCGTTCAACTGCTCCGCCCACATGCACACCTCGCCGCCCAGGATCAGCTTCTGCTGTTCCGGCGTCAGAGTGGTGTCCGCAGGAATCGGATCGGCCAGGTAGTGCGCCTCGTTGGTCTTCATGCCGTCCAGATAGTAGGGCGCAGAAAGAATCCCGGTATAGCCCTGGCGCGCGCCGGCGGCCAATGAATCCACGCCGCGCCATGACTGCACCATTACGTTCTTGGGCAGCCCCGGCACCAGAACTTCGTCCCAGCCAATCGGTTTCTTCCCGTGCTTCTCAACGATGCGCACGACGCGCTGGCTGAAGTAAGTCTGCAACTGCGACGGTTTCTCAAATCCCTTCCGCTTCATAAAGCGTGCGATGCGCGGGTTGGAGGTCCACACCTCGCCGTTCACCTCATCGCCGCCGATGTGGAAATACGCATCGGGGAAGATCTTAGTCATCTCCCCGATGAAGCGATTCAGGAACACATACGTGGCCTCGCGCGTCGGATCCAGCGCTTCATCGTGCACGCCCGCCACATCAGGTAAGTGGAACGGTCCCTTGGAACTGCCGAGCTGCTGGTACGCCACCATCCAGCTCACGGTGTGGCCGGGCATGTCGAACTCCGGCACCACGCGGATGCCTCGTGCCCGCGCATACGCGACAACCTCTCGCATCTGCTCCTGCGTATAGAATTCTCCGTTCGATCCGAGCGAGGTCAGCTTCGGATAGATCTTGCTCTCGGCGCGGAAGCCCTGGTCATCGCTCAAATGCCAGTGGAAGACATTCAGCTTCACCATCGCCATCCCGTCCAACGTGCGCTCGATCTGATTGACCGGCTCGAAGTGGCGGCTGACGTCAATCATCAGTCCGCGCCAGCGGAAACGCGGCGTGTCCTCAATGCTGACCGCGGGGATGGTCGCCGCGTTGTCCTTCAGCTGCAGCAGTTGCAGCAGCGTTTCCATGCCATGAAATGCGCCGACCACGGTTGCAGCCTTCAGCGTAATCAGCGCCGGCGTCACGCTCAGCGAATACGACTCATCTTCATCCAGCGACTGCACAGTGCCGCCCGCTCCGGCAACATCGATCACCATGCCCGCGCTCGAAAGGTCGCCTGCGATCTGGCTCGGAATGTGCGGCAGCGGCACGCCGCTTTCAAACTGCAGCCGCGTCATCATGCGCACCGTGCCCGCTTCCAGCCGCGGGTTGTGAAAGTGTTGAAAGGCTACGTGCATGCCGGGCTTGAGGGTGAAGCTGCCGGTAGCGGCTTCAAATTGCGATGGCAGCGGCATCAGCCCGTATTGCGCGGCATTGCCGTTCGCCATCTGTTGGGCCTGCATGCTGTTACTGCTCAGCAACGTAGCCGTCAACACCGCGGCTGCTGCCGCTCCAGACACACGTCTCGCAAAACAGCCCCGGACACGACTCCGCATTCCACCTGTCTCCTGTCTGCATCTTGTCTTCACACGCGCAGCACCTTGATTCCACGCTCTTCAAAGGGCGCAATCATCGCATCTGTCGCGCCTGTGTCGGTTACCAGCATGTGGATCTCCTGCACCGGGCAGATCAGCGCCGGACTCACCTGCCCGATCTTCGTGTGGTCGGAGACGACAATCACCTCACGCGCCTGCCGCTGCATGGCGCGGAAGATGACCGCCTCGTCTGCCTCAAGCGTCGTAGCGCCGCGTTCCACGTCCAGCCCAACGACGTTCAAGAACATCTTGTCCAGATACACCTGGTTGATGAAGTGCACCGCCGCCGGACCGCTGAGCGAGAACGACCACGCCCAAGGCAGCACGCCCCCGGTGATGGATGTGCGGATGCCCGCGTGATTGCACAGCTCCATCCCGATGTTGATCGCGTTGGTGACGACTTTGATGTTGGTGCGATGGCGAATTGCGCGGCCGATCTGCGTGGTCGTGGTGCCGGCCGTTAGTCCGACCGTCTCGTTCTCCCGGATCAAATCTGCCGCCGCCAATGCAATGCGGCGCTTCTCTTCGGCTGCACGCTGCTCGCGTGCCTGGAATGATGTGTCATAACGAAACGGTTCGTAGAGCAACGGCTCCACCAGCGTGGCGCCTCCATGCGTGCGCCGCACCAGGCCGCGCCGCTCCAGGCGGTTCAGGTCGCGGCGGATACTCGGCGCTGATGTCTCCGCCGTAGACAGCAGCTCTTCAATGCTCGCCGACCCCCTCTGCAACAGGAGCCGCATGATCTTTTCTTCGCGATCGTCCGTCTTTACCGACATACCAGTCTGCCGTTCTCAGTGAAATTGCCAATGCGCTCTGCACATGTTCGCCGGAGATAATAGGAGCCGATACCGTAGTCGAATGCGTAATATGCGAAGGTCACAGTCCAGTCGGTCGGAGAAGTTCGCATATTACGTCCGGTGTAGAGTGGAGGCTTCTGGCCACGACGCACCGTAATATTTGCCACAATGAAGAACTGCGGCGCGCAAGGTCAGAAGCGATGGGCTAAGCCTACAACACGAAACTGCGGCTGCGGAGCCAATTTTTGCTGATTTGAGGCAAAATGATCAGAGAAGTGTCCAGCAAATCGGTGGAAGCTCAATTTTCGATCGGGGTTGACCTCGGCGGTACAAACCTCCGCGTTGCTGTCTATCGTTCCGGCAGGGAGGTGGCCGAGCTGATCTCGCTCCCCACGCGCCTGTCGCAGGGCCGTGAGCGGGTCATCCATGACCTGAAAGATGCCGTGAACGCGCTACGCTCCCGCTTCCAGGCGCACGGCGAGTCCGCCGGCATCGGGGTCGGCAGCCCCGGTCCGTTAGAACTGCCCGCGGGCATCATTCGCAATCCCCCCAACCTTCCTGGTTGGGACGGCTTTCAGCTTCGCGCGGCAATTGAGCAGGCGATCGATGAGCCCATCTATCTCGATAGCGATGCCAATGCCGCCGCGCTTGCCGAATTCGAGCTCGGCTCTGCCCGCGCCGCCGGCATTCATTCCCTTTGCATGCTGACGCTGGGCACCGGCGTGGGCAACGGCATCATCCTCAACGAGCGCATCTGGCACGGCAATAACGGTATGGCTGGCGAAGCCGGTCACCTGATGGTTGAGCCCGACGGCCCGGCCTGCCCCTGCGGTGGCCGCGGCTGCGTGGAGTTGTTTGCCTCCGCCACAGGCGTCGTTCGCATGGCTCGAGAAGCGAACGATCCCATATTGGCTTCCATGCTGCCAAAGGACCCTGCCGAGTGGACATCGCATAAGATCGCCGACGCCGCCGTCGCGGGAAGTGCCACCGCCATTGCGATCTTTGAGCGCGTAGGGCGGGCCGTCGGCATCGCGTTTGGCGGAGTGGCCAACATGCTCAACCTGCCGCTCTACGTCGTTGCCGGTGGCGTGTCGAACGCGTGGGATCTCTTTGCGCCCGCCATGTTTGCAGAGATGCGCCTACGCAGCTACGTCTACCGGCCCACCGCGGCTGCGCCCGGCGATCCGCTCGATACCCCGGGCAAAAGCTTCGTCCGCCGCGCTGAGCTGGGCTCGGATGCAGGCATCCTCGGCGCCTGTCTGCTACCGTTCTCTCGCGATGAGGAAGCGCTCGGCCGCAGTCTCGCCCAATCTACCGAAGCATCCTGAAAGAGGTCTGTACTCGATGGTGACACGACGCACGTTTCTGGGAACGCTCTCACTGGCCGCCTGCTCTAATCTCGTACTCTCCCGCGGGATCTCGCAGCGCCTGCTCCATGCCGCCGCAGCAGCCGAGGGCGACGACGTAACCCGGCACGTCAACATCATCATCGGCACCGGCGGCCATGGCCACTGCTTTCCCGGCGCCACCGTTCCCTTTGGCGCGGTTCAGCTTAGTCCGGATACCTACGACGACGGTTGGGACTGGTGTTGTGGCTACCATCGCAGTGACACCTCCATCATGGGCTTCACCCACACGCATCTCAGCGGCACCGGCTGCGGCGATCTGCTCGACATCCTGGTCATGCCGCGCACCGGCGAGGTCAAGCTGGAGCCCGGCACACGCGAGCATCCGGAGACCGGCTATCGCTCGCCTTTCTCCCACGACGATGAGACCGCCGAGCCCGGCTACTACTCCGTGCTGCTGAAGGACACCGGCATCCGCGCCGAGCTCACCGCCACCGAGCGCACCGGCCTGCACCAGTACACCTTTCCGGCGGACGCAAAAGATGCGCACTTTATCGTCGACCTGATTCACGCCTATCAATCGCCGAAAAATCCGGTCAAAGTCGCCGAGCTGACCGTCGATCCCGAGAACCGCATCGTCACCGGAGGTCGCACCGTCAACTCCTGGGCGCCCGGACGTCAGATCTACTTCGCCATGGAGTTCTCCGTACCCTTCAAGGCGCAGCTCTACTCCAATCGGCAGCCGGTCGAAGGCAACACCGCGAAGGGAACTGCGCTGCAGACCGCGTTGCACTTCGATCCATCCGCAGGCCAGCCGGTGCATGTGCGCTGCGGCATCTCCGCCGTCAGCGCCGCCAACGCACTGAAGAATCTTCGCGCAGAACAGGCCGGCTGGGATTTCACCGCCACGCGCGCCAGGGCCAAAGCGGCATGGCAGCGCGAGCTCAGCCGCATCCGCATTGACGGCGCCACGCCCGATCAGCAAACCATCTTCTACACCTCGCTCTACCACATGATGTGCGCGCCCACTCTGATGGACGATGTCAGCGGCGAATACCGCGGCATGGACAATCAGGTCCACACCCTCGATCAGGGACAGCACAACTACTCCACCTACTCGCTGTGGGATACCTATCGCGCCTGCCATCCTGCTTACACGCTCTTCCAGCCGGAGCGCGTGCCTTCCTTGGTGAACTGCCTCGTTGCCATGGCCGAGCAGAGCCCCGCCGGCATGCCAGTATGGCCGCTGCAAGCCGAGGAGACCGGCACCATGACCGGCTATCACTCCGCCAGCGTGATGGCGGAAGCCTGCGTGAAAAGCTTCCCCGGCATCGATTGGGACCGCGCTTACAAGGTGATGCGCAAGCGCAACATGGACGACGACTATCGCGGCCTCGCGCTCTATCGCAAGGACGGTTACATTCCCGCCGATCTCGAAGAAGAGTCCGTCTCAAAGACCCTCGAATACGACTACGGCGACTGGGCATGCTCAAAAGTAGCCAAGAAGCTCGGCCGCGACGAGGATGTCTCGCTGCAGTTGAAGCGCTCGCAGAACTACCAGCACCTCTTCGACAAGCAAACCCTCTTCATTCGCGCCAAGCTCGCGGATGGTGCGTGGACCACCCCCTTCGACCCCAAGGAAATGGGACACTCGAAAAGGTGGCGCGATTACACCGAGTCCAACGCCTGGCAGACCACCTTCGGCATCCAGCACGATGTGAAGGGCCTCATCGATCAGTTCGGCGGCCGCGAGGCATTCCTCAAGAAACTGGATGAGCTCTTCAATCAAAGCTCCGAGCTGCCCGCAGATGCCCCGCCGGATATTGCCGGTCTCATCGGCCAGTATGCGCACGGAAACGAGCCCTCGCACCACATCGCCTATCTCTACATCTACGCCGGCCAGCCCTGGAAGACGCAGGAGCGCATCCGCCAGATCCTCGACACGCTCTATCACAACGACCCCGACGGCCTGGCCGGCAATGAAGACTGCGGTCAGATGTCTGCGTGGTATGTCATGAGCGCGATGGGCCTGTACGCAGTCGATCCGGTGAGCGGTACCTACGTTCTCGGCACACCGCTCTTTGAAAGCGCAAAGATCAGCATCGGCGGCGGCAAGACGCTCACCATCGAAGCGAAACGCAGCAGCCCCTCGCAGAAATACGTGCAGTCGGTTGCGCTCAATGGCAAAAAACTGGATCGCCTCTGGGTACATCACAGCGATCTCGTGAGCGGCGCCACCCTCACTTTCACCATGGGCGATCAGCCCAACCAACAGCTCGGCACAGACCAGAAGGTCGCACCGCCATCCTTGACTACGTAATGACGGACCGCATGAGCACAACTTCCGGCACCACGCGCCGCGCTTTTTTAGGCGGTGCTGCATCCGTTGCTGCCGCAACCGCGACCCCGCGTCATCTCTTCGCGCAAATTCGGCCAACAGATCTCCACCAGCGTCCCGCCCCTGCTGAGCGCCGCTTTTCGAGTCCCGCCGTCGAAGCCGCCATCACCCGTGTCGGCGCGAAGATCGCCGATCCCGAACTGCGCCTCATGTTCGGCAACTGCCTGCCCAACACGCTGGACACCACCGTCTTTCCCGGCACCTTCGAAGGCCACCCCGACACCTTCGTCATCACCGGCGACATTGATGCGATGTGGCTGCGCGATTCTTCCGCGCAGGTCTGGCCCTATCTCCGCTTCGCAAAAGAAGACAAGCAGCTCGCCTCGCTCATCGAAGGCGTGATCCGCCGACAGAGCCGATGCATTCTCATCGACCCCTACGCCAACGCCTTCCTGCGCAGCACATCCGACAAGCCGCTCTCCTGGGCTGTGCACGACGACACCGACATGCTTCCCGGTGTCGGCGAGCGCAAGTGGGAGATCGATTCGCTCTGCTACACCATTCGCCTCGCGCACGGCTACTGGAAGGCCACCGGCAGCACTACTCCGTTCGATGATCAGTGGCGTAGCTCGGCCCATCGCATCGTGGAGACCTTCCACCAGCAGCAGCGTAAGCACGACCGGGGCCCCTATCACTTCCAGCGAAGCTCGCCCGTGCCCACCGACACCGTGCCGCTTTCCGGCTACGGAAATCCGGCGCGGCCCGTCGGTCTCATCTACTCGATGTTCCGCCCTTCGGACGACTCCTGCATCTATCCCCTCTTCATTCCTGCAAATCACTTCGCCGTCGTCAGCCTCCGCCAGCTGGCGGAGATCGCCGGCTCCGTCCTCCACGATAGCGAACTTGCAAATGAATCCACGGCTCTCGCCAGGGAAGTCGAGACGGCGCTCGCGCAACACGGCCACGCACGCAACAGCAGCGGTGACGTATTGTGGGCCTATGAAGTGGATGGCTACGGCAACACGCTTCTCATGGACGACGCCAACGCGCCCGGCCTGCTCTCTTTGCCATATCTCGGCTGCTGCCCCATCAGCGATCCCGTCTATCAGCGCACGCGCGCCTGGGTGCTCAGCCCGGACAACCCTTACTTCTTCCGCGGCAAGGCAGGCGAGGGAATTGGCGGCCCGCACCAGGGGCTCAATTACATCTGGCCCATGTCCATCCTCTTCCGCGCCTTCACCAGCGTCGACAATCAGGAGATTCGCACCTGTCTCCGCACTCTGCGCGACACCACCGCCGGCACGCATTTCCTGCACGAGTCGTTCCAAAAAGACAACGCCGCCGACTTCACCCGCGCGTGGTTCGCCTGGGCCAACACGCTCTTCGGCGAGCTCGTTCTGCACCTGGCAGAGACCCGCCCCGCAATTCTTAGCAGCGCTCTTTGAAGGCAACTGCAGATCATTCTCCGCCTACGAAACTGCTGTTGTCTGTGGTTGCCTGCCTTTTGTCTGCTTCTGTCTGCGGTAGCCTAAACCCATGCCCCAGCCCATAGCCGTCGTCGACGCCTTCACTGCCGAGCCCTATCGCGGCAATCCTGCCGGCATCTGCGTTCTTTCGAGCCCCACCTCCGATGAATGGATGCAGTCCGTCGCCATCGAGATGAACCACGCCGAGACCGCGTTTTTGATCAGGCGCGGGGCAAGCAATCAAGACGGTTACAATCTCCGCTGGTTCACGCCCGGCGCGGAGGTCGACCTCTGCGGCCATGCCACGCTCGCTAGCGCCCACTATCTATGGGAGACAGCAGCTCTTCCTTCCGGCGAACAGGCGCGCTTTCATACGCGCAGCGGCCTGCTCACGGCAGATCATATTTTCGCCAACGGGACCGCATGGGTCGAGCTCGACTTTCCCGCCGAGCTGGTCTCGCCGGTTGCGGCGCCGCAGGGCCTCGCCGCCATGCTGGGCGCGGAACCAGTCTTCGTCGGCCGCAACCGCCTCGACTATCTCATCGAGCTGAAGGATGAGGCCACCGTTCGCTCACTTCGCCCAGACCTGAAGCAGATCGCCGCCCTCTCGGAACAAGAGGACGCGCGAGGCATCATCGTCACCGCGGCAGGCACAAACGATAAAGCCGATATCGTCTCGCGCTGTTTCTATCCGTACTTCCACATCGATGAAGACCCGGTCACCGGCTCCGCGCATTGCGGACTCGCGCCCTACTGGATCGCACGGCTAGGCAAGCGGGAGATCGTTGCTTACCAGGCCTCCGCGCGCGGCGGGTGGCTGCATCTGCGTCTTGCAGGAGATCGCGTCAAACTGCGTGGCCAGGCCGTCACCACGCTTCGCGGTGAGCTCGCTCACTGAGCGTTAGCCCTTGGGCAGCTTCAATTGTTCCGCCGCAGGCACATCGCCCTCTGGCCGAAAGCACTTGCGGCATCGTGCCTCATACACGCCCGCGGCGCCCACCACCACAAGCTGCTGGTTTGTCCCCAGCCTTTGCGTGTGGATCGCCGGCGCCCCGCACAGCATGCACACCGCCGATAACTTCATCACCTCGTCGGCAATCGCCATCAGCGCGGGCACCGGCGCGAACGGCTCTCCCGCGAACGTTGTGTCCAGGCCCGCAAGCACCACGCGTTTACCTGCCTGCACCAGCTCCATCGCCAGCCCTACCAGCGAGTCATCGAAGAACTGTGCTTCGTCGATGCCCACAACATCGATCGTGTCCAGTGCGGGGAAGAGCGCCGCGCGCAGCCGGTGCACGTCCGGCACCGCAAGTGCCTCGATGGTATGCGCGCTGTGCGAGGCGATCGCGTCCCGCTGGTAGCGCAGATCAATCTCCGGTTTAAAGCTCGCAATCCGCAGCCGCGCAATCTGCGCCCGCTTCAGCCGGCGAATCAACTCCTCGCTCTTGCCGGAGAACATCGGGCCGGTAATCACTTCCATGCGCCCTGGCTGTGCGCTTCCCGATTGTGCTCTCTTAATCATGCGGAAATGAGGACCACCGCCACCAGCGCCAGCGCCATCCCGGCAGCCTGGCTTCGCGTTGTCCGCTCCTTCAGCAGCGCCGCAGCCAGCACGATGGTCCCTGCCGGGTAAAGCGAGCTCAGCACCGCAGCAATATCAAGCCGGCCAAGCCGCGCCGCAATCGTATAGAACGTGTTGCCGCTTGCATCGAAGAGCCCCGCCATCGCGATCAAACCCAGCACCGCCCAGCCCGGCCACGAAACTCGGGGTTGTGGCTCCGCCTTTGCAACGCGGTTGCGTCGCATGCCGAGCGCGGTCACGGCAGCGGCCAGGGTTGTGCTCGCCACGCGCGACCACGCCAGCGGCCACAACACGCCGCCGCGTCCAGCCAGCTTGAGCAATATAAACAGGCAGCCGAAGCTCGCGCCCGCTGCCGCGCCCAGCAAAATCGCTTTCTTCGACGATGGCGATCCCGGCGCGCGCGCAATCATCCAGATCGCGACTGCCGCCAGCACGATGCCCGCAATCTGCGGCACGCGCGGCAAGCCTTCGGTCCAGAACGCCCACAGCACAGGCAGCATCGCCGCCAGCACGCCACTCACGGCTGCCGTCAGCCCCATACCGCCCAACGCCAGCGCCTTGTACAGCACCATCACGCCCGTACCGCACGCCAATCCTGCCAGCGCTCCGTACACCGCGGATGGCGTATCGGGCCACGCCGAAGCATGAATCAGCGCCAGTGACACCAGCACCGCCAGACTCAGCGAATGCGACAGAGTCACCACTGCCGCCGACGGTAGCCGCCGCGCGGCAATGCCGCCGACAAAATCGCTGGTACCCCAAATCGCCGCCGACGCCAGGCTCAGCCCCACCGTCGCCGCCGGATTCGCGGCAACGCCGTGCCCGGCCGCCATCACTGCAAGGAAGCGGTAGGGTAGTAACCGAGCCGCGCCTTGACTTCCAGATTCGGCCGCTCCACATGCACGTCGAGCGTGCGATAACGCCCGTCGATCGTCGGCAAATGGCTGTAGTAGCCCAGCGTGTATTGCGTGCGGATCTCCTTGGCGATGATGGCAAAGCTGCGCTCCATGCCATCGGCGGAGAGTTGTGATTCCAGCACGCCCCCAGTCGCGTTCGCATAGCGCGGCAGTACGTTCTCTGCAGGGATCAGCGGCAGGTGCACGCGATCCAGATAGCCGATACCCCAGGTGGCGGCATCACCCACCATCGTCGCGTACACCGTCACCTGGTTTCCTTGCAGGAAGCGGATCACCTCGCGCACCGTTGCCTTGGAGCGCATATCCTTGCCATCGCTGATCACATAAATCACGCGGCGGCGCTCCCTCGGGCGATCCTGCAGCTCTTTGGCCGCGGCCAGGATCGCGTCGGACAGCGTGTGCGTCTCGTGCGGAATGTTGAAGTCGTAGCCCGGCCTTGCGTTGCCATTCACATTCGGGTCCACCGCCTTGCCGTTGATCGTCGGCCCGGTCATGCCGAACGGGCCACCCACCTGCGGGCCGCCCATCTCGGTGCCTTCCTTCTTCGAGCGCTCCAGCACCGCCGGCAGGCGATCGCCCTGCGTCGCGGTAAACGTCGTCTGCTTGGTCACACCATTGCCGTAGGTGAACACGGCGGCTTCGTCCTGCGGCGTGAACGCTCCCTGAATCGCCGAAAGGCTCTCGTTCACCTTCTTCATCGTGTCCTTGGGCATGCTCTGGTCGATGACGAACGCGACCGACAGCGGCACAGGATCCACGCTGAAGTAGGCGATGTGCTGCCGCTGTCCGTTCTCGTAAATGCGGAAGTCGCGATACGTCAGCCCGGCCACCTGGTGGTGGTTCTTGTCCAACACCGTCACCGGTACAGGAATGTAAGTGGTATTAGCGTGTAGAACGAATCCCCGTGCCTCTTCCTGGGTCTTCGGAATGTAGGGCGCCTCCTGCTGCGGTTCCCCATCCGGATTCGGCGCATTGGTCTGCGGCGGAGGAGGAGCCTGTACCTGGTTTTCATCGCCCTCCGGAGCCGGCGCCTTGCCCGGAGCCACCTGCCGGGTCAGGTTGCGCAGGCTGTCGGAGCCCTGGTTTGCCGTCGCGTTTGGCGCATCCGGCACGCTCTGCTGCGAGCCGCTCTCGGCAGTGCTCGTTTGGGCGCCGCTCGCCTGCGACGTATTCTGTGCCGTCGGACCATCGGGCAGCGAACCGCTGCCGCTCTGCTGTGCTACGCCAACCGCCAGTCCCATCAGGGGAACCGCCGCTACCAGACTCCACGCCAACTGCTTTCCGCCCAAAGCTCCTCCACACCATCTCCGGGGCTATCCCGTCGTCTCGCCTGCGTATCGCCTACGCAGATTTGCGTAATCGGGATACGAGCATTTTCGGTAAGGCTCCCAATCTAGGGAGTGCACTCGATGTGGCTTTTCCTTTAAAGAAAAGCCACTGGAGCGCTCCCTGGATTCGTCCACCTGTACCGATAAATGCTCTAGATGCAGTGACGCGATGCCCGCGGCCTGAAAACTCCAAGTGTCAGCCTACCAGAGAGACGGTCCCACATTGCCCTGGGTTACCTGGGAGCAGAACGGCCGCCTCGGGCTCGCTGACTCGCTTCTGCCGCGCTCGCCCTCCGGCCCGCGCTATCGTCTAATAGAGGACGATCATGCCCCGCGTACTCTCGCTTCTGCTCCTCTGTGCCCTTTTTGTCCTGCCGTCTGCGCGGCTTCACGCCCAGTCCGCGCCATCCCCGGACGCCGCGCCGCAGGGAATGCCCGGAGATCCGAACGGCAACGACGATACCTCTCAGTCGGTCGCGACCTTCCGTCAGAACGTGAACCTCGTCTCGCTCTACTTCGACGTTCGTGACAAAAAGAACCTGCTGATCCCGCATCTCACCCGCGACGACTGCCAGGTCTTCGAGGACAAGCAGCCTCAGAAGCTCAAGAACTTTACCGCTGAGGTCGATCAGCCCCTCACTCTCGGCATCCTGCTGGACACCTCAGGCTCGCAGCAGAATGTACTGCCACTGGAGCAGCAGACCGGCGCGGAGTTTCTCAAGCGCATCCTGCGCCAGAAGGATCAGGCCTTCCTCGTCTCCTTCGATGTCGATATCGACCTGCTCTCCGACTTCACCTCCAACGCAGGCGCACTGGCACGCGACATGCAGAAGGCACAGATCAACACCGGCACCGGCGGCGTCACCACCGGCCCCCTGCCCACCGGCACGCCGCGCGGCACCCTGCTCTACGATGCTGTCGTCCAATCCGCGCAAGACAAGCTCGCCGGCGAAACCGGCCGTAAGGCCATGATTGTTCTCACCGACGGAGAAGACCAGGGATCTACCCACAAGCTGAGAGATGCCATCGAAGCTGCCCAGAAGGCCAATTCGATGGTCTACGTCCTGCTCATTGCGGACCGCGGCTTCTACGGGGGCATGTACAGCATCGGCTACTCGGGCGACTACGTCATGCACCAGCTCGCAGATCAGACCGGCGGCCGCCTCATCAATGTGGGCGACAACGGCAAGAAGCTCGAAGCCGCCTTTCAGCAGATCGAGGACGAGCTGCGCACCCAGTACGTCGCCAGCTACACCCCCACCAACGACAAGACCGACGGTACCTATCGAAAAGTCGACATCCAGTGCCATCAGCGAGAAGAGGCCCTCAAGGTCCAATCGCGAAAGGGTTACTACGCCATTGCGCCGGAGGACTGATTTTGCGTCGGATAGAAGGGGTTCGCGGCAGCTCCGCCCAGCAGCGAGTGTCACTACGTTGCTGAAAGTAATTACAAAAGTAACCTTTAAAGCTACCCCGTCCGTTGTATACTGAAACAGCGTTCGAATTGGACAGGTTTTGCTAGTTCTGTATCTGCAGTTCTCTACTTGCCGAGACCGATCTTGAATTCAGCGTCACAACTCAGCAGTAAAGGACTTAAGCAATATGGAACAGGGAACAGTAAAGTGGTTTAACGACGCCAAGGGTTTCGGATTCATCAGCCGCCAGAGCGGAGAAGATGTTTTCGTTCACCACACCGCCATTCAGGCACAGGGCTTCCGCACCCTCCAAGAGGGTCAGGCAGTTCAGTTCAACGTGGTGAAGGGCCCCAAGGGCTGGCAGGCAGAGAACGTTCAGCCCCTGTAAACCACCCAGCAAACAACATCACAAAGAGGGACGGCCTCGGCCGTCCCTCTTTGCTTCTGAATGCAGTGTCACGACGCAGCAGCAAAGGACTTAAGCAATATGGAACAGGGAACAGTAAAGTGGTTTAACGACGCCAAGGGTTTCGGATTCATCAGCCGCCAGAATGGAGAAGATGTTTTCGTCCACCACACCGCCATTGCGGCACAGGGCTTCCGCAGCCTCCAGGAAGGTCAGGCGGTTCAGTTCAACGTGGTGAAGGGCCCCAAGGGCTGGCAGGCAGAGAACGTTCAACCTCTCTAAGTCACCCAGCAAACATCGCAAAAGGGACGGCCTCGGCCGTCCCTTTTCGCTTTCTCTGCTGACTCGCGTCATCCGGGTTAGCGTGTCCGCACGTGCGGCCAGCACCTTAGTGCAACACATACCCCACCGGCTGCAGCGGCTTGCTCTCCGACGTCTCCCCACTCATCTCCCGAATGCTCAATTCGATATTCAGCGAGATCGCGTCCAGCGCCAGATCATTCTCCTCGCGGTTGAACGGCATCTCCAGCTCCGATGCCAGCGAGTCCAGCGCAATGAACGAATACGCCATCACCAGCGAGACCGCCGGCGTCATCCACTCGATCGCATCCACCAACCCAAACGGCAGCAGCGCGCAATAGAAGTAGACGACGCGGTGAATCATCACCGAATAGCCGAAGGGAACTGGCGTCGCCGCAATGCGCTCGCAGCCGCCGAGTATGTTCGACAGCTCCACCAGATTGCGGTCAATCGCCGATGTCGTGATCTCGCCGAATGCTCCGTCGCGCTGGCGCTCGGCTACCCACTCGCCCATCGCGCGCAGGATGATGAATGGCTTATAACGCGCGCGGTCGACCTCCTCCGCCAGTTCCGGACGCAGTAGCTCCGCGCTGCGCGCGAAAGCATCGCCGCGCAACTGGTCGCGCATCGCGTAGGTGAACGCAACTAGCATGTTCAGGAATTCCCGCTTGTCCCCGGCCTCCCCAGTCATAGTCAGCACTTGCCGGGTCAGCGTTCGCATGGTGTTCACCAGCGCGCCCCACAGCTTGCGCCCCTCCCACCAGCGGTCATACGCCGAGCTGTTGCGAAATCCCAGAAACAACGCCAGCGCCACGCCCACCAGCGTGAATGGCGTCGCATTCAGCGGCACCTTGTGCTTGAGGACCGAGCCCTCGGTCCACACCGCGACCACGCTCAACACCGCCACAATCAATAGCTGCGGCAGCATCTGCTTCATCATCGAGCCCCGCCATACAAACAGCAGGGTCCACCAGTTGGATTTGGAGCGGACGATCATCCACGCCTCGCAACGTAAAAACGAGAATCAGCGCATGCTGCGCCACTTCCCGTCTACGGTACCAGCTTCAGCTCAGCGTGCAGTTCCGGCATCAGGTTGGATACGCCAAAAAAAAACTGCGCATCCTCTCACCGATTCGCTGTCCGCCGCCCGTTCAGTTTTTCGATCCCGCTAGCGGCTTCACTTCCAGCTCTTTCTTCGACAGATACCAGGTCTTCACATCCAGACCTGCCCCGGCGCCGTTGGTGCGTTTCGCCGCATCGGCCTGCGTCGCCGGCGCCGGCACAATGACGGATTCACCCGGTTTCCAGTCCGCGGGGCAGCTCACGCCGTTCGCGTCCACTGTCTGCAATCCCTGAAACACGCGCAGCAGCTCATCGATACTGCGGCCGAGCTGCATCGGGTAGTAGAGCACCGTTCGCACCTTCTGCTTGGGATCGATCGCGAATACCGCGCGCACCGCTGCCGTATCGGCCACCGCCTCGTGCACCATGCCGTAAAGCCGCGCCACCCGCTGGTCCAGATCGGCGACAACAGGAAACTTCACTTCCACCTTCGCGTGCTGTTCGATATCGCGCACCCACGCGATGTGCGAGTAGATGCTGTCGATCGATACGCCGATCAACTGGACATTCAGCGCATCGAACTCCGGCCAGCGCCGCGCGAATTCAACAAACTCCGTCGTGCACACGGGCGTGAAGTCCGAGGGATGGGAGAAGAGCAGCACCCATTTGCCCTTCGCCGTGAAATCGCTCAGCCGGATATCGCCGTGCGTGCTCTTCGCGGTGAAGTCCGGAGCCGTCTCACCCAGCCGGGGCAGCCGGGCGGTCTCGATAGTCTCTGCAATTGTGCCCATGGTCGTCTCAACCTTTCGTCGTTGATGGGAGTATTGCTGCCGAAAATACGAAGACCCACCGGCAGCATCTGCGGGTGGGTCTCAAGTCTTTGCGTCGCGGAATCGTCGAAACTTATTCGATCTCCGCCGGACGGCACACCCGACCCCGGCCGCAGCAACAACCGCAGCAACAGGCACGCAGGGGTGAACCAGCCCGACTCATCGTATTTATAAGACTAGGTCGGCGTATAAGAGGTGTCAATCGCGTGCATTATCTTGCGGGATGCAGCGCTCGCCGCATAGTTTCCACCATCAAGCCGAGCAGCCCATAGGTAGCGGCATTCGCGATCATCACCTGCAGGAAGTGCATCGGGACATGGAAGCGAAAACTAACGAGGGCGATCGGTTGGACCAAGACGGCGAGATTCCTTACAGCCGGTCCCCCGAAAGTCATCGGAGGACTCAAGAACGTAAGAATCGCCCAGACACCCGAGACGATAAACCCCACAGCCGCCCACATCGCAATTCTGCATTTCATGGCGCCGCTCCTGCAGATTCCAGTTCACCTGCATCGTACGCCTTCACAGTTACGGCTGGCTTGGCAGCACCTTGGCTTAGCTCTTCGGCGGTCCACCGGCAGACGGGTTGTACTCCCCACGTTTGCGCCCGGGCTCGACCTTCGGCTTGGGCTTGGCAGGCTTTTTCTTTTCGCGCTTTCCCGTGTCTTTGTTTCCCATACGCTGAGTCTACCTGCAAACAACGCCGCTACATCCCAATATCTCTGCCGGTATGCGCTCGGTGACACTACCGTCTGCCGCTGCGTGCCATCATCATTCAAGTAGATGCCTACACAAACCATCACCGCCCGCGGCATTCTCTTCGACATGGATGGCGTGCTCATCAGCTCTACCGGCGCCGATGAGCGCTGCTGGCTGCGCTGGGCCAAGCATCACAACATGGAAGGCGCTTTCTCCCTCCAGTCCACGCATGGCCGCCGCGCCCTCGATACGCTGCGCATCCTTCGGCCCGATCTCGATCCTGTCATCGAGCAGCGGCGTCTCGAAGACTACGACGCAGAAGACCACAGCGGCCTCATCGTTCTGCCCGGCGTAGAAAAGCTTCTTGCATCGCTACCCGCGGATCGCTGGACCATCGTCACCTCGGCCACAGTGCGTCTGCTCCGGGGGCGCCTCAGCTACGCGAAACTACCCATGCCGGCAGCACTCGTTTCTGCGGACATCGTCGCCAACGGCAAGCCGCACCCTGAGCCATATCTCGCCGGCGCAAAATTGCTCGGCCTAGCTCCCGCGGATTGCCTGGTCATCGAAGACTCGCCCGCAGGTGTCGCCTCCGGCAAGGCCGCCGGCTGCAAGGTGCTCGCTGTGCTCTCCTCTCATCCGCAATCCGAACTCACTGCAGCGGACTGGTTCGTCGCTTCACTGGAGCAGGTCACCGTTATTCCGGAGCCGGAGGGCGCCCTCAGTATCCATCTCCGGTTGTGAACCGGCTGTTGCCGTGAATAAAAGCTCATCGCATGCACCACGGGTTACAATCTTGGTCGATTGCGCGGG
>DASUWP010000217.1:0-5907 GCA_036378335.1 Acidobacteriaceae bacterium | reverse complement strand
CATCGGGGGCCGTGTGCACACGCTGCATTCGTCGGACATCGAAGCTCCTGTAGAGCTCGGCGCCGAGTTCGTCCACGGGCGCCCGCCTGAATTGCTTCGCGTCTTTAACGATCTGCACGCGCCCCTCCAGAAGGTCACTGGTACAGATCTGTGCTTTCGCGACGGCAGACTAGACGCCTGCCCACAGGACAAGGCATTCGACTTGCTCGACGAACTAGCCGACGTCGTCCGCCGCGACGGCGATATGAGCCTTGCTGATTTTCTTGCCCGGCGACAGCCCGGCCCAGAAATCGCTGAGACCGTCCGCTCCTTCGTCGAAGGCTTCAATGCCGCCGACGCGCGCCACATCGGCATCGCTGCTCTCGCCCGCCAGCAGCAGGCCGAAGAAGAGATCGGCGGGGATCAATCTTCACGTCCCGCCGGCGGTTACGATTTGCTTCCTCGGCATCTCGCCCAGCGTGCGGAACAGGCCGGCGCCCGCATCCTTCTGCGCTCGCCTGTCAGGTCACTCGAGTGGAAGCCCGGCGCAGTTACTGTACAGACCGGTTCCGGCGAACAAACCCGCTTCTCTGCAGGGAAGGCCATCGTCACCCTGCCGCTCGGCGTGCTGAAGGCGCGCAGCGTTGCCTTCCATCCTCAGCCGTCGCGCGCCCTCGCTGCAGCGGATCGCATGGAGCCCGGCTCCGTCCGTCGCCTGGTGTTGGTCTTTCGCACTCCATTCTGGATGCCGAAGATGCGCTTTCTCTTCGCGCCCGGGATGACTCCCGCCACGTTCTGGGCGCAGCCTCCCGGCAACCTGCCCATGCTCGTCGCCTGGGCGGGCGGTCCCAAAGCGGATGCAGCCGCAGACCCTGAGCAGTTCCATATCCAGGGGCTGCGTTCGCTCGAGCGCATCTTCTCGCTCGCTCCGCAGTCGCTGGACGCAGAATTACGTAACTGGTATATGCACGATTGGCAAAGGGATCCCTGGACTCTTGGCGCGTACAGCTATGCGCCGGTAGGCGCTGCTGATTGTTCCGCCATCATGGCCGAGCCGGTTCAGAACACCCTCTTCTTCGCCGGCGAGCACACCGATGTCACCGGCCACTGGGGCACGGTCCACGGCGCACTGCGCTCCGGCCTCCGCGCAGCTCGCCAAGTCCTCCGAGGCTGACGGAGCGAAGCCCTCGCCGGCCCGGAAACCCGCGTCTCAGCCGAGGAAGCCCAGATTCGATTGCGAGAAGTTGCCCAGGCTCGGAAGCACGTAGGACAGGTCCGTCGACGCAACGCCGAACCACTGCGCCAGCGTCGCCGCATACTGTGACGATGATGTCGTCGGAATCCAGCGGCCGTTCTTGTCCGAATCGTCGGGGCCGCCGAGCGCCAGCGTCGGGAAGGTGCCGTACATCCGGCCGCCCTGCACCGCGCCGCCCATGATGATATGGTGGCCGCCCCACGCATGATCGCTGCCGGCGGCTGAATTCGGCTGGAATGCTCGCGAGAAATCGGAGCAGGTAAACGTCGTCACCGAGTTTGCCAGCCCCAGCTCTTCGGTCGCGCTGTAGAACGCGTTCAGTGCCGGACTCAGTTGCGAGAGCAGTGCCGCCTGGATCTGCAGCTGGCTGCCGTGAGTGTCGAAATCTCCACCGCCCACGAAGAATATCTGCCGCTTCACCCCCAGCGCGGAATGCACCTGCATCATTTGCGCCACCTGCTTCAACTGCGCTCCAAACGGATTGCCGCCCGACGTAGGAAACACTGTCTGTATCCCTCCCGCAGAGCTCATCGCATCCATCAGGATGGTGTTATAGCGATACGCATTCGTGGTGATGTCGTTGTCCGCCTGCACCAGCGACACGCCGGAGCTCATGGTCGCCAGTTGCTGCGCCGTCTGCAGACGCGACGCGCAATACTGCCCGTCCGCGCAATACGGCGGCACTGCGCCCTGGCTGCCCAGCGACATCGGCTGCGTCGACTCGCCATTGCAGAAAATCGTGGCACCATCGAGTGAGCAGATCATCGGCACCTGCGCCCCGGAGTTGTACTGCACGTTCAAGCGGTCGGCGATTCTGCCCGCCCATCCGCTCCGCGTCCGTCCGCTGATCGCCTGGTTCTGCCACTCCACCTGCTGGTCCGGATGCGAAAACAGATTGCTCGGCCGCGTTCCCTGGTTTGCCAGAAACTGCGCCTGCGTCGTCGGCTGGATCAGCGTGCCTACATTGGTCAGGAACGCCAGCTTGCCACTGTTGTACAGCGCCTGCACCTCCGGCAGGTTCGGATGCACCGCGAAGTTCGGTGTCGGCGACAGCGGCCGCAGCGCGCTGCGCCCCAGCGCCAGCGGGCCGCGCAGGCTCGCATAATTCGCGTAGCCGGTCGAATCGTACGGCACCAGCATGTTGTTCGAATCGTTGCCGCCAAACAGAAACACGCAGACCAGCGCGCGATAATCCGATGTCGTCTGCGCCAGCGCGTTCATTGCGCCAAAAGGCCGCAACCCCAGCGCGCTGCCACCGGCTGCCATCGCCGCATAACTCAGGAAACTCCGTCGACTCGTTCTCATTTTCCCTTCACTCCTGTCCGTGCTGCCTGCGCTCGCAGAAATCTCAATGCATGATCTTGTATTCCGGCGACGTAACCACCAGGTATGCCGCCACGCTGGCGCGCGCCGCAGGATTGCTCGCCGGTATCGCCGATAAGTTCTGGACGATCGCCGTCCGTAAATCCGACGGCATCTGGCTATGCATGAAAATCATGCCCAGGTAATCCGCCAGCGCGCCCGGATCCGACGCCCGGCCGCCAAACTGCCCCGTCGCGCTGTAGTCCACGAGGAGCCCGCTCGCGCTGTTATGCATCACATAGGTCGCTGCGTTCGCCAACGGAATGATCGAGCCGGTATTCTCCAGCGCAAATTCCGGCGCATTGATCGTCGTCTCTGGCGCAACGTAATCCGGCGGGAAGAAGTTGAACACTGTCGGCGCGCCGAACGGCGGCTCGCCTATCGACACCATCTGTCCATTCCCCACGTTGATGAACGGGTAGGCAGCTGTCGAGTTCGTCGACGCAGCATTCAGACCGCGCGCAATGTTTACCAGCCAGATCGCGGGCTCGCGCAGGTGCCCGGAATCAACCACCGGGCTGCTCGCCAGCGCATCGCCGGCCTGCGCATCGTTCGCACGCGCTTCCGGGTCCATCAGAATCGCCGCGATCACCGACTTCATGTCCCCACGAACGCCTGATCCGTTGTCTGCAAACACCTGCGCCACACGTTGCACATACGACGGACTCGGATCGCCCGCCACCAGGCGCTGTATCAGCATCCGGCTCACAAACGGACCCACGTTCGGGTGGTTGAAGACGTCATCCAGCGCGCCCTTCAGGTCCTGCGTTGCGCTCTGCCCTGCCGGCAGCGTCACGCCATTCAGCAGCGCCTTGGCGCTGTGCTCGTGCCGCATATCGATCGGCACCATCAGGTGGTTCCAGTTCGGCGTGAAGACAAAGTTCGAAGGGGTGCTGCCGTCCGCGTTGGCATATGTCCAACCGGTCAGCGCGCGCGCCATCGCCTCCACTTGCAGTTCCGTATACGCCGGAATCGTGTTTCCGTTGCTGTCGGTCTGCGGCGTTCCATCCTCATTCAGCAGGTCAGGCCCCATGCTGAATAGCTGCATCAGTTCGCGCCCGTAGTTCTCGTTCGCAATCTGTCCGGCCGGCGGCGCGGGGCTGTTCAGCATGTTCAGGAAGGAGCCCATATTCGGCGAGAGCGTCATATCCTGCATGATCTGCCGGTAGTTGGTGAATGCATCCTTCACCAGCAGATTCGCGTACGGCGTAATCATGTAGCCGTTGTAGGAGGACGCCACCCAGATCTCGCTCAATGCGAAAGCCACGCGCTGCCGTAACTGATCGTTCGCTGCAAATGCGTTCTGAAACCAGTTGGACCGCACGCACACTGATGTTATCGATGCCGGCGAGCATTGCGAAGGCGTCGTCGCGGGCAGCGCAGGCAGATACGTCGGCGGAGTGTTGAACTGCTCATTCAGGAATCCCTGCAGGCCCACCTGCTGCACATGCCGGATACTCGTCTCCGTCGGTCCGAATGTTGACTGGTCCAGCAGCCGCGCCGCGGCCGTTGCCGTTGCCTGCAGCGTCCCTAGAGGCACGTGCGATGTAACGGAATAAACCGCACCCGGGTATGGATTCTTCACCGAGACCGTAATCTGCGTGGCGCTGCTCGTGACCGTGGTCTGCAGTTCCGTTGCCGAGACATGCGTCGTCGGCATCTGGATCCCGGCCACCATCAGTGCCGCTCCCGCCATGAACCCATCGCCCTGCACGTCCAGCAGATAGCTGCCGCTCGCACTGGCCGGGTTCGCCGTCGCCGACGTGATCACCGGAATCGGGTCGTAAAGCGTCACCGTTATCGATCCGGAGACGGTCGGCGTCTGCCTGCTGGTTGCGCGGATGGTCACGGTATTCGCCGACGGTATCTGGGCTGGTGGCGTGTATACGCCGCTCAACGAGACGGTGCCCGCGCCCGTCGCCGGGCTCACGCTCCATATGGCCGTCTGGTTGGTCGTACCCGAAACGGTGGCGTTATACGCCACGGGCGTGCCCGCGTGCGCCGTTGCCGGCCCGGTCACCGTCACCGCCGTTGCAGACTGTCCGTGGCTGTTGATCGTCACTCCGCACGCGAGAAACAGCAACAGAAACGCGGGGCGCGATTGGCGTATTAGCAATTTCGTCCAGACATGTGACATCCAGTTCTCTTCCTCAAATTCGCCAACCTCGGCAGTACGAAGCTGTGACGCTTCGATACCGAAGGCGCTCGTCTCGATTGGTCTCAGGCAGAGGTTCCAGGGAGAGATCAGCTGACCGCGTTTTTGTTTTCTGTGCCAGTCCATGCCGGCGGCGGTCTCGAATGAAACTGTTGTACAGTTTGTAACTGCAAGCGTGGCGTTATGCACTACCACTTTTCTGCCATCCGATCGCGCGCGCATCGCGCCGCTTTGGCATCGATCATGCTCACGCCCAACGTTCGCAGCGCACTTCGCGCAATTCGTAACAAATGTGTCTGCAGAATTTTCGCGGTGCTTCCAAAACTTTCTCCATTCGCGCGTGCGTCGCAGAATCAGCAGTGCGCCGCCTGAGGAAAACAAATCGCCGGATGCGCCAAGAATCTTCAACACCGTCGTAATCCCCGTCCGGAATCATCGCTTGACAAGCGATCGACGCAGTTGAGAGATCGCAGTCCCACCACACGGGTGCCCCATCCTGGGTGGAGCGAACGGAGGATATGCCTACTCCTCAACATCATCGGACCGGGTGCCCCGCGTCCTACTGTCGGGAGCGGGACACAGCAAATCACTTCGTCATCGCGGCCGAAGAAGCGCAACCCGATCTCCGCCGTCGCGAATTTCCCTTTTGAGGAACACTCAGCAAATTGTTGGCATGACTGTGCGCCGGATTCTCTACACTGGAAATAGGGACACATTTGCTCATCCGCACCGCGCCCTGATTGGCCGACTACGGACGCGCAATCCGGTACTTAACTTCTTTGTTTGGAAGAATTTGCCAGTAAGTCCTTTGCTTGGACGAATTTAGCTGTCGGGAAGAGCCTTAACCCTTTTCCGCCCAGCGGTTTACAACCCGCCCTCCCGGAGCGGAGGGGGAGGGTAGGGCGATAGGGTGACTGCCCACCCAGCAGTGCAGGCCGGGGACGCATCACGATAAACTGAGATCACCCCTATGCCGGAAATTCAGCGCAGAAAATCTGTCACCGTACGCATCGGCGAAGTTCGCGTCGGCTCCTCCGCCCCGGTTGTCGTCCAGTCGATGACCAACACCGACACGGCCGACATCGAGAGCACCATACAGCAGATCGCGTCACTCGCCCGCGCGGGCTCGGAGCTGGTCCGCATCACTGTCAACAAC
>DASUWP010000216.1:0-3934 GCA_036378335.1 Acidobacteriaceae bacterium | reverse complement strand
GTGAGGACAACGGCGAGTGCGAAACCGGGAGACAGGGCGAGCCGGCGCAGGGTGCTGCGGAAGGAGACGAGGGACATGGAGCAACCTCGGTGTTTTTCAACGTGCAGGCAGCGACGTACCTGACCGGCGCATATCCTGAGTCGCGCTGGAAACTATATACGTCGATTGCTTCAGCCGCGTTCCAGCAAAAATCCTGCGTACGACTTGATGCGGTGACGGATGTGCCAGCGTACGTTGATGCCGCTCTCCGGGCACTCCCAGGCGTCCTTCGCGCGATATCCCAGCTGTTCCAGCGATGCTACAAATTCCTTCCGGTTCTGCACGCGATAGGGGCAGACCACCGGACCGAGAGATTGCAGAGTGAAGAATGTTGGGCCGTCCCATACAGCGGTGCGGTTCGCGAGGATGTACTGCGGCTTTGCGTCGCCCAGTTTCGCGAGCAGGTCCGCCAATGCTTCCGGGACATATTGCAGCGTGCCGGAGGTGAAGAGCAGATCGGCGCCCGCCGCGTCGGCAAATTCTGAGGTGAAGTGCAGGCCGTTGCTCGGGCGTGTCTTCGCAAATTCACGTCCTGCTTCGATCACGGCAGGAACATCGCACACCGTCCACGTTACGTCGGGCGGCATGGTCCAGCGACGCTGGTAGTTGTAATAGAGGACACCGGTGTTGCCGCCGAAATCAAAGATGCGCCAGCCGGGCTGCGCCAGCCGGCTTAGATAGAAGAGAGCCGCGAAGTCGCTGATCTTGGTGAATTCGAGCAGATACGGATACATATTGCTCGATTCTTTGTTGTCGTAGCCGATCTTGTGCTTTTTCGGAACGGCGGCCAGGGCCGCGCCATAACTCGGATAGACGCCGGTCACTCCGGAGCCGATAAAGATCCGGCGCAGGAGCTTCTGAGCGCGGTTGTCCATTTCTATAGTTTATCTGCTGGATGTTGTTGAGACTCTGGCGAGCTACGGCGCACAACCCTCGGAGCCTTGCAGCCTTCTATGCAGTTGGGCGCATGAAAGGCCGAAGGAGAGTGTCCGATGTGGATAGCGATTGCGATTATTCTGCTGTTGCTGTGGGCCGGTGGCTTCCTGATGTTTCATGTCGCAGGATTTCTCATTCATATCCTGCTGATCGTGGCGGTGATCGCCTTCATACTTCACTTCATCACGGGGCGTCGCACCGCGGTCTGATGGTCAGCTATTCGTCGTAGTGCAGCAGGCTGAAGACGTCGAATTCCTCAAAGCGCTCACGGCCCTTGAGGAAGTCGAGCTCGATAGCGAAGCCGAGGCCGGCGATGCGGCCGCCGAGCTGACGCACCAGCTTCACGGTTGCCTCCATCGTTCCGCCGGTAGCGAGCAAGTCATCGACGATGACGACGTTCTGGCCCGGCTCGATGGCATCCATATGAATCTCGAGTGAATCGCTGCCGTACTCCAGGTCGTAGGTGACCTTCGCGGTGGCTGCGGGGAGCTTGCGCGGCTTGCGCACCGGGACGAAACCGGCGTTCAGCCGATAGGCGAGGGCGGGACCGAAAATGAAACCGCGCGCCTCGATGCCGAGCACTAGATCGATGTCCTTTTGCAGATAGTGCGCCGCAAGTGCATCAATCAGCGTGGCGAAGCCGAGGGGATCTTTCAGAAGCGTGGTGATGTCGTAAAACAGGATGCCAGGCTTGGGAAAGTCGGGCACGGTGCGCACCAGGCGCTTGAGCGGTTCACAGTTGATGGGGTCCATGTTTGCCGGATTCACATTGATCGCTTTGGTGGACATGCTCGAATTTACCAGGCTCCTTCAATCTCAAATGGCCCCAGGTCATTGCCCTCGCTGGGATCGAGGTCGCGCTGCTCGATGGCATCGACCCGGCTGCCTCGCGATCCCTTGGCCAGCAACGCCTGCAGGCGCTTCAGTTCGGACTCTTCTCCCATGGCCACCACTTCGACGTGGCCGCTTTCCGTATTCCGGACCCAGCCCCGTAGACCGAGCGTGGCGGCTTCACGATGGACGAACCAGCGAAAGCCCACGCCCTGCACGCGGCCTTTGACGAGGTAATAGCGAACCATAGCGACTGAGTGGCCAGTGTTGCAGAGCGGACGGGGGAGTGCAAGCGGGACGCATCTCGCGATCTGTTCTTGCGGCGTACACTCCTCAGTTGTAGCTCACCCACTTATCGACTCAGCTTGCAAATGGATATCAGGCAGATGGAAGAAAATGCGGAAATTTCAAAGGAGCAGAGACAATCATGGAAATGAGCGTGCATTTGAATTTTCAGGGAAATTGTGCGGACGCGTTCGCCTTCTACACGAAGGTATTCAAGGTTAACAACCCTTTCAAGATGACATATGGCGAAGGTCCGGAAGGTATGCCGGTGCCGCCGGATTGGAAGGACAAAGTCATGCATACGTCGATCCCGCTAGGCGGCGGACGACTGATGGGGTGCGATGCGCCGCCCGGAAGATCGATGCCACTCGCCGGTTTTCAGGTTTGTGTGGAGGACCAGGACGAAGCGGAAGTCAGGCGAGTCTTTGAGGCACTTCAACAAGGCGGCAATGTCCAGATGCCTCTGGCGCCGACGTTCTGGTCGCCATTGTTTGGCATGTGTACAGATAAGTTTGGTGTGGGGTGGATGGTGGGAATGCCGGGAACAGGACAGTAAGGCTGCGGGGCGACTCGGGCCGTGTCGCCCCGCAAAGCACCTGTAATTATGCGCGCGAGAGGTAAGCGCCCTCAGCAGTGTCGACGCGGATTTTTTCGCCCTCATTAATGAATGGCGGCACCTGCACCACGAGTCCGGTTTCGAGTGTGGCCGGCTTGGTCACCGAGGAAGCAGTCGCCGATTTCAGTCCGGGCTCGGTCTGCACAACCGTCATCTCCACCGTCTGCGGCAATTCGATGCCGACGGCCACGCCATCGAAGAACGAGACGCGGATCTGCAGGTTGGGGATGAGGTATTCGACCGAGTCGCCCAGCGTGTCGCGTTTCAGATGGGTCTGCTCGTAATTCTCCGTGTTCATGAAGTAATAGTCGTCCCCATCGGAGTAGAGAAATTCCATCGCGATCTCGTCGACAATGACGCGGTCGATGGGGTCAGGGGAGCGGAAGCGGTGCTCGAACATCGCGCCGGTGCGCAGGTTACGCAATTTGGCCTGGATGAAGGCGCGCAGGTTGCCGGGGGTGCGGTGCTCCACGCTGAAGACGGCGTGCAATTCATTGTTGTGCTTGATGATCATGCCCGGACGCATCTGGGTGGCGGGAATCGCCATAACGGATAAAGCTCCTTAGGTAGTGAGTGTTGAAGATGCCGCGAGGGCTGGGTGGCGGTCGAAGGGAGGGCCCGCACCTAAAGTTGAATTGTAGCGCAGCGGGTTCACTGCTATGGTGGCGGCACTGTGGCGTGCCGGGACGGTCGTCCGGTACAAGCATTCGGGCCTAATTCCGCTGTTGCGATTTTCGAGGGGTAGCCGCCGATGATGGAGCGTCGGGAGTTTCTAGGTCGTATGGCGCGAACCGCCGTGGCGGGCGGCGCAGTGCTGGCCACTGGCCGCAGCGCGTGGCCACTGGTGGAAGCGGCGCCGGGGACTGCAAGACGCGCCTCGGTGGTTGATTTTGGTGCGGACCCAACCGGCGAGAAAGATGCAACGGCCGCTGTCCAGAAGGCGATTGTCTCTCTGGCGAAACGCAATGCGCGGCTGGTCTTTCCTGCGGGCAAATACACGTTTGCGCCATCCGATGCCGTCCTGATGGACTTCCGTGGCTATGAAGGGCTCGAGATATTCGGGAATGGGGCGGAGCTCTCTTTTGCCGGCGCTACACAGCCGCTTCGGCTGACCGGCTGCAAAGACCTGGAGGTCCACGACGTCATTGTCGATTGGACGCGCCCGCCGTTTTCGCAAGGGGTTGTTCGCGCTCTCGGTGATCGCAGGGTGACTGTCGCGGTCGATGG
>DASUWP010000215.1:0-7188 GCA_036378335.1 Acidobacteriaceae bacterium | reverse complement strand
CGCTGAAAGCCGAAGGGGTGCCGACCGAACTGGTGGTCTATCCCAACGAAGGCCACGGCTTTCGTACTCCCGAGCACCGCATCGATGTGCTGGAGCGGGCGCTGAACTGGTTCAATCAGTACCTCGGCGCGCCAGCTGGTTCCCCCGCGGGGCAATAGCGCAGCAGCAGACCACTGCAGACAACATCCGTCCTCATGAGTTTCTGCGGTTGCCTGGGTTTGTCTGCTTTGGTGTGTGATTGTCTGCCGTTGCTGAAGTAGCTGATCGCTGGCCCGTGCCTGCTCTCCTGCTTTACACTCGTGACACACGTTTTCACAGTGATCTTCCTGGCAGTGAACCGTGGCGGCTTGAGGATTTTTCCTGCACGTGTAGGGATTAGCGACAGTTAGTGTGGCCTTTCTTCCCAAGAATGGCCACGCCGAGAGTCTTTTCGCTATCGCACAGCAGCAGGAAAAATATCCTCCGTCAGGCCGTTACGGGGAGGTTTCATGCGGCGGTACTTGATTCTTGTTGTCCTCTTTGTCATTACGCTTCCCGTTCAGCTCTCTGTTCTCGGTTGCGGCTCCAACCCCAACAACTACTGCAACGCTTTTGGAGCCGGCTTCGCTACCAAAAAGGGCCAGCTCGTCACGTTCACCCTGGAACCGCAGCAGACCGGCATCTCGCTCTCCTACGGGCAGGTGGGAACGTTGTCAGCGGGCAGCGGCAAAGACTGCAGCGGAGCCTCGGTATCCGTTGGGACAGTGAGTTACGGCACCTCCGATATCAACAATGCGGACGTGTCGCCCGGTGGGCAGATATGTGCCGGCCGCTGGAATCGCCTGACCAGTAGTGGCGTCGCCGACTACACCACGTGCATCCCGACCAACAAATCGGAAGTTGCGACGATGACCGGCAGCGCCAATGGCGTTGCTTCCAGCAATGCGGTGCAGGTCTATATCCATCCGGTGGTCACCAATGTGACGCTGAATACGACCAACAGCAGCGGAAGCGCTGTCCAGGGATGTTTATCGCAGTTCCAGACCGCGCAGCTGGACGCCACTGCGTTTGTGACCAACGGGCAGGGCCAGTCGCAGCTTTACTGCGCCCCGAACACCTCCGGTGTCCCCACCTGCTCCTCGGTCCTCGGACACCTCGCGTACGCGGCGCAGAGCACATCCTCGAGCGCTGGTACCGGCGCGACAAACTCGGTTGTCTCCATCGATCAGAACGGCGTAGCCACAGCCAAGCAGCCGGGCTCCGCGCTCATCACTGCCAGCATCTCCGGCACCAGCTCCAGCGCTGGTTACTTCTACACCTGCCCGCCCAAGTCGATCACCCTTTCCGCCAACGGCACCACAAATGTGGCGGTCACTCCGAACACGCCCCAGCCCAGCACGGCCACCGTCATCGATACCAACGGCAACACCATCACCGGCTTGCCTCTGAGCTTCACATCGACCGACCAGCGCACCATCGGGGTGGGCGGCACCGGCAACATCACTTCAACCTTTCCTGGATCCAGCTCGGTCTATGCCGTATGCGCGCCGCCCACCTGCAATCCGGCGCCGATCAATCAAATTGGGGTGAACGGAAATGGAACGCCCGTCGCCAGCAATACCCTCAATGTGACCTCGCCGGGAAGCGCCAGCAGTTATCTGTGGATGGCCAGTCCGAACTCCCAATACTTCACCCCGCTCGATCTGAGCCTGGGCACGATTGGCACGCCCATCCACTTGCCCTATAAGCCGAATTCCATGGTCGTGGACCAGACCGGCAGCAGCCTCTATCTCGGCAGCTATCGCGAGCTGATGATTGTCGCCGCCGCCAGCAACACATTGACCAAGGAAGACACCACGGTGCCCGGCGTGGTGCTGGCTGTCTCGCCCGCCAACAATCAAGTGGTGATCAACGATCAGGACCGGCAGATCATCTACGTCTATCAGCCCGCCGTTGCGGGCTCGAAAACCACCGGCGGTACGGGGAGCGCCGGCAGCAACGGGACCCCTGCCAGCATCGTGACCCAATATGGCGGCGTGGCTCAGCGCGCGGCCTTCTCTCCAGACGGCAGCACGATCTACATCCTGGGCACCAACAAGCTCTACATCTATAACACCTTCACCGGCTGGAGTACGGAGACGCTCGACCCCACCAACGGCACTCCATCCGCAGCAGCCTGCCCGGCCCAGCCCGGCTCTGACCTCAACACGACTTACAACGTCTTCTGCTCGCCGGATCTTTCGCTCGCCGTGCCGCAGTTCGGCGCCTTCCTCTCCGGCCAGAACACTACCGCGCGCGGCTTCTGCCCCGATACCCGTACCATCCCCATCGACAACTACCCGTCAGCGGTGCCGGCCGGAGCGGTGGGCTATGGCTTCACTGCCGACCACCTGGCCAGCACGACCGACGGCAAGCACGTGATCAGCGCTACAGCGGCTCCAACAGCACAACTGATTGACTCGAACGTCGTGGTGCCGACAAACGCCGGTACGGACGCCTCCGGGGCATGTCCGATCGATCCAACGACCAAGGCCACGCTCCCGCTCCAGATCACGAATTCGAATAACTTCCCGCAGTCGCTGGCCGCGTATGCGCCATCGTTGATTCACCAGGTGGTGACGTCGCCAAACTCGTCGCTTGCCGTGGTGACCTACGAATCTGCGAACGCCACTCCGGGCAACGCGCTGCTGCCGGTTTACGCAGTCCCGGCACCGGGGACCGCCGGCACATTGACGCCGGTGAAGCTGACCGGCGCGCAGGCCACGACACCAGTGGCGGCCATCTTCAGCCCAGACCAATCGGAGATCTTCGTCTCGACCGCCGGGGACAGCAATATGCACATGGTTTCCACCAGCACGCTGACCGATACGGAGCAGTTCAATCCGAATCTGCCGGATGGCAATGGCGGCATCACGCCGGCGATCTTCCTCGCAGTGAAGCCAAGAGCAATTCCGTAAGAGCAGCAAGTCAGCGAGTTAGCAGGTCGGCAAGTCAGCCAATATCAAAAGCTGACTTGCTGACTCTCTACTTGCGGCTCTTCGCGATCGCGTCGAGTATCCCGTTCAGAAAACTCAGCGACTCCGGCGCAGCGTAGCGCTTCGCGATCTCCAGCGATTCGTTGATGACGATCGGCACCGGCGTTCCGGGAAAGCCCACCAGCTCCGCGACGGCGAGACGCAGCAGGTTGCGGTCGACCGCCGGCATGCGTGGGATGCGCCAGTGTGCCGAGTGCTCTTCGATAAGCGCGTCGATCTCTTCCTCGCGCGCCGTGGCAACGCGGAAGAGGTCTTCCGCAAAGCCCCGCGTATCGCTGTCGATCGCCTCTTCGCGCGCCTTCCAGAAGCTCTGGCGCACCTGGTCTGGCGACTGCTTGCCTACATCTGCCTGGAACAGCATCTGCATAGCCAGCTCGCGCGACTTGCGGCGCTTGCCTGGTGCCTGGCTCACATGGGCCGCCTGTCTGTAACTGGTACAGTTGCGATCTTGCGATGCACATCCACCATCTCGATGGTGGCGACGGCGGCCTCGAAGCCCTTGTTTCCCGCCTTGATCCCGGCACGGTTCAGCGCCTGCTCCAGCGTCTCGCAGGTCAGCACGCCAAAGCCATGCGGTACGCCGGTCTCCTGCTGCGACTGGCCGATACCGCGGCTCACCTCGTTGTAAATCGCCTCATAGTGCGCCGTTTCCCCGCGCAGCAGGCAGCCGAGCACGATCACCCCATCGAAGCGCCGGCTCGCCGCAAGAGCACGTGCCGCCGATGGTATCTCCCACGCACCCGGCACGCGCACAATCTCGATCTGCTCTCGCACCGCGCCGCTGCGCAGCAGGCCATCAAGCGCACCCTGCAGCAGGCGCTCCGTAATCACCGCATTCCAGCGCGCTACCACGATGGCGAAACGCATCCCGGCAGCGGAGAGGTCGCCTTCGACGGCCAGCGGCTTGCCCCGCAACGGATCCTCCCATTGCCAGAAAGCGAACGGGATACCGGGCACAGGTTCGACGGTGAAAGCGAGTGACTTCCACGTGGTGGGCGCGACATTGCTGAGGCGGCGTGCCGCTTCCTGCGATCCAAAAGCCTGCTCCAGCCACTGCTTCGCGGCCTGGTGCACATCATCGATCGCAGTGACTTCGATCAGCACCTCGGCAGGCAAATGCGCCATTCCGTCCAACAATTCGAAGCTGCCCACCGGCGCTAGAAAGGGCGCGCCGCGGCTGGCATCCGTCTCCCAGGTGCGGCCGGGCTCCAGGCCCATCGCAGCAAAAAAGCTGTGCAGCGTGTCATAAACGGCGGGCGTGCTGGCTGCATGCACGAAGGTGATGCCCTTAATCATTCTGTTTCAATTCCGATCATTCTTTTTCCAATCTACCATCCAGGCCACGCGCTCTCTGGCGCCAGCGAGTCTGCGGCGCAGGCTGCTACACTCAGCCGTTCTGCACTGCACCAACACTCTTCGCAAGGAGTTTGTCTCATGGCCTACGAGACCCTGCTGCTGGAACGAAGCGACGCTTACGCTGTCGTGACGTTGAATCGTCCCAAGGTGATGAATGCGCTGAATCGCGCGCTCTTCACCGATCTGGAGGATGCCTTCATCACGCTGGCTGGCGACTCCACCGTGCGTGCCGTCATCCTGACCGGCGCGGGCGACAAGGCCTTTGCCGCAGGCGCCGATATCAGTGAGCTAGCATCACTCTCCGCCACCGATGGCCAGCAGCTTGCCCGCCGCGGCCAGGCGGTATTTCGCAAGATCGAGACCTGCGGTAAGCCGGTGATCGCCGCCATTCAGGGCTTCGCGCTGGGCGGCGGCTGCGAGCTCGCCATGGCGTGCACCATCCGCATCGCAAGCGAGCGCGCGCGGCTCGGCCAACCGGAGGTGAAGCTCGGATTGGTGCCCGGCTACGGCGGCACGCAGCGGCTACCGCGACTTGTGGGCAAAGGCGCCGCGCTCAAGCTACTGCTCACCGGCGATATGGTCGGTGCGGAGGAGGCCTTCCGCATCGGGCTGGTGGAGGAGGTTGTCCCGGCGGAGGCGCTGATGCCGCGCGCCGAGACGCTGGCTCGCGCCATGGCGCAACAGGCGCCGCTCGCGGTGGCCGGCTGCCTGCGTGCCGTCGAGGGCGGCTACGATCTGCCGATCGAAGCCGGCCTGGAGCTGGAAGCATCGCTCTTCGGCCTGGCCTGCGCGACCGAAGACAAGGCGGAGGGCACGCGCGCCTTCCTGGAAAAGCGCGCTCCCGCGTGGCAGGGACGCTAAAGCAGCAATGGGGGGAAGCCTGTCAGCGACGCGCCGGTTGGTATTCTAAGCGGGTGCAAGGTGTCCTTCCCGCTCATCCTCTCCACTACCTGATCGCAAAGCGCGCTGCTTTTATCGCTGTGCTCTCCCTGTTTCTCGTCGCTGGGTGCCGCCGCGGCACGCCTCCCAGTGGTCAGCAGCAGCTCACCCCGCATCAGTTGCAGCAGCAGCAGGCGCGCGCATTGGCGAAGCAGGAAGCCACCGCGCGCGTCTCACTGGAAGAGATCCCGCCGCCTTCGAAGCACCTGTACGTCAACGTGCGCAGCACCGATGCCTGGCAGAATCCGTTTCTGACGGTGCATCGCGACTCGTTGACCCTGCGCGTGATCTTTCCCCAGCAGACGAGCAGCGCGCTCGACGCCGGCACGCTGCTGCACCCAGCCGCGGCGCGCCGCCAGGAACTGGAGATCCGGATGTCCGACCTGCCCGAGGCGTTGGCAGCGGTGCCCGAGTTTGCGTGGCCTTACGGCCGTGTTGTCGCTATCGAAGAGTCGCCCAACGCCGCCCGCCAGGACCGCCCGCAGGTACGGCGCAATGTGGAGCAGGCGATCCGCATCGTCAACGATCTCGACGTAGTGGTGGATGAGTGGACCGGGCCCGCTGGCAACGGTCTGCTGCACTGACTTCAGGAGGACATGGATGGCATTCCCAAAACAGTCAGCGGGTGGCGGAGAAGCAGGACTCGCCATTCTGCGCATCGGCACAGGAGCCACGCTCTTCCTGCGCCATGGCTGGGAGAAGCAGCCCATGCACTGGGCGCAATTCATGGCGCACTTTCCCGATCCCATCCACATCGGCGCGCATGCCTCTTTTTTCGCTGCTTTCGTGTCGGACTTCATCTGCTCACTGCTGCTGGTGCTCGGCATATGGACACGCTGGGCCGCGCTCTTCTGCTTCTGCAACATCCTCGTCGCGTGGGCGATGGTGCATCACTTCGCCTTCTTCGGCAGAGGGCCAGGCTCGGAACATGGCGAGCTGATCGTGCTCTATCTGCTCGCGCTACTCACGCTTGTCATCCACGGCTCAACCGCCTTCAGCGTGGATAGCGTCCGCGGTAAATAGAGACCCCGCAGGCGCATCGTACAATTTCACTCGATGTCATCGGCCATCCGCATCACCGCGCTTGTTGTCTTCTGCCTCTGCTTCCTCCTCGTCACGGCGGCAGGTTTCCTCGCCGCACGCTGGCGGCGCGCGGACCTGCATAGCCTGGAAGAGTGGGGGCTTGCCGGCCGCCGCTTCGGCACGCTCATCGTCTGGTTCCTGATTGGCGGCGACTGCTACACCGCATACACGGTGATCGCGGTGCCTGCGGCACTGTACGGCGGCGGCGCTCTCGGTTTTTTTGCGATCCCGTATGCCGTCCTCTCCTATCCCCTGATGATGCTTGTCTTGCCCAAGCTCTGGACGATTTGTCACCGGGAACGTTACGTAACCCTATCTGATTACGTGCGCGGACGTTATCGCAACCGCTGGCTTTCCGTCGCCTTCGCAGTAACCGGCATCCTGGCGACCATGCCTTACATAGCGCTGCAGCTTGTGGGCATCCGCGAAGTCATCGGAGCACTGGGCATTCGGGGCGAATGGCCGCTCATCCTCGCCTTCGTCATACTCGCGGCCTATACCTACACCAGCGGGCTTCGCGCACCGGCGGCCATCGCGATTGTCAAGGACCTGATGCTCTACATCATGGTGATCGCGGCCATCGTTATCATCCCCGCAAAGATCGGCGGATACACCGCTATCTTCGCGAACTCGGCGCACATCCTCTCACAGCACACGCCTGCGTCTTCCATCCTGCTACGTCCACCACAGTATTGGAGCTATTCCACGCTCGCCATCGGCTCCGCCATGGCGCTGCTGTTCTATCCACACACGCTGACCGGCGTTCTCAGCGCGTCGAGCGCGAACGTCATCCGGC
>DASUWP010000214.1:0-5484 GCA_036378335.1 Acidobacteriaceae bacterium | reverse complement strand
GTCGTCATTCCGCCGGAAGAAGCGAAGATCGAGCCGGAAAACGGGACGTTATTGCAATAGCATCGCTGCGGTTCAAGCAGATGAGGCCTCCCACACAGGAGGCCTCATCTCTTTGCTAGCCGCTCAGTACCGCCAGTGGCCCTGGACCAAAACCCATCCGCCCCGACGCTGGACCCAGTGCGCAGGAACCCAGACGGCACGCGGGCGCGGCGGCTGGACCCAATAGCCCGGAACCCAGACATACCGTCGCCCGTCCCATCGTTGGTACCCGCCGCGCCAGACCCAGCCGGCATGCGGAGGCCGCCCATAATGCTCCACAACCGGTGGAGGCGGCCCGATACGGACAGCGACTTGGGCATGTGCGGCGCCGACTGCGAGCGCAGATGCAAACAGTGCAGTCACTAAAAGCTTCCTCATGCTCTTTCTCTCCTGCAGGTTGTCGACTTCTGCAAAAACAGACCCGCGCAGGTCTCGCAAGTTGCGCTGACTCCCAGCGCAGGATCATGCAATCGAGATGGACCAACTTATAATGAATGGTTCATGCTGACATCTGAACGTATCGCGGCCGCTCGCGAGCGCATCCGCGATGATCTCTACTATTCGCCGTGCCAGATCTCGCACGATCTCTCCGAGCTGGCCGGCCATCCCATCTATCTGAAACTGGAGAATCTGCAGCGTACCGGCGCGTTTAAAGAACGCGGTGCGTTGAACCGGCTGCTGCAGCTCACGCCGGAGGAACGCGCGCATGGCGTGATCGCGGCCAGCGCCGGCAACCACGCGCAGGGCGTTGCCTTTCATGCGGCGCGGCTGGGCATTCGTGCCCGCATCGTCATGCCGCAGCCCACCCCGTTAGTGAAGGTCTCCGCGACCCGCGGCTTCGGCGCGGAGGTCATCCTGCATGGCGCAAACTACGACGAGGCCTGCGACGAGGCCACACGTCTGCAGCAGGAGAAGCAGCTCACCTTCATTCATCCCTTCGATGACGATGAGGTCATCGCCGGACAGGGGACGATCGGGCTTGAGGTACTGGAGCAGCTTCCCGATGTCGAAGCCATCGTGGTGCCCATCGGCGGGGGCGGACTGATTGGCGGCGTCGCTTGCGCCGTGAAAGAAGCGCGGCCCGGTGTCCGCATCGTCGGCGTCCAGACGGAGCGGCTTGCCTCCATGTTGCGCGCCGTGGAAGCAGGATCCCCGGTCACACTTCCGGCGCAGGCCACCATTGCCGACGGCATTGCGGTGCGTCGGGCCGGAGAGCGCACATTTCCGCTGGTGCAGCGCTACGTGGATGAGATCGTGACCGTGGATGAGGAAGAGATCTCAAGCGCCATCTTGGTGCTGCTCGAGAAGGAGAAGACCCTGGCCGAGGGCGCGGGCGCCGCGGCGCTGGCCGCTCTGCTGCAGGGCAAGACGCACCTGCAAGCGGAGAAGACGGTTGCGCTGGTGTGCGGCGGCAACATCGATGTCACGCTGCTGTCTCGCATTATCGAGCGCGGATTGGCGAAGGACGGCCGGCTGTTGCGCATCCGGGTGTATCTGCTGGACCGGCCGGGATCGCTACATCAGCTCACGCGCATTCTCACCGAGTGCGAAGCGAACATTGTGCAAACCAGCCATAACCGTTCCTACTATGGCGTGAATCTGGGGGACACCGTCATCGAGATCACGCTGGAAACACGCGGCGCAGCGCACATTGCAGCGATTGCCGATGCACTGACTGCGGCCGGCTACCGGCACGAACGCGTGCATTGATGGACGCAAACGCAACGAGAGCGCCCGGGTGGGCGCTCTCGTCATCCTGATCACAACGACTAGCCTGGAGAACCAAAGGACTACAGTGTTGCAGAGGGCCGGAGCTGCCTACTTCTTGGCGTATTCCTTCAACTTCGCGAGGCTGTCAATGCTGGAAGCCTGGAGCAGACCGGAATTGCCGCAGTTGTCCACCTCGTAATCATCGTAGTTGCGGTGGACGAAGAGCAGATACTGTTTGCCAATCTGCATCGGGAATTTGGTCGGGCTATTCTCGCTGAAGATGTCGACGACATCGCGGTCGATCATGCGTCCCTTCAGGACCCGATCCACGTGCACGATGTAGTTGATGCCGTCCAGATGAAATGAGGAATCCGGTACCGGAACCGCCGCTTCTACTGTAGCGACGATGGTGTTGCCGGTCTCGTGGAGCTCCTGATTCAACGAAATCCGATTGCTTTGGCATTGGGCGAGGCAAGTTGCCGAGGCAGCGGCGACTGCCAGTGAAATGATGAAAGTCTTCATGTGGTGCCTCCCATACTTCAAGTGGATCTTTTTCTGTACTGCGCGTGAAAATGAGAATCCCACGCATGGTGGAAATGACCAAGCGAAACCGCTGCAGACCCTGTAGTTAACCCCTTACGGGGGACTGCACTTTCCGGGGTGCGCCAGCCATGAAATTAGTAACTTGTGTAATGTAAATTTCTCATTATCGCGGAGATATGTCACCGCAAATCACACAAATGAAGCACCTTGCTTGAAACTATTTATCCTTTTCACAACGACGCGATTACCCGGTTACCGGATTGACCGTTCCAGCGACAGGAGTCAACCCGGCCGTTAACCTGTTGCCCGCAGACGCCGACTGTGCAAAATGGATATGCCTATGTATGCAAGGCGAACTGCACGAGCCGTGAGGCAGATGGTGGCAAATCATGGCTGGGCCGCGGCCATGCGGACCGCCAGCGACCGGCTGCGGCAGCGATTGCGCCGCCTCGAGCCGCCGGTCTCCGACGCCACCACATGGCTGCCTACCGCTGAACATGAGTTCGATCGCCAATATGGCGTTGATACCAGCGGACTCGTCTGGAGCGTCGATTTAAAGACCGGCAGCCCCAGCGACGCCTGGAATACGGCGTACTACGGCATCGGCCCTTCGGTTTTTCACCATGTCATGGCACGAGTGCCGGAATCGCTGCAGCGGTGCGCTACCTTCATCGATCTGGGGTGTGGCAAAGGCCGGGCCGTGCTGCTGGCCTCGGAGTACCCCTTCGCGCAGGTCATTGGCGTAGAGATCGCGCCCCAACTGCATCGCATCGCGGCCGAGAATGTTGCGCGCTACACCGTCGCCCGCAGGGCAGAGGCGCGCGATGTAGCGCCGATGCGCGTTCTCCTCGAAGATGCGGCGAACTACCGGTTCCCCAGCGGCCCACTCCTTGTGTATCTGTATCACCCCTTCTGCCGCCCGGTGCTGGAGAAGGTGCTCCGCAATCTTGGCCGCGCCCTCCGGGAGGAACCAAGAGAGGCTGCCGTGATCTACATCAATCATGAGCTACGCGATGCTCTGGATCGCGCGCCCTATCTGCAGCAGGTGTGGAGCGCGACCGTAGCTATGGATGCCAGCGACCGGCTGGCCGACCGCATCGGCTCCAGCGCGGAAGACTGCGCCGTCTACTGGACACATCCGCAAAACTGAGCTGGGGGAACGCGCTCCAGCATCCACAGCCTCATGCGCATCGTAGTGGAGGAGGCAGGGCTTTGCGAAACCACGTAGAATCCTGCCACCCCATGCGAAGCAGAAAGGCACAACATTATGGCAAGTGAAGTAACGCTGGATGCAGCGCGCCGCGTGATTGCGGCGGCGGAGAAGAAAGCGAAAGAGATCGGGCAGCCCATGAACATCGCGGTAGCTGACGAGGGCGGCAACCTGGTGGCCCACGTGCGGATGGACGGCGCGTGGATAGGTTCGGTAAATATATCCATCAATAAGGCATGGACCGCGCGCGCATTCGATATTGCAACCCAGGACCTCGGGGAGAATTCGCAATCCGGCGATCAGTTCTTCGGCATTCACGCATCGAACGGCGGCAAAGTTATGATCTTCGCCGGAGGTATTCCGCTGAAGAAGGCAGGAAAAGTGGTAGGCGCGATTGGTGTAAGCGGCGGACTCGGCAAACAGGACCAGGCCGTTGCCGAAGCAGGCGCAGCCGCGTTCGAATCGTAGCCGTCACAACTACGATTCCTGGGTCGAATATCCACAACATTTGCGAGTCCTCTGACGCGAACGTATCCGATTGGGCACTTCGCGGGCGGCGATCCGGAGAGCTAGCATGAAGACCTCTGGCATTCTTCGCGCACCTGCTCTCGGGCATGCGCTGTCTTCACCCTTGTCTTCCATTTGGTCCTCGTAATCGTGCAGCAATAGCTGCGCTTCTCTGCCTTGGTTTTTGGCTGATGCCGTCGCCGGCATTGGCGTCCCGGCGGCCTGACGCAACACGTCATCACGCTCACAGCGTGCGCGCCTCGGTGCGCAGCGCTGGCACGCGGCTGGTGCACCCGCATAGTGCTCGGACCCACAAGCACCATGTGCGCCCGCATACCGCCCGCGCTCTCGAGGATGCTCGGAAGCACGGCACCGAAGCGGTTCGCGCAGCGGCGCGTCAGGAAACCCAGCGCGTGGCGCGTGACGAAGATACCGATGACGATTCCCAATCCGCATCGCTGAATCTGCCGGAGCAGCCACTTGCCCGGATGAATCTGCCGCCTCTGCGGGGAAGCCATGAATCACTCGTGCGCCAGAACGAGCGTGCCGAGCAGGAGGGCATTCTCCGCGTCAAAGATGACGACGATCTGGTCACGTTGCGCCGCCAGGGCAGCCTGATCGCGCTGCCGCAGCTCGCTTCCATGCGGGTGGACAGCCGGCTGCCGGCGAACCGCCGATACTGCCGCGTGTGGACCGGCGAATTCCTCGCCGATCTCGCTCGCGTTCACTACGAGCGCTTCCACAAGCCGCTGCAGATCAACTCCGCGGTGCGCACCGTCGAATACCAGCGGCACCTCTTGCACATCAATGGAAATGCGGCGCCTGCGGAGGGCGACGTCGCTTCACCGCACCTTACGGGCGAGGCCGTGGACATCGCGAAGAAGGGGCTTACGCCGTCCGAGGTCGCTTGGATGCGCGCTTATCTGCTGCCGCTACAGACCGCGGGCAAGATCGATGTCGAGGAGGAGTTCAAGCAATCCTGCTTCCATATCTCGGTCTACAGGACCTACCTGAAACCTCGTCCGGATCCCGTGAGCCCGTCGAAGTCATCGGCGCTGCTCGCCTCCGGCGTGCCCTGAGGGCAGCGCCCTGGTTTCAAGTTCATATTGGCGAGCAACAACTCAGTGCCGGAACTCGATCCTGGAGCGCATCTGACAGTCGCAGTGAACTGGAAATGCGAAAGCGCTGCGTCATTCGCGCAGCGCTCTGCCGCAATCAGGATAAGGAGCTACTCGGTCCAGCGCCGGAAGATCAACGACCCATTTGTTCCGCCAAAGCCGAAGGAGTTTGACAGCGCGTACTCCGCCTGGATCTTCTGCGGCTTGTTCGGCACGTAGTGCAGCTCGCAGGCGGGGTCTTGATTGACCAGGTTGGTTGTCGGCGGGGCCGTCTGCTCGATCAGCGCCATCACGGTGATGCCCGCTTCCAATCCGCCCGCGCCGCCTAGCAGATGGCCGGTCATCGACTTGGTGGAG
>DASUWP010000213.1:0-5025 GCA_036378335.1 Acidobacteriaceae bacterium | reverse complement strand
GTTGCCGCACTTGTTTCACCATAGAAGACATTCGACCCTCGATATTTGTCGACGATGGTAGACATTCGACTATCACCTGTCAAGGGATGCCCTAGGCGGCTTTCTCAAATGATGACTTGGGCGTTCGCTCACCGAGTTCTGGGCCGACACATGCAAGGTGACCCTCCTTGGATCAGCCCGACAAACGCGGTCCTCGCTAAGCATCGATCAAAGTGATCGATCGGTATGGAGCCCAATACTCCCGCCTCCTCGCAACAGCCGACGGCGAAACCGGTAGGCTATAACTGGGCACCGCCCAGCACAGTAACAGTACAAAGTCGCCATGTGTGAACCTAACCAGTAATGCGTCCCTAGTAGCATCGCCAGCCGCATCCCCGCATGGTCAAATCCCACCATGATCAAAGATGAGTGGCGGATCACCACCGCCGCAATCCAACTCGAAATGGAGCGCATCGCCGGCCTGCTGCAGAAGTCCGTCCACTTCCAGTCCCGCACCAGCGCCCCACATCCCTCGCGCGAACGCGGCACCATCACCGCGTCGCCCACATCTCGACGGGAGGGGAGTTCACACCGCCCGGCGACCCAGCTTGCCGCCGAGCTGACCTCTCGCGGAAGGTAACTCCCAAAACGGGCAGCGCCGCGGAAACCTGCCGATTGACCCCCTGCAACTTGCTATTCTGGAACTAGATCAAACTCCGCCAATCAGAGCGGAATCACAAAAGCCACCATCACGGTGGCTTTTTCTTTTGCCGTATCGCTGTTGCTTTTAAGTTTTCGCTGACTCGCTGACTGTCTTGGTCCCTCTCGCGCCGAAACCTGCGCGCTAACCTCAATCACAAGACGAATTTAGCCGTAAGCCTTTTAGAAAGACGAATTTGATGTTCGGAAGAGCCCTCAACTTATTGATGCACCACAAGATATACCGAGCCCTCCCGCACCGGGAGGGGGGAGGGGTCTCCCGTGACATCGGCACCGGCTATTACAACTAGGCGCTCGTGCGCGCCCAACTCAGAAAGGACCTTCAATGTATCCGGAATGTCGACATGTTCTTACTTCTGGCAACCCATGTAATGCGCCTGCACTCGCGACCAGCAACTGGTGCTACTTCCATTCCCGCCTGTGACAGAGGCAGGGCGAGCGCCAGCCCGCGCGTCACACCAATCGCCGCCCGAACGGTCGCTTCGCCGCTCTACCCGCACCGGACGGAACCACACATTCGCCCCGCTGGACTACGGCTACGACGTCGAGGCTGAGCAAGAGGAGGAATACGAAGCTGCCGACTAGAGGAACCCGGCCAGACCGGGGCGGGCCCACATCCTATATAAGGATGGGGCCGATTGAAGCCTCACCAAAGAAATTCGGTCCCGATGAGCTCTCCTCACCGCGAAAAACCCAAAGACAAACGATGAAGCGCCGGGCAAGCCACCCCGCACCCGTTTCATGACCTGAAAAGCAACCGCCACGGTCGCCGCGTTATGTCCGCCAACCGACAGTCGACCCCCCGCCGCCCCCAGGTAGTCTCGACAAAGCGTCGATTCCGTCCGGCGCAGAAATGGAGGCCAGGTTTGGCCAGCTACGCTCTTCCCGTTCACGAATTCACCACCCAATTGGCATTTCAGCACATCAGCAACTACGACGGCACAAGCCGCTCAGTTTGCCTTCGCTGCCGCTCCGTTGTCGCCACCTCGCACTACGAATACCCGCTCGAGAAAGCCGAAAGCGCTCATGTCTGCACCCAACCGGAACCGGATGCCCGCCGCGCACCCGGCCGCGTCGCCTAAAACGAAAGCGGCCGCCTTAGACGGAGACGGCCGCAAAAGTCCCTAAATTGGAGCGTTAGCTTTGTGAGGCGTGCACGCTCTCCTGGTGTTTCGTCTCGCTGATGTTGTGCTCGCCCTGCGCAATCTCGATGCACTCTTCCAGAATGTCGAGAGCCGCATCGACTTCGCCCTGCTGCACGACCAGCGGGGGCGCCAGGCGAACGGATGTTTCCCCACAGCCCAGAATCAGCAGACCCCGCTCGAACGCAAGATCCACGATGCGGTCGCGCAGTTGGGGTGCCCCCTCGCGGGACTTCTGGTCTTTGACGATCTCGATGCCGATCATCAACCCGCGTCCGCGCACATCGCCAACGATCGGATGACTCTTCACCCATCCCTGCAGCCGCTTCTTTGTGGCCTCACCGAGCTTCGCGGCATTGGCGATGCCCTCGCGCTCGAGCACATCCATGGTCGCCAGGGCCGCGGCAATCGCCACCGGATTCCCGCCGAATGTCGAGGCGTGCGAGCCCGGCTTCCAATCCATGATCTCGGCGCGCGTCATGCAGATGCCGAGCGGCATTCCGGATGCGATGCCCTTCGCCATGCACACCATGTCCGGCTCGACGCCGGTGTGCTCGATTGCCCACCACTTGCCGGTGCGTCCCGCGCCTGATTGCACCTCGTCCGCCACCAGCAGGATGCCGTGCCGATCGCAGATCCGCCGCAACTCCTGCATGAAGATGGTGGGCGCCACTACGTAGCCACCCTCCCCTTGAATCGGCTCCACGAAGATGGCCGCGACTTCCTCCGGCGGCAGCATGGTCTTGAACAGCTTCTCCTCGATATACCGGGCACACCCCAGCGCGAACTCTTCCTCCTCCTGCGGTCCGCCAGAACATCCGCGGTAGGCGTATGGGTAGCGCACGTGCGTCACGCCCGGCACCAGGGGTGCGAAGCGGCGCTTCTGCTGCGGCTTGGACGCGGTGAGTGACAGTGCTCCCATGGTGCGGCCGTGGAAGGCGCCGAGGAAGGCGATCACGTTCTGCCGGCCGGTGTGGTAGCGGGCCAGCTTCAGGGCGCATTCCACGGCTTCTGCGCCCGAGTTGCCGTAGTAGAAGCGGTGGGGCCCGGGCATGGGTGCAACGGCAGAGAGCCGCTCGGCCAGTGTGACCAGTCCCTCGTAGTAGAAGTCGGTGCCGGACATATGGATCAGCTCGCCGGCCTGGTGCTGGATGGCCTTGACCACTTCAGGGTGGCAATGGCCGGTGGAGACGACGGCGATGCCGGCGGCGAAGTCCAGGAACTCGTTGCCGTCCACGTCTTCGATACGAGTGCCGCGTCCGCGCTTGGCTACAAGAGGATAGCTTCGGGTATAGGAGGGCGACATCCAGCGATCGTCTGCCTCGACGATGGCGCGTGCTTTCGGTCCGGGCAAGGGGCCGGAGATGCGCGGGGCGTGAACGGAATTGTGAGCTTTGCTCTGAATGGGAGTTTGGGCGATGCCGTTGCTGGGCATGATGGGAGCTCCTCCTCTATGCGAGAGGTGTTGCGGATTGTGCCTATGAAGGTGTCCGGGCCGGGGTAGCGAGATGGAGGACCGGGATCAGAAAGCGGAAGCGACGAATTAGTCGCCGGCGAAGAGGCGAGGTCGCGTCGCAGAGGGCAGCACCTGCGCGGCGACGCGCGGGAACCGCGGCCGGATCGATGCGAAATGTGGCGAGACCTGCAGCATATGCTTTCTTGCTGCGAGGATAGCACAGCCGGGAAACGGCGAGTCAGCCCTTGGTCCGGTCACCCCTCCCCCTCCCGTACGGGAGCTCCCGGTTGTAAGTAGCTTGTTTCGAGCGGGTTAGGGTGTCTCCCGAGAGCTAAATTCGTCCTGATAAAGGAGTTATCGCTAAATTCGTCCAGCATAAGCACTTAGCCAGTAGGAAATCCCAAGTCAGCGATGATCCGACTTGACGACTGACCGTTTGCGGAAATGGAAAAGCCACCGTCCTGGTGGCTTTTAGTGTTTCCTGTCCTCTTGCTGGAGGTTGATCTATTTCCAGTCTAGCAATTCGGAGGTAGTGAAACGGCAGATTTTTGAGGCCGAGTGAAATCGTGGACCCATTTCGGGTCGATCATGTTGACCATCCCAACCACACGTTAAGCCAACCCAGAAGCGCTGGGACGCACCTTAGCTGCGCTAGGATGGGACACCCGGCTACTCAAGGAGGGCGCGATGCAGAGAAAGTTCGTCAGATTGATCCTCGTCCATCTGGTTGTGCTGGCTGCAGCGTGGCAGGCGCAGGCAGAGGATGCCAAGACGCCATACCCCGAAATGGCTCCTCTGCATCAGTACCTGATCGCGGACCGCGATGCTGAGATAGCCCTTGCGCGGAGCGCTGCCCCGAAGTCGATTTCAGATCAAGCAGAGATTCTGGTTCTGACGGAACATGGTTACGAAACCGCAGTGAAAGGCACGAACGGTTTCGTGTGCGTGGTGGAGCGGTCATGGACGGCAGGCGCCGACGCTCCGGACTTCTGGAATCCGAAGGTGCGGTCTCCGTTCTGTCTGAATGCTCCGGCTGTTGAAACCTATCTTCCCCTCACCATCCTGAAGACCAAACTGGCCATGGAGGGCAAGTCAAAGCCGCAGATCGTTGCTGCGATCCAAGCCGCATTGGAGGAGAAGAAGCTTGCGCCGATTGCACGTGGCGCGATGTGCTACATGATGTCGAAGCAAGGCTATTTGAACGATGCCGGTAAGCACTGGCACCCGCACCTGATGTTTTTTGCGCCTACAACGAAAGCTGACGCCTGGGGTGCAAATTTGGACAACTCCCCTATCCTTGCAGTCCAAGACAGCGAGGACCGGATCACGATCTTCATGGTGCCATTGCCGCGGTGGTCAGACGGCACGGCTGATTCCAACACGCAATAGTGACGTTTGTGTGTTCGGCGATGAGGCGCTCGACTCGGACCAGTGCGTTGTAACAGCGCAGTGAGCAAACCGGTCTGAGCGCGGTTTACGGCTCCAATCTTTAGGGTCGAATCGAACGGACGAGGAGTTGCACAATCGTGATCCCCGCAGGGGTGGGAGGATGTATGAAAACGATCATGAGAAACCTGACCGGCGCGACGCTCGTCGCCGTGGCAGCGCTCGGAATGGGACGACCACGAGGCGCCGCCGCTCAGGAGAGTAAGGAGATTCGCCTGAGCGATATCAGGGCCCAACAGCCACCAGAGACGATCTACGCGAGTGCCGCGTGCCAGCGCGCCA
>DASUWP010000212.1:0-2938 GCA_036378335.1 Acidobacteriaceae bacterium | reverse complement strand
TTTGCTACTGCTGATCGCACTTGCGATCGGCGTATACCTCGGATCACAAAGTGGTCACCGTTGAGGAATATGGGCCTCGGTGATCACCCAAAAGCGGCCATAGATGATCAAGTGAAAAGCGGCCATAGAGAGAAGGCTTAAGGCAGATCTGCCGCAGGGGGAAGTTAGCCTCTGTGGTCATGAGCCACGTCTTGAGCAGAGAAAAGCGAGAACAAGTCATTGCACTTGGCCGGCTGGGCTGGTCGTTGCGGCGCATCGAGCAGGCGACCGGGGTGCGCCGGGAAACGGCGGGCGACTATCTTCGCGGCGCGGGGATTGCGCTACGGCGTCCCGGCGGCTGGGGACGTCACAGTCCTTCAAAAGCGGCCATAGACCCGATCACCGACTCTGAGGGCGGGGATTCAAAAGCGGCCATAGAGGTGATCACCGGCTTTTTGGCCGGCAAACCGGGTTGCGGACCTGCGAGCAGCTGCGAACCTTTCCGTGAACTGATCGCGCTGGAGTTGGAGCGTGGCCGGAACGCGATGGGCATCTGGCAGGATCTGGTCGACAGCCACGGGTTCGCGAGCGGTTACCAGAGCGTGAGGCGATTCGTGTGCAATTTGCGCGGTGCCGCAACGCCGGAAGCGCGGGCGATCATCGAAACGGCGGCCGGGGAAGAATGCCAGGTTGATTATGGTACCGGGCCGATGGTGCGCGATCCCGACAGCGGCAAGTACCGGCGCACGCGCCTGTTTGTTCTGACGCTGGGCTGGAGTCGGAAAGCGGTTCGGCTCCTGGTGTTTCGATCCAGTGCGCGGGTGTGGGCCGAGCTTCACGAGAAGGCATTTCGCCGGCTTGGCGGCACGCCGCGGATCGTGGTTCTCGATAACCTTCGCGAGGGTGTGTTGTCTCCGGACTTCTACGATCCGGGCGTGAATCCCTTGTATCGCGATGTTCTGGCCCATTACGGTGTGACGGCGTTGCCGTGCAAAGTGCGCGATCCGGATCGAAAAGGAAAAGTGGAATCAGGCGTAGCCCATGCGCAGAAGACGCCGCTGAAGGGCAAGAAGTTCGAAAGCCTGGAAGAGGCGCAGGCGTATCTGGACCACTGGGAAGAGCACTGGGCCGACAAGCGCATCCACGGCCGCACCAAGCGGCAGGTGGCGGCGATGTTCACCGAAGAGAAGCCGTTTTTGCAAGCGCTGCCGCTGGAGCCGTTCCGCTACTACCAGTATGGCGAGCGCACGGTGCATCTGGATGGCTGTGTCGAAGTCGAAGCTGCTTACTATGGAGCGCCGCCGGGCTGGATCGGGCGGAAGGTCAACGTGCAGTGGGACGCGATGTTCGTGCGTCTGCTTGATCCCCGCAGCGGTGAGTTACTGCGCGAGCATCTGAGCGGCAAACGTGGCGGCCATCGTATCCGCGATGCAGATCGTCCGCGTCGTACGCCGCCGCCGTTGCTTCAACTGCTGGCACGTGCGCATAAGGCAGGGGCCAACATCGGCGCTGTCTGCGATGCCATCCATGCTCGCCAGGGCGAACTCGGAATGCGCCGCATCCAAGGTGTTCTCCAACTGGTCAAGCAATATGGCAGCGCGGCTTCCGACGATGCCTGTGCGGCGGCGCTGGAACTGCGCGTCCCCGAGTATCGCTTCGTGCGCCGCTATCTGGAGCGTAGCCCGCAGGCTCCTCTCACTCTGCGACAAGTCGATCCACTCATCCGCGAACTGAGCCAGTATCGCGACCTGATCCAGCAACGCATCAACTTCGAGGAACCTAATCCATGAACCTGATCGAACTCAATCGTGCCCTGGTGCAACTACGCCTGAGCGGCATGGCCGCGGTAATGGAAACGCGCCTTCTGCAGGCGCAATCGGAGAACATGGCGCCCATCGACCTGATCTCCACGCTGGTCTCCGATGAGCTGGCCTGCCGCAGCAAGCGGCTCCTGGAGAGACGCCATAAGCAGGCGCAGTTCCGCGACGCGGACAAGCGCCTGGACAACTTCGACTTCCAGTTCAACCCCAAGATGAATCGCAATCTCATCTTCGATCTGGCCACTGCCGGCTGGGTGGAACGGCGCGAAGACTGCCTGTTCAAAGGGCCACCCGGGACGGGCAAGAGTCACTTGGCGCAAGCCATCGGACATGCCGTCATCCAGCAGGGATACCGCGTGCTCTATCGCGAGACGCACATCCTGCTGGAAGAACTGGCCGATGCCACGCTCGATGGCAACCGAAAAGAACACATGGAGCTACTTACCACGGTGCCCCTTTTGATCATCGATGATCTCGGCATGCGCAAACTGCCGCTGACCGCCGCCGAAGAACTGCTGGAGATCATCATGCGCCGCTACGAACGCGCCAGCACGTTGCTGACCTCGAACCGGCCAGTAGAAGACTGGGGCAAGCTGCTCGGCGACAGTGCCGCCGTCACCGCCATGCTCGACCGCCTGCTGCATCACGGACATGTGCTCCAGTGCGGCCCGCGCAGCTGGCGCACCAAAACCACCAGCCGCGAGGAAAGCCAATGACAAAAACAAATGCAATAAGGAGGCCGGGCAAAGAACGCCCGGCGACTTCGCAATCTCGGATCCAGGAGCCTCCTACGCCGGAGCTTCACCATAAGAATGCTGGCAAAAACACGAAACCCTCCGACAAGCCGGCTCGCAAGCCAACCGCAGAGGGTCTCGATAGCCGATTCTTCCGGAGCCAGCCCCGTGTTATCGGCCCTGGATCGCTCCGAAAGGCGCGACCCCGGCGGAGCGACTACTACACTAACACGCAATCTCCGGTTCTGAACATCAACGCGCCACTTCTCGCCTTGCACGGCTACGCGTCGGCAAGGTAAAAGAATCACGTCTTCGGCCAATCTCTATGGCCGGTTTTGAAGTGACCGCATATGGCCGGTTTTACGGTGACCACCGAGGTCGCAGTGACATTGGGGAGCGAGGTAC
>DASUWP010000211.1:0-6440 GCA_036378335.1 Acidobacteriaceae bacterium | reverse complement strand
GTGTGGCAAGCCAAGGTCCGGCAGCACAGATGTGCCTTCCAACTGCACCGCCTGGAGGTAGCGCGGATCGAGGCCGAGCGCCTTCAGGATGGTCGGGGCTACCTGTGCGGTCGACACGTCGGAGGAGACAACGTGCGGCCGAAGGGCGGGATTGGAGAGCAGCATCATGACGTTGGTGTCATCGTGCGAGAAGCCGCCGTGCTCTTCCTGCTTTTTGGAGCTGCCCGTGTAGATGACTCCGGGGTTGGGGGTGACGATGATGTCCGGTGTGCGGGGATCACCGTACGGCGCTAAGCCCGGCGTGTTGTAGTTCAACGAAAGAGAGGGTCCATAGAAGATGGTGCCCAGGCCGATCTTGCTGCCGTTCTCCTCCAAGGTTGCAACTGCCGAGGCGGTCTTGCTGGAGTCGCTCAGCCAGAGCAGCGAAACGTCATCTTCCGTGGCGCCGATGCCGGTCGGGTTCAACGGCGATTCGGAGAACGGAAGCAGGCTGGCGAGCAGCGTCGCGGGCGTGGTGCCATTCGTGCCGCTGTGCCCGGGGATGGGGAAGAAGCGATGGGGATCGATCGGGCCCTGGCCATGCTTTGCAGTGATGACGATCAGCGTCGAATCGAACTCTCCGGTGTCCTTCAGATCGTTCACCATCTTGCCGATGGAAGCGTCGACGAACCCTATCTCGCCGAGCAGCAGCTCGCTCGGTGTGCCCGCCGCATCGAGGTAACCGCCGCTGCCGACACCCTTCTCAATCAGCTTCTGGCCTACGCTGACGGCCTGGAAGTTCATGCCGAAGAGATTTGGCACACGCGTTCGGTTGCCTTCATGATCCTTGCCGTGGATCTGGTTCAGGATGCCGTCAACTTTGATGGTGTCGTAGCACTGGATGTTCGCGAAGCTGTCGGTCCATGAGCCTGTCTGGGAAGGATCGGGGACCGTGCTGCAGGAAACACCGCCGGGGGTTTCGTATCCGGGGACGGGCACGACGGCGGAGTTGATCTCGGGCGCGAAGAATTCGTTCAGCGAATTGCCACCCGGACCCGCGACCGATGCATAGGCAGGGTGCTTGTCATACCAGGAGGTATAGCCTCCGGCGTTGTGGACTACGCCGAAGATGGTGTTGGTGCGAACGAAGTCCCAGGGATAGACGGGCGCGCAGCCCCTCTTGGGGTCACGCGGCAGGCGCTGCGGATCGATCGAGGTCACGCCGCCATTGGCCACATTGGCTCCGGGCGCGCCCCCATTCAATTTGCTCTGATCGAGGTCGATGCCTTCTTCATACTCAGTGGTGGTGCCGGTAGGCGCGGCGCCCGGGGTGCATGGACCTGCGGCGACTCCGTTGCCGGTGGTCTTCGCCGGTGCGTCGAGCGAACGGTCATAAGCGACGTCGTAGTAAATGCCCATGGTGCGCGGTGTGCCGCCGGTCACAATCGCCGTAAGGCCGGGAAATGAATCGGAAGGACGCGAGGTGCTGGCTGCTACGTAGCTCACGCCATCGGAGCCGAGTGCCGCCAGGTTCGGGCAATAGGGTGCGCCGTTGTTGACGCCGCTGATGCCATGCGCGCAATTCTGATAGTCGATTGCGTGCATGCCGTCAATGCTGATGAGCAGGACGCGTTTGATGTGGTCGCTGTGTCCCCAGTCATCGTCCTGTGCGTGGGCGGGAATCCCGGTGACAACCAGCGCGGCGGCGCCGGCCAGCAGTAGTGCAAGGTGTTTCATGACTTACCTCCTCGGCGTTGATAGCAAAGGCAGCTTCTTGCCGTGTTCCAGGCTCGTGAATTTTCCATGAAACAGAAACGTGAAGATAACCTTAAGGCTAGTTACTTCTGCGACTTACCGGATGCCTGGAGGATGGGATTGGGCAGTATTACCTTGGCGGCGAACCGGGCTGGCCTCCCCAGCCTGCGGAGTGGCACAATAGACGGTTTTGTAGCTTCAGCAGAAACAGGAGAGATATGGGCGCGGCGATCGCGAGCACTGTGTCGAAGAGTTTGTTAGAAGGGCCGCACGTCCACCGCAATCTGTCGACGCCCCAACTGGTGGAGGCGGCAATCGCCCGTGGCGAGGCACGACTGGCATCGAACGGTGCAGTCGTCGCGCTGACCGGGGCGCGCACAGGCCGCTCGCCGCGTGACAAGTTTCTGGTGAAGGATGCGCTGACCGAAGGGCGCGTCGATTGGGGCAAGGTGAACCAGCCCTTTCCTCCAGACCGATTCGCAGCTCTGTTCGAGCGCGTCGAGCGCCACATGCAGGAGCGGGACCGGTACGTCCTTGACCTATACGCCGGCGCCGATCCCCACTACCGGCTGCCAATCACGATCGTGGCGGAATATGCGTGGCATGCGCTGTTCGTGAAGCAGCTATTCGTGCGTCCCCTGGCGGCGGAGCTCGAAGGGCATTTCGCAGAATTTACCGTGATCGCCGCGCCTGAGTTCGAAGCGGTGCCCGAGCGCGATGGCACGACTTCCTCGACATTCATCATTACCGATTTCACCCGCAAGATTGTGCTCATCGGTGGCACGAAATATGCGGGCGAGATGAAGAAGTCCATCTTCGGCGTCATGAACTATCTGCTGCCAGAGCGCGAAGTCTTTCCCATGCACTGCTCGGCCAATATCGGTGGGGACGGCAAGGCGGCGCTCTTCTTTGGTCTCTCGGGGACGGGAAAAACGACGCTCTCAGCGGATCCGCATCGCCGCCTCATCGGTGACGACGAGCACGGCTGGGGCGAGCGCGGCGTCTTCAACTTTGAAGGCGGCTGCTACGCCAAATGTGTGGACCTGAGCGAAGAGAAGGAGCCGCAGATCTATCACGCGATCCGCTTTGGCGCTGTGCTGGAGAACGTTGTGATCGATCCTCGCACCGGCGATCCGGACTACGAGGACATCCGCTACACGGAAAATACCCGCGCCGCATATCCGATCGAATTTATCGAGAACGCGGTTATTCCAGGGATCGGCGGTCAGCCGGCGAATGTGCTCTTTCTTGCGGCAGATGCTTTTGGCGTGCTGCCACCCATCGCGAAACTCACTCCGGATCAGGCGATGTATCACTTTCTTTCCGGCTACACGGCGAAGCTGGCGGGAACCGAGGCCGGTCTGGGCTCGGAGCCGGTGCCGGAGTTCTCTACCTGCTTCGCATCGCCGTTCATCCCGCTGGCTCCGAGGGTCTATGCGGCGATGCTGGGCGAGCGTCTGCGCCAGTATGGAGCGCAATGCTGGCTGGTGAACACGGGATGGACGGGCGGTGTCTTCGGCGTGGGCCGGCGCATGAGCCTGCCGCACACGCGGGCACTAGTGACGGCGGCGCTCAACGGCAGCCTGGCAGGTGCTGAGTTCACGAGCGAACAGGCGTTTGGCTTGAGCATTCCGACGGCCTGCCCCGGGGTGCCGGCCGAGCTGCTGAACCCACGCAACGCATGGCCGGATAAGGCCGGTTACGATCGTCAGGCCGCCGCGCTTGCGGCACAGTTCGAGACGAATTTCGCGCGTTTCGATGCGCCGGCGGCGGTACGCGCGGCTGGTCCATCAGCGACCAACCGGGCACGGCGGTAGCATTCGTGTTCGTGCGCAAACTGCGCGTCGAGTCCGTGGGCGAAAGCGGTCTTCCGCAGCCCTGCCCGCTGGCGTGGATCGACAACTTCGCCATGCGCAACTTCACCAACAGTGCCGTCTTCGATGACACACTGCCCATCGGCGAGGGGCGCATGGAGATCGGGCTGCTCGTGCCGATGGATGAGCTCACAGTCGCAATGGAGGACTGGTTCCGCAGGAAAGGCTATCTGCGGAAGGGCGACCGTCTGGTGATTCAGGAGATCGCGGCGACGGACTGAGATTCCTTTCGGCGTCTCTCGCACGAAAACCGGCCCTACACTGCGAGCACGCATTATTCCGCGCGCAAGACCACCGCGGGTTGGATGCGTGCGATGCGCAGCGCAGGGAGCAGGCTGGCGATTGCGGCCAAGAGCAGCAGAACGAGCACGGTTGCGATCAGCGTTGGCGGGTCGTAGCTGGAGATGCCGAAGAGCGCGCTGCGCATGGCGCGGAGCGCGAGCAGTGCCAGCGTAAGCCCGGTCGCGAGTCCCACGATCGCCGGCATGATACCCGAGCGTCCGGCCACCAGCATCGAGTCCGAGAGCGGCGAACCCAGGGCCAGCCGGATACCAAATTCACGCTGGCGATCTGTAACCACGCTGGAGACGAGAGCGAATATGCCGAGTGCGGCGAGTAGGATCGCGAGCGCAGCTAGCGAGGAGAGCAACGCCACCTCAATGCGCTGCTGGGCCAGCGCTGTGGCCAGCAAATCATCCATCGTGTGGAAGCTGGCGAAGGGCAAATTGGGATCGACCGACGCGAGCGCGCGCTGCATGGCCGCAGGTGTCTGCGCGTCGAGGTGGGTGGAGCGGATGATCCAGCTTGGCTGGAACCACATGTGGACGAGCGCGAGCATGTGAGCATCTACCTGCGCTGCTGGAACGTACAGTGTGCGTTCGGCGGTGATGGGTGCACCCGAATCGAGCCCCGGCTTTACTTGCACATCGCTGACGACGCCAACGATGCGCGTGCTTGTTTTGCCGGTGCCGAGCATCCGTCCAACTGGATTAGAGTCGTGCAGGATCTCCCGCGCGAAGCTTTCATTGATGATCGCAACGCGCTGGCTGCTCGCTGTGTCGCTATCGGCAAAGATGCGGCCATTGCGGAGATGCATACCGAGGGCATCGAAGTAGCCGGGCGTGATGTAGATCGCTGAAGTCATGAAATTCTGACCAGCCTGCTTGCCATCCTTCACCGTCACGCCGTCATTGAGACCGCGCTCATAGGGCAGGCTGAGACCGACGGCGGCGTTGCTGACGCCGGGGATCCGCTGCATAGCGACGACGCTCTCGCGCATTAGCGTCGCGAAGCGGGCGGGATCGTGATAGTCGACCTGGTCAAGGGAGGCCTGCGCAGTCAGTACGCCGTGCGAGTCAAAACCCGGGGGCAGCATTTGCAGGTGAATAAGGGAGCGGATGAGAAGTCCGGAGCCAGCCAGCAAGACGACGGTCAGGGCCACTTCGGCGGCGATCAGCACCTGGCGGGCGCGGCTGCCTCGCGCCCCGGCCACCGTTCGCTGGCCGAGCACGGATGCGGGGTTCATGCGGAAGACGGTGAACGCCGGCAACATGCCGAAGAGCAGGCTGGTGCCGATGGAGATGGCGAGCGTAAAGAGCAGGACGCGGCGGTCGAGGGCGACTCCGCCGAAGGGCACGATCTCTGGCGGCAGCAGCGTGACGAGCGCGCGCAATAATCCCACGGCGGTTGCCAGACCGATGACACCGCCCACAATCGCCAGCAGTGCGCTTTCCGTCCACAACTGCTGGATCAACGGCCAGCGGCCGGCGCCCAGCGCGAGTCGGGTGGCCAGCTCATAGGAGCGGCGACGCATGCGCACCAATGTAAGGCTGGCCAGGTTGGCGCAGGCGATCAGGACGATGAAGCCGGTGGCCAGCAGCAGGACGAGCGCGGGGTCGCGATCACCTGCGCTGAGGTTTTGCTCCAGCGGGATGAACTGCAGCCAGCGATGCTCCCCCGGCCGGATGTCGTGCTCATGCCAGTCGAGCATCTTCGGGTGCAGGTGTTCCAGAGCGGCGTTCGCCTCCTGCCAGCTGGTGTCGGGCCTGAGGCGCGCCATGAAACCGTAGTTTGTGCCCCCGCCTTCGCCGGTGCGCGAAGGACGGATAGGCGTGTAGATATCGGCGGCACTGGGCACAGTGAAGCGCGGTCCAAGCACGCCGATCACTGCGTAAGGCTCGCCTTTGACGAGGATGGACCTGCCGATGATCTGAGGGTCGCTCTGGAAGGCGGTGCGCCAAAGCTGGTTGCTGATGACGACAGCATGCGGGCCGCCGTCGCGGTCTTCGTCTGCCGTGAAGGTACGTCCCATGACGGGCAATTCGCCGAGCACCTGGAAGAAATTGGCCGAGACGCGAAGCGAGGAGACGTTGCGAACGCCGGCGGGCGTGCGGATGTTGGTCGTATTGCCGACCGGTGAACCAAGGGTCGAGACAGTGGCTATAACCTGCGGCACCTGATCGCGGATCAGTTCCCATGTCTCGCCATCAATCGCTGTGGTGGGGTCCGGAGCGTCCTGATTGGAGGCGAGCTCAACTGCAGCCAGACGGTCCGGCTGGGGATAGGGCAGCGGGCGCAGCAACAGTGCGTTCACCAGGCTGAAGACGGCGGTATTCGCACCGATACTCAGCGCCAGTGTGAGGATGACGGCGAGTGCGAAGCCGGGAGACTGGGAGAGCCGGCGCAGGGTGCTGCGGAAGGAGACGAGGGACATAGAGGAACCTCGATGTTTTTCAACGTGCAGGTATGAACATGCCTGACCGGCGCGTATCCGGATTCGCGCTGGGAAGGATATACGGCGATTCTGTCAGCCGCGTTCCAGCAAAAATCCTG
>DASUWP010000210.1:0-34178 GCA_036378335.1 Acidobacteriaceae bacterium | reverse complement strand
GCCGGCTTCCAGAGTTTACTTATAGATTAAGTGGATCTCCGTTGTGGTCGTGGGGCACGTCACCGGGATTGTGGCTTTTTCCATCGGCGGCGCGACCAGCAGCACGCGCGGATTGTTGGCAAAGCCGAAGCCCTCCTTCGGAACCATGAAAAGGTTCCGATCCAGCTTCTCATTCTCATTCTCATCATGAAGCACGACTACGCCGTATCTTGCTGCGGGAATGTGATCGAAGCGCGCCGTAGCGTGGTCGCCGTCAATCGGGAAATGAGCGTGGCGGAAAGATTTCGAGACCTCTTCCGGCCAGCCGACGGAAGAGGTGAAGAGTTCCGCCCCGAGCACGCCCTTCGTATTCCGAAAACCGGTGACGTGGATGATGATCGTGCAGTCAGCATCGTTGGCAGCGGGCGATGCCCACATGGGCACCGAGCACGAGAACAGCGCAAGCAAGAACATCGGCGCCCGGCGCGGGCAAATCGTCATGCGGGATAAGTCTCCTAAGGATTCGCCTGAGACGAACTCGATTGTGTGCCCATAGGGGATGTGTCTCTGCGTAGGACGCTCTTTAACGGCCGAATGTTACCTCCGAAATGAAAGGTAGGGCCGACCGACCAGCGAAAGTCCCATCTGCCGTCCCTAAGAAGATCATTGAAGATGTGGAAGTAGACGATATCGGTCTGCATGCGGATAGCGATGTGCTTGGTCACGTTGAGGTCGTAGCCACCACCGAAGCCGTAGAAGCCGGTCCAGTCGGTCTTCTTGCCGGAGGGCACGAGTTCCTGCGCGATTGCCGCTGTCACCATGTCGTGCGGATGCGGGGTTGCCGTTTCACGGACAGCGCCGAGCGACGGGCGGATAAAGAAGGTGACATGCTGAAATTTCCGGTAATTGAAGTTCGGACCGGCGGCAAAGGTCTGCGTATTGGAGTCCACCGGCACATAGACCTGATAGGTGGGTGGGATAACGCCCGCCTCGACCAGCGCAATGATCTGCTGTGCGAGCTCTTGTTGCAGCGCGGTCGGCAGCAGATTGGGAGTTAGCGAGGTGTGGCCGGTGGTGATGGAGTAATCAAAACCCAGGGCGGCCCATGTCTTCCAGTTCCGGCCAACCTGCAAATGGTAGCCTCGGGTGGTCAGGTCTACATTCGGTGCGATGAGATTGGCATAGCCGTTGTAGATATCGTAGCGGCCAACATAATCCTGCTGTGCTCTAGCTGGACCCGCGGTCCAGCACACCAAGAGTAAAAGATGAAGTAGTTGAATGGCGCGAGGCATCTTGCACGTACGGGGGAGTAGGGACATGCGGATGAAAACCTCCTGAGCAGCGTGGGCGGAATAAATAGAACAGGTTGCCCAAAACAGCCGAAGGGTAAACATCAGAAGGGACCGCTGGCAACCACAATCTTACCGACTGGTCAGAAGCTATCGCGAGGCCGGCGGCTCCGGGGCAACTGGTTGAGGAAGCTTTCAATCTCCGCCAGCACAATCTCCGGCTGCTCGCGATGTGGAGTGTGGCCGCTGTCAGCAAGCCGCACAACATGCATCGCTGGAGCGAGTGGCCGTAAGACGTCGGATTGCAAGCTGGTTGCGTATTCATCGTGCGCGCCTTGCAGCACGAGCAAGGGGCAGAGCACCGGCGGAAGATGAGCTTCGAGCGGCAGCGTAAGCAGGCTGCCGGAGTCCCGGATGGTCAGCCAGGCGGCGAAGACAGCATCCGCATCGCGATGATGACGCGAGAGGCGTTCGCGAAAATCGGTATCGCGCCATGCCTGCTCAGCGAGAGCCATCCCGGTGGCGGTGGACGGCTCTGCCCAGAGAATCGGCGATTCCAGGATCAGCGCACGGACCTTCTCCGGGCGATTTGCCGCATAAATAAGCGCAATCGCCGCGCCCTCGCTATGGCCTAGGAGTACCGGCCGGTCGATCGCGAATTGCGTCAGGAGCGCGGGCAGCACCTCCAGCGATTGCTGTTCAAAATACCGGCGGCTGCGCATGTCCGGCGGCCCTTCGGATTTCCCATGGCCCAGCCGCGAGTAAAGCAGCACATTCATGCGGCAGCGCTCCGCCAGCCGCTCGGGAAAATCGCGCCAGTGCGACACCGAACCCAGCGCCTCATGTAGCAGGACGATTGTGCCCCGCGCATGCGAAATAGCGATATGCCGGGTTTCCAGCTGTTGCCCGGCGATGCTGAGCAGTGCAGATTTGCTCACAGGCCACGCGCCCACAAGACCGGCTTCTGCGCGGCGATCCAACCATCTATGCGCGATGCGTAACGCTGCTCGAGCACATTTCGCTTGAGCTTCAGGGTCGGCGTGATCAAGCCGCTGTTGATGTCCCACGGACCATCGACGAGAGCGAGAAACTGAAGCCGTTCGTGGGGATCGAGTTCGGCATTCACCTGCATCAGTAGATTCTGAAGCGAGCGGCCGAGCTCGCCATTGAGCCCGCTGGCCTCGCATTGCTTGCGCGCCTCCGCCGAGAGCACGGAGATGGCGAACGGATGCGCCCGGCCATCGCCCATCACGCATGTTGCTTCAAGCGCGGGATGGATGCTGAGGCGCTTTTCGATCGGCACCGGAGAAACGTATTTGCCCTTACTGGTCTTGAACTGCTCCTTGATTCGGCCGACAATCTTCAACTGGCCATCCGACGCCAGCTCACCTTTGTCTCCCGTGCGAAAGAAGCCATCCGCGGTGAAGGAGGCGCGGGTGCCCTCGTCGTTGCGGTAATAGCCGATCATGTTCATGGGGCTGCGCATCTGGACTTCATCTTCGGCTCCGATGCGCACTTCGACGGCGGGAAGCGCGGACCCGACGTATCCCATGCGAAAGTCCTGTGGCCTGGGTGCGTGCGTTATCGCCGTCTCGGTGAGGCCATAGCCCTCAATCAATCCCAGGCCCAGCGCGCGATACCAGCTGAGCACCTCGCCCGGCAGCGGCGCGGCTCCCGAGGCCGCGAAACGTACATGGTCGAGACCTAGCTGACGCAGGATCTTTCGCTTCACGACGCCGCGCAGGATCGGGATGCGCAGCAGGCGATCGAGCTTGGGCTGCGGCACCTTTTCCAGCACTCCCTGGCGGAAGCGCAGATATAGTCGGGGAACGGAGAAGAACAGCGTCGGCCTGGCACGCTTCACATCGGCAAGGAAGCTCTCCTGCCCGGCGGTGAAGTAGACGGTACAGCCGATGTGGAGGCTGGTGGCCTCAATGACGCCGCGTTCCGCTATATGTGCCAATGGAAGATACGAAATAAAACGCTCGTTGCTGTCCATGTTGACCAGCCGGGCGATGCTGTCGCCCATATGCGGAAAGACGGAGAAGCGATGCATCACTCCCTTCGGCTCCCCGGTTGTACCGGAGGTATAGATGATGGTAGCGAGTTCATCGCCGGAGCGCGTTGGCGAGTCGGAGATGGGCGGGCACTCTGCAAGGATTTCATCCCATCGCCGGTCGCAGCCGCGCAACACGTCGGGCGCGGCGTTGGGCATGGCAATGCGCAACACGCCCACGGGAATCCCCTGCTGCATAGCCTCGCGATCGTCCATGGCACCGACAAAGCAGGCTCGCACGTCGGCGTGCTGCAGCAGGGTTCGAATGGAATCTGCACGCAACGAGGGATAGAGCGGAACCGTGACCAGGCCGGCCATCCACGCGCCCAGCTCAGCGATCATCCACCACGCGCTGTTGCGCGCGAGGGTTGCGATGCGGGCGCCGGGCTCCCACCCGCGGGCCCGCAGAAATGCGGCAATGCGGCGCGCCTCGTCCATGGCCTGCTGCCAGGTCCAGGAGCGCACGGTCCCATCGCTCATCGGCTGGACGAGATAGATTTCGCCTGCCCGGGCGCTCTCCCAGTGATAGGCCCGCCCGAGAGGGAGAAATTCGTCGCTCCACTGCGCCATCCAGATCGCCTCCGCGTGCACTGCTTCAGGTGACTGAACAGCAGCGTACTAGATTAGCTCTCCTGATGCCGTGTCTGATCCCTACGCGCCTTTGGCCTTCTTCACTGCCTCGGTAAGAGCAGGCACAATTTCGAAGAGGTCACCGACGATGCCGTAATCGGCCACTTCGAAGATGGGCGCATTCTCATCCTTGTTGATGGCGACGACAGTCTTCGATCCTTTCATGCCAACCAGGTGCTGAATGGCGCCGGAGATGCCGACAGCAAGGTAGAGCTTGGGTGAGACGGTCTGGCCGGAGCTACCGACCTGCCGCTCCATGGGCAACCAGCCGTTGTCGCAGATGGGGCGCGAGGCCGCGAGCTCGCCGCCAAGCGCCTGCGCCAGTTCTTCGACGATCGACAGATTGTCCTGCTCCTTGATGCCACGACCTACCGACACGATGATCGGCGCCGAGCCCAGATCGACGGTCTGCGCTGCTTCGCGGAAGGGTGCCTCTGGCTTGCTACGGATCGCGCCACTGTCGAGCTGTGGCGCGAAGATTTCTACGCTGGTGCTGCCGGTATCGAGAGATTCCGCGCGAAACGCCCCCGCCTGCACGGAGAGAAAGCACGGCCCTGATGCGCTGTGGCGATAGTCCGCGTTGAGCTTTCCCTGAAAGAGCTGGCGCACGAAGACGAAGCTATTGGCTTGCTTGCGCAGGCCGACCAGGTCCGGCAGCAGCACCTGCCCGAAGCGGGCGGCGAGGCGAGGCGCAAAGTCGCGCACCTGATAGGTGTGGGGGAAGACGACGAAGCTGGGATCGACCTTCCTGATGAACTGCTCCAGGGCGGAAACGTACCCGTCGGCGGTGTAATTTTTCAGCAGAGCATGCTCGACGCGGAAGCCCTTATCGAGTTTCTTGCCGGTGAGCTCTGCGCTCAGCGATTCCAGATCGCTGCCCACGACAACGGCCGAGAGAGGCTGGCCCGATGCCATCGCGATCTCCTGTCCTGCGGCCAGCGCCTCCCAGGACATGCGGTTGTACGCGCCGCCGCGGTGTTCCAGTACGACGAGGACTCCGCTCATATCACTCGCACCTCAAATTTCAATTTTTCGACCAGCTTCGCGGCTGCCTCATTTGGCGAGCCATCGATCAACTCCGTTTCTTTCTTTTTCTCCGGCAAGTAGATGCGCTCGAGCGTCACGGTAGGTGCGGCAGCTTGCGGTAGATCGCCCGCAGCGATGCGGCGGACCTCCTTCGTCTTTGCTTTTTTGATGCCCATGAGAGTGGCGTAGCGCAATTTGCTGATGCCGGATTGGATCGTGAGCAGCGCAGGCAAGGGCATTGCGACATGCTGGAACCAGCCGTCTTCGAGTTCCCTCTTTACCTTGATCGAGCCATCGCCTACTTCCACCTGCATGATGATGGTGGCATGCGGAATGCCGAGAATCTCAGCGAGCACCACGCCGGTCTGGCCCAAACCGAGGTCGTCCGATTGCAGGCCAGTAAGGATGAGGTCTGCCTTCTCGTCCTTGATGGCAGCGGCGAGCCGACTTGCGATCCCCAACGTGTCGAGCGAGGCCAGATCGTCGCACTCGATGTGAATCGCGCGATCGGCACCCTTGGCCAGTGCTTCGCGAATGGTCTGCGAGCCGCGTTCCGGCCCGGCAAGCACTGCGACCACCTCGCCGCCATGCTTTTCTTTCAGCTGCAACGCCTCTTCCAGAGCGTAGGCGTCCGGTTCGTTGATCTCATAGCTGAGATCTTCCTCATCGATCCAGCGGCCGCTGGCGTCGACGCGCAGGTTCGAATCCCGCACCGGAACCTGCTTGATGGCGGCAATGATCTTCATACGTTCTGTGCTCCATTGGACGGTGTTGCTGTTGCATTGGCGATGGACTGTGCGGCAATTTGTGCGATATCGAGCAGTTGCGGCGGCGCTTCGCTGGTGGCGGCCAGCGCATCGCGAAACATTGTGTTGCAGAAGGGGCACGCCGCCCCCACAATGCTTGCGCCTGTGGCAACGAGTTCCTTCGCGCGCACGTGGCTTATGCGCGCATTGCCGCCTTCTTCTCCGAGGAAGGCGAGTCCGCCGCCAGCTCCGCAGCAGAAGGAGCGCTCGCGCGCTCGCGGCGGATCGATCACCTTGCCGGAACGTGCGAGGACGTCCCGCGGCTGGTCGTAGGAGCCACGATAGCGGCCGAGATAGCACGGGTCGTGATAGACGATATCCGGGCCGTTGGTTTTGGGCAGCTTGTCCTGATAGCGCGCCATGAACTCACTGTGATGCTCGATTTCGGGAGAGGCTCCGTAATCTTGCCAGTCTTTCGCAATGGTGCGGACGCAGTGCGGGCATATCGTCACAATTTTTGTGACTTTCTGCTGCTTCATGATTTCCAGGTTCTGCTCCGCAAGCTGCTGGAAGACGAGATCGTTACCGAGCCGGCGCACCGGATCGCCGGTGCACTTTTCTTTCTTGAGCACTCCGAAGGAGGTGCCCAGGTATTGCATCACCTTCGCGAAGGACGCAATGATCTCGCGGCCCTGTGGATCGTAAGCGCCCATGCAGCCCAGCCAGAGGCAGTACTCCTGCGACCCGTCGAAGATGGGCAACTCCTGCTTCTTGATGAATTTGTCGCGCTCGGTCGCGCTCATGCCAAGCGCGTTTCCGTTGCGCTCCAACGCGAGGAAGAGCTTGGTGCCGTAGTCGTCTTCCCACGTGCCGGTGTTCACGGCACCGCGCCGCAATCCGATGATGATGGGCAGATGCTCGATGCCGACCGGGCACTGATACTCACACGAGCCGCAGGTGGTGCACTGGAAGGCCGCCTCCTGCGAGTTGTACTTGCCCAGCAGCGGTTCCTCGGAGTGCGGGCCGAGATCGTTGAGATAGCCGCGGACGCCGAGAATGATTTCCTTCGGGTTCAGCACCTTACCCGTATTCGTAGCCGGGCAATGCTCGGAGCAGCGGCCACACTCCACACAGGAATAGGCCTGCAGCGCCACGAGTTGCGTCACATCCTTGCCGCTGACCAGCCCGAAATCGTCGTCGCCGACGAGCGGCGGGATGTGGCTGAACTCGCCGCGCGAAAGGAAGATGGTGATCGGGCTCAGGACCAGGTGCAGGTGCTTGGTGTGTGGAATGAGCGGCAGGAAGATGAGGATGCACAGTGCATGCGCCCACCACAATCCGCGCGCTGCGGCTGAGTTGGAGGGGATCGTGAAGGCCGCGAGATAGGTGGCCATCAGCGCGAAGATAAGAAACGCGATCACGCCGGATTCGTAGGACACCTTGCGCCCCAGCCAGATAGGCCGCACGAAGAAGCGACGCACAAAAAGACCAGCGATCGAAACCGCCACCAGCAGCGCGAAGATGGCGGCGAACCAGAAGTAGAAGCCGCCGATTAGGCGGTCAGCATCGAGGAAGCCGAGGCGGAACCCGGCGGCGAAGTGGTTAAGTGAGACGAGCGCAAAGGCGAGAAAGCCCCAGAAGACGAAAGCGTGGGCGACTCCGGGAAGAGGACGCTCCTTGATAACTTTCGCCTGACAGAGCACCTCCCAGAAGAATTCCCATATTCGCCTGCCGATAGGAGCGATGTGGAAGTCGGGATCTTTCCGGGCGGTGAAGACGTTGCGCAGCACACGGCTGAAACGCCAGAAAAAGCCCATCAGCGAGAGCACGATCAGCAGCCCGAGCAGCGCCATCTCAACCGTTGAGAACGACGACGGCTCCGCGTAATGGAGTGTCACGGCGAGCGCGTGTACGGGGGGCGCAGTGTTCATGCGGCTGAAACCTGGACTGCGCCCTTACCTTGGTAAGATGCGCGGGAAAATTCACTTGCGCGATCGAGGGAGGAGCGCGTAGAACGATAAATGCATATCCTACCGATGAGTAAGATATCAACCGGTAGCGGCAGTGTCAATCGCTGACGGAGTGGAACGATGCCCAGACAGTCCGCGGCCCTCAAACCGCATCGCCGGCTGTTCGCCGACCGCAGACGGAACCCGGATGGCAAGCGCGAGGCCGTGCTCCATACAGCGGTTCGCATGTTTCTTGAGCGCTCCTACGGACGCACGTCGATGAACGACGTCGCCCTGCAATTGAACATCACAAAACCGGCTCTCTACCACTACTTCCGCAACAAGGAAGAGATCCTGGTCGAGATCTACCGGCTGGGTACGGACCTGATCGACGAGATGCTGGACGCGATCGAGGCCGATGAAAAGCCCGGACTGGACAAGGTAGCAGACTTTATCGCGGGCTACATCCGGATCATCACCGGCGATTTTGGCCGTGCGGTCATCCGGCTGGACGATGGCGAGCTATCAGCGGCCGGACGCAAGCTGGTACGCGGGCGGAAACGCGAGATCGATCACCGGGTGCGCGCCCTGATTGAAGGCGGCATGAAAGACGGCTCCATTGCGTCCTGCAACGCCAAGATTGCATCCTTCCTTCTGGTGGGCTCGATCCACGGCATGGCGAGTTGGTACGAGCCGGCGGGCCCAATGGACCTGAGTGCAATTACCGCCGAGTATGTGCGGTTGCTCACGACTGGTCTGGCGAATGGCCTTCCGGAGTTGGCGTACCCCGGCTCGGTCGCACTCAAGGCCGGCACTCATCTACACGGATAGCAGGATCGAAGAGCGACGAGGAGAGTATGGAAGCTGTTGCCGAGTGTGAATCCACCACCACCAGGACCGCAACACCGCTGCTGCTGCGCAGGGCCGCAGTGCTGGGCGCAGGCACCATGGGGTCGCGCATCGCGGCGCACCTGGCGAATGCCGGCGTGAGCGTGCTGCTGCTGGACCTAGCCGCGAGCGATGGCCCGCGAAATGCTGTCGCCGACAAGGCACTCGACGCACTCAAGAAGAGCAAACCCGCTGCCTTTTACACGCCGGTCGCCGCCGCTCGCATTCGCACGGGCAACTTCGAAGACAATCTGGCCGAGCTTGCCGGGTGCGACTGGATCATCGAAGCAGTGACGGAGAACCTCGAAATCAAACAGCAACTGCTGGCGCGCGTAGCCCCGCATGTGCAGCCGCCCGCTTTTCTGACCACCAACACCAGCGGTATTCCGGTCGGCTCCATCGCAACCGTGCTGCCCGCCGAACTGCGCCGGCGTTGGTTCGGCACACACTTTTTCAATCCGCCGCGGTACATGCGGCTGGTCGAAGTCATCCCCGGCCCGGACACTGACCCGGCGGCGATGGCGGCGCTCTCCGCGTTCCTCGATCAGAGTCTTGGCAAGGAAGTTGTCCGCGCGCGCGACACGCCGAACTTCATCGCCAACCGCATCGGGACCTTCTTCATTCTGGAGACGCTGCGTGTGATGGAGGAAGAAGGGTTGAACGTGGAAGAGGTGGATGCGCTGACCGGCACCGCTATCGGGCTGCCGCGCACCGGCACCTTCCGGCTGGCGGACATGGTGGGACTGGACATCCTCGCGCATGTGGCGCGGAACTTCGCGCGTGCCCGGCAGGATGCGGGTGGTCAGGCTTCGCTGCCTCCGTTTCTCGAAGCAATGCTGGAGCGTAAGTGGCTGGGTGACAAGACCGGCGGCGGCTTCTACAAGAAGGAGCGGAGCGCCAATGGCAAAGAGAGCAGGATGGTGCTGGACCGGAAGACGCTGGAATATCAGCCATCGTCCAAGCCCAAATTTCCTGCTCTGGAGATGGCGAAGAATGTTGACTCGCTACCCGAGCGGCTGCGCATGCTGCTAGGCGGAGATCAGAAGAAGGATAAGGCGGCGCGCTTCCACTGGAAATTGCTGACGCGGCTCTGGAACTACTCGGCTGATTGCCTGCCGGAGATCGCCGATTCTGCAGCAAGCATCAATGCGGCCATTCGCGCCGGGTACAACTGGCAGCTTGGACCGTTTGAGATGTGGGACGCGGCCGGTGTCGCCGACACCGTGAAGCGCATGCAGGCTGCGGGCGAGCGCGTGAGTCCGGTAGTCGAGAGCATGCTGGCCAGCCGTGCGGCAAGCTGGTACAGCAACAACGGCAGCGCGAGTTACGATCCGGCAACCCAGCGCTACCAGCCGGTGGCGCGCGCGGCAGGCCTGGCGCGGATTGCGATCTTCCGTGCCAGCAAAGGCGTCGTGCGCGGTAACCCTGGCGCCTCTCTCATCGATCTGGGGGCTGGCGTCGCCTGCATCGAGCTGCACTCGAAGAAGAGCGCGATCGGCGACGACATCATGCGGCTGATCACAAAGACGCTCGATCCCACATCGGATGCAGTGCGTGACTTTCGCGCCTTCGTAATCTCGAGTGACGCGGAGAATTTCTCGGTCGGCGCAAACCTGATGCAGCTGCTGCTGGCTGCGCAGGAGGGCGAGTGGGAGGACGTGGACCTGACCATTCGCGCCTTCCAGCGCATGACCCAGTCGATCAAGTTCTGTCCGCGGCCGGTCGTGGTTGCGCCGTATGCACTGTGCCTGGGTGGCGGAACGGAAATTTCGCTCCATGGAGCTCTGCGGCAGGCACATGCGGAGTTGTACATGGGCCTGGTGGAGACGGGCGTCGGCCTGATCCCCGGCGGTGGCGGCACGAAAGAGTTTGCACTGAAGGCCACGGATGAGGCCGTCCGCAGCTTCGGCGATGCGGCACGCGTGGCAATTTCGACGGAACTGGTCGACACCATGAAGCAGGCTTTCGAGACGATCGCGATGGCGAAGGTATCCACCTCCGCAGCCGAAGCGAAGTCGCTGAACCTGTTGACCGCAGACGACGGCATCACGCTGAATCGTGAACGGCTGCTGCTCGACGCGAAGGCTGCAGCGGAGGCGCTGGCCGATACCGGCTACCTGCCGCCGATGCTGCGCATGGATATCCCGGCAGCGGGTGAGAGCGTGCTCGCGACTTTGAAACTGGGCGCCTACATCATGCAGCAGTCCGGTTACGCGAGCGATCACGATGTGAAGGTTGCGGGCCATGTTGCGCATATTCTCTGCGGCGGACGCGTAGCACCGGGCACGCGGGTGAGTGAGCAGTATTATCTGGACCTCGAGCGCGAAGCATTCCTCTCACTCTGCGGCGAGCGCAAGACGCAGGAGCGCATTGCCTACACCTTGAGCAGCGGGAAACCCTTAAGGAACTAAGAACAGGATGAACGAGTCATGCAGGATGCAGTGATTGTTAGCACCGTCCGCACACCGGTCGGCAAGGCGCCGCGAGGAACCCTGGCCGCTGCCCGCCCTGACGATCTGGCCGCCACCGCTATGGAAGGCGCTTTTTCGCGCGTGCCCCAATTGGACAAGACCGAGGTCGACGACGTGATCCTTGGCTGCGCGCATCCTGAAGCCGAACAGGGCATGAACGTGGCACGCATCGCAAGTCTGCGCGCGGGCCTTCCGGTCGAAGTCTCTGCCATGACGGTCAATCGTTTCTGTGCTTCCGGCCTGCAGGCCATTGCGCAGGCGGCAGATCGTATCCGCGGTGGTGGCGCATCGGTGATCGTCGCCGGGGGTACCGAATCCATGAGCATGATCCCGATGGGCGGACATAAGATCAGCGCGAACCCGTGGCTCGTCGACAATCTGCCCTCCACTTACCTCTCGATGGGCCTTACGGCGGAGCGCGTAGGCGAGCGCTTCCACGTCTCGCGCGAGGATGCGGACGGATTCGCGCTCGCCAGCCATCAGAAGGCACTAAGGGCAATCGCCGAGGGACGCTTCAGCGACGAGATCGTGCCGGTGGAATGGACCGAGCGCGCTCCCAAAGCAGGATCGGCAAAGCCGAAGGAAGAAAAGCGCAGCTTTCAGGTTGACGAAGGGCCGCGCACGGACACCTCGGCAGAAGCGTTGGCAAAGTTGAAGCCCGCCTTTCACGCCAAGGGCACGGTGACCGCGGGCAATTCCTCGCAGACTTCCGACGGTGCATCCGCCGCGATCGTGACCAGCGCGGCGCGGGCGGCAGCGCTCGGCATGAAGCCGGTGGCGCGCTTCGTTGCATTTGCTACGGCGGGATGCTCGCCGGACATTATGGGCATCGGTCCGGTCCATGCTGTGCCGAAGGCGCTGAAGATTGCAGGACTGAAGCTCGAAGATATCGGCCTGGTGGAGCTGAACGAGGCCTTCGCCGCGCAATCGCTTGCTGTGATCCGCGAACTGGGCCTCGATCCGGACAAGGTGAATGTAAACGGCGGAGCTATCGCCCTGGGGCATCCGCTGGGCTGCACCGGCGCGAAGCTGACCGCGACGCTGCTGCACGAGATGCAACGCCGTAAGGTGCGCTACGGACTGGTGACAATGTGCGTGGGCGGCGGCATGGGTGCAGCAGGCATCTTTGAGAACTTGAATTGAATTTGCAATTATTGGAGTGACATTATGGCAACGTTGGCGTCACACCCTGCTACTGTCAAGGCAGCTGCGGGCGGCAGTTTTTTGCTCGAAGAGCGTACCCCTCAGGAAATCTTCACACCGGAGGACTTCAGCGAGGAGCACCAGCAGATCGCCGAAACGGCTTCGAATTTTGCGCAGAAGGAAATTCTGCCGGCGACAGATGCGATTGAGGCAAAAGACTACAATGTAACGCGCGCGCTCCTCACCAAGGCAGGCGAGCTAGGCCTGATGGCCACCGACACACCAGAGGAATACGGTGGCCTGGCGATGGACAAGGTCGCCTCAGCCATTGTGGGCGAGAAGCTCTCTTCGGTGGGCAGTTTCGCCACTACATTCAGCGCGCACGTCGGCATCGGCATGCTGCCGATCATCTGGTACGGAACGCCGGAGCAGAAGAAGAAGTATCTTCCAAAGCTGGTCACGGGAGAGTGGATCGGCGCGTATGCGTTATCCGAAGCTTCATCCGGATCCGATGCGATGAGCCTGAGGACGCGGGCAGTGCTTTCGCCTGACGGTCAGCACTACATCCTCAACGGCGAAAAGATGTGGATCACCAATGCAGGTTTCGCGGACCTCTACACCGTCTTCGCCAAGGTGGATGGCGAGAAGTTCACTGCATTCCTGATCGAGCGCAACTCGCCGGGCCTGACGATCGGCGCGGAGGAGCACAAGCTCGGCATCCGCGGCTCATCTACCTGCCCTCTCATCCTTGCCGATTGCAAAGTTCCCGTCGGTAATCTGCTTGGCGAATTGGGTAAGGGACATCACATCGCTTTCAATATTCTCAACATAGGCCGCTTCAAGTTGGGTGCGGCAGTTCTGGGTGGCGCGAAGTACTCGTTGGCAAACGCGATCCGCTACGCGAAAGACCGCAAGGCATTCGGCAAGAGCATTAGTGAATTCGGCATGATCCAACAAAAGCTGGCGGAAAGCGCCGCCGGCATCTTTGTGAACGAGAGCATGGTGTATCGCACCGTCGGGATGATTGATGCGGCACTGAACTCGCTCGAAGGCGAAAGCGCAACGAGCGCGCGCGAGATTCAGAAGAAGATCGAGGAATACGCTGTTGAGTGTTCGATCCTGAAAGTCTGGGGATCCGAGATGCTGGAAATGGTTGTGGATCACACTCTGCAGATTCATGGTGGTTATGGCTATGTGGAGGAATACCCGGCTGAGCGCCCCTATCGCGACTCACGCATCAACCGCATCTTCGAAGGCACGAATGAGATCAACCGGCTGATCATCACCGGGTGGCTGATGAAGCGCGCTGCGAGCGGTCAACTGCCGCTGTTGGGTGCGATCAAAAAGCTGATGGCCGAGGTGATGGAACCGCCCTCCTTCGACAGCAGCGACGAGACGGATGATCCGCTCGCAGCGGAAGCTGCCCTGCTCGCGAACCTGAAGAAAGCGGCGCTCTTCTGCTCCGGTTCGGCCATGCAGAAGTACATGCAGGCGCTGCAGGACCAGCAGGAGATCATGGGTGATCTGGCCGATATGACGATGCAGGTCTACGCGCTCGAATCCGCATTGCTGCGTGCGCGCAAGCTCGGCTCCAATCCGCAGACCCAGAAATCGCAGGCGGCAACTGCGCGCGCCATGGTGTCGCTCTTTGCGGCAGAGGCGCTCGCGATTGTCGAGAAGGCGGCCCGGCGTGTCCTTGCAGCTGTTGCCGAAGGCGATATGCTCCGCACCCAGCTGGCCATTCTGCGCAGGCTTTTGAAGCACACACCACAGGACACGATTGCACTGGGTCGCATGGTGGCGCAGCGCCAACTCGATGCCGGGGGTTACAAGCTCTAGCCAGCGGCCGGCATCGCTCGGCTGGCTCCGCTGGACCTAGGTAATAACCCGCGTCTTCAAGTCCAGCGTGAACGTGTCATCCGGCGTCTTCGTCGTGCCACCGTCCTCGGCCGGGTGGAACTCCATCCGCAGCGTGGTTGCATTCACGATCACTCGCATATAGCCGTAGTGAGTGTCGTCATAGCTCGCCAGGGTTAGCGTGCTGTCCACCGTCATCGGAGTGCGAATCGCGTTGCCGCTGGCGGCTGGCCGCATCTGCGTGAGCCCATGCCCTCCCATCCCCGCCACAATGTAAGGAATCGTCAGGCCGGAGACGGTACGCGTGTAGCGCTGGTAATTGTGGGAGTGTGCGGAGAGCACGACATGCGGCCAGAAGCCGGCCCGTGTTGCCGCATCGTCCATATCCTGCAGCATGCGTGGACTGCCGCCGTGGTTCACGCCCCCGGTAAACGGCGGATGATGAACCGCCACCAGCACAGCGCCGGTAAATTTCTCGCTCTTGCAGCGGGCGAGCGCCGTCTTGAGATAGGTAAGCTGGTCATCGTTCAGCGTGGGACGCGTCGCGCCCTCAGTCGAGATCACGCCCGGGTCTTCGAGCGTGTTGCTGTACAGCCCAAGCAGCCGGACAAACGGCGCCTCCAGCGTGTAGTAGACTCCCGGCTGAATCATTGCGGTGCGGGACAGGCCGCCTGCCTCGTCCGTGTGTACCGGGGTTGCGGAGCATAAATTGCGCAGATACGCATCCAGCGTGGGAACCGCTTCCTTCGGATAGGTCACGCCATCGTGATTGCCGGGGATGCTGAGAATCGGCGCAGGATAGTTACGGTATGGCTCATAGAACTGGTCGTAGTAGTAGGCCGCCTCGCCAAAGTTATAGACCAAATCGCCGAGGTGATAGAAAAACGAAGGCACATCGGCGGCATTGTCCTCGGTGAAGTCGCTCACCATCTTGTCCGCCACCTGCGACTGCGTCGAAGGTCCCTTGGTGCTGCCCGTATCGCCCACGGTATGAAAGACGATCTGCCCTGCCTTCTGAATTGCAGTCACACGCGCCGGCCCCTGCGAACCCAGCGTATCCGCGAACTGGAGCACCGGTTCTGCCGCTCCGCCGTGCGGCGCAGGAAAGGGTTCGACCGTCCCCACCTCCTTCAGCTTCTGGTCCGTGACAGGATCGCGGAAGCTGGTGGGATCGGGCGATGGCGAAGGCTGCGCAAACACCGGATCATTGCCGGCATGCGAACCAACAGTAGTTTTTTTTGCTTTAGTGGCTTTCGATCGAGCAGACTTCTTCACCATGGGGGACGCTCCTTCGGAAACACCAGCGACCATTTTGATACCGCAGCATGAAGATCCAGCAAATCGGAAGCTTCAATCCTGCGCGAGCAGCACGTCCACAAGCAGAACATCGAGGAAGCGCGGCCCATGGACTCCTTTGATGCGAGTCATCTCGATATCCGCGGTTGCCGATGGGCCAGAGAAAAACGTAACCGGACGTGTGGGATCGATGCGCGCGAACGCTTCCGGCAGAGTCTCCACCACTTGTGCCGCACCGACGACGCAGAGGTGATAGTCAGGCAAGAGCGTAAGCACGCGCCGGCCCTCTGTCGGGCCATGCTGCAGCACGATGCTGCCGGAAACAGCAATCCCCAGGGTCGCTGCTGTCATCACGCCATCGACGGCGTTGAGCGCATCCGCAGACAGCTCATGATCGGCTATCCACTCCACACCATCAGCCCGCCAGGTCGCCGATAGTCCGGCGGGAACCGCGATGCGCCTTCGGTCGGCGGCCTTCAATATCTCCGCCGCTTTTGCCGCGATCTCATCCTGGTGAACGTGAAAGACACGCGCATCGTAATCGTGCAGCCGCTCTTCAAACAGCGCCACCACTTCTGCGCTTTGTGCGTGGCCACGATCCGAGCCGGCGCCCTCATAGGCACGCGGAATCGGCTCCTGCAGGCGGGCCGCCCCGAAATTCGCTTTTCGTATACGTTCCAGCACGCGCTCGCGGCTGGAGCGTCCCGCAGCGCTCATGATCGCCCTCGTTGGTGCCACCATTCGCGGAAGGTTTGCTGCGGGAGCGGCGCCAAGTCGCGCGTCTCCGTCCAGCGCCCCGCCATCCCGGGCAGCCAGTGATACCACGCCTCGCCGTGATGGATTGTTCGCTGTCCGATGCGAGCCAAGCGTTGCGCCGCCCCGTATCTGCGGTGATTCGCGAAAACGGCAGCCATCGCCATCATGCCTGCGCGCTCCTGATCGAAAAACGATGCCAGCTTGCGGCGACCGCGATCCACCACACGCGAGCGCAGATGCACCAGCACCTCGGGGATATTGATCTTTACCGGGCAAACCTCGTAGCACGCGCCGCACAGCGACGATGCATAGGGCAGCGACTGCGCGTGCCGCATGTCTTCAAGTTGTGGCGTCAGAATCGCACCGATCGGTCCCGCGTACACCGAGCCATAGGCGTGGCCGCCGGTCTGCCGATACACCGGACACGCATTCTGGCATGCGCCGCAACGGATGCACTGGAGGGTCTGACGTCCGATCGCGTCGCGGAGAACACGGCTGCGCCCGTTGTCGAGCAACACGACGTGCATCTTCTTCGGACCATCGCCCGGCACCACACCCGACCAGATTGAGTTGTACGGATTCATTCTCTCGCCCGTCGCCGAGCGAGGCAGTGTTTGCAGCAGCACCTCGAGATCGGCGAAACGCGGAATTACCTTCTCGATGCCGACGATGGCAATCAGAGTTTCCGGCAGTGTCAGGCACATCCGTCCGTTGCCCTCCGACTCGACGATGGTGATGCCACCCGTTTCTGCTATGAGAAAATTCGCGCCGCAGATCGCCGTCTTCACTCGCAGGAACTTCTCGCGAAGATACTGCCGCGCTGCCGCGGTCAGGGCCTCCGGGTCATCGCTCAGGTCCGGCAGGCCCATCGTGCGTGCGAAAATCTCGCGGACCTGCTGCCGATTCTTGTGCAGTGCCGGAACTACGATGTGCGATGGCTGATCGCCGCCAAGCTGCAGAATGAGCTCGGCAAGATCCGTCTCGTGCGCGGCGACACCGTGCTGCGCGAGATATTCGTTCAGGCCGATCTCCGCCGTGGTCATCGACTTGATCTTGATGATCTCGCTGGCTGCCTCCCGCTGCAGGATTTGAAGGACGATCCGGTTCGCCTCCGCGGCACTGGCAGCCCAGTGCACCGTCCCGCCCGCCGCTTGGAAGCGCTGCTCAAACTCGAGCAGATACCGGTCAAGATTCGCCAAAGCCTCGCGGCGAATGGCTGCGCCGGCATCGCGGAGCGCCTGCCAGTCCGACTTTTCCGCAACCAGCGCTGCGCGCTTGCCTTGAATCGTATCCGTGGCGCGCACCACGTTGCGGCGTAGTTGCGTATCGCGCAGATCCGTCTTCGCCGCGTCTGGAAATGGCGGAGCCGTCTTGGGATCAAGAATACGGGAGCTGTGACCGCCGGGCTCGATCTGCACCAGACTCATGCGGGAGTATCCTCCGTTCCTGCCAGAATCTCCGCAATGTGCAGCGTGCGCACGCCGGCGAATTGGCGGTGCAGCATGCCCTGCATATGCATCAGGCAGGAGTTGTCGCACGCGGTGCAGACCTCGGCCCGCGTGTTCAGCACCGCCCGCGTCTTCTCCGTCAGCATTGCAGCGGACACATCCGCATTCTTCACCGCGAAGGTGCCGCCAAAGCCGCAGCACTGTTCCAGGCCTTCGAGCGGCACCAGCTCTAGCCCGCGGACCGCGCGCAGCAATTGCAGTGGCTTGTCACCCAAATGCAGGCTGCGCAGGCCATGGCAGCTTGCGTGATACGTCACGCGATGCGGAAAATAGGCACCCACGTCCGTCACCTCGAGGCGGTCGACCAGCAGCTCACTGAATTCGAAGATGCGCGGAAGCAATTGCGCGACAGCCGTGGCCATCTCCGCATCCTCGTTCTCGCGCGCCAGGGCCGGATAGTACTCACGCATCATCGCGACGCACGATGATGACGGGATGCATACGGCTTCCGCGTTGGAGAAAATCTCAACGGAGCGCTTCGCCAGCGGATATGCCTCGCGACGATAGCCGGTGTTGAAGTGCATCTGGCCGCAGCAGGTCTGCTCTATCGGGAACTCGACCGTATGACCCAGTCGTTCGAGCACGCGCACGACCGACTGCCCGGTGCGCGGAAAAAGCGTGTCGTTATAGCAGGTGATGAAAAGAACGATGCGCACGCGGGCTCGAGCTGTCTCCTGATCGAAAGTAGACGGGCTCTAATGGAGCGTCGTCTCCTGTGTCAACGGAAGGTCCTCGGACGATCCGCCGACAAGGAAAGTGTACTGCCCCGGCACCAGCTTCCAGCCCTGCTGCTCGTCGTACACGGAGAGATACTTCGGATCGACAGCCACGGTGACCTCGCGGCTTTCAGCCGGTTTTAGCGCGACGCGCGCCCAACCCACCAGCCGCTTGGGCGGCTCTTGGGCCGTGGATGGCAGCGCAGCGTAGACCTCGGTGACCTCCGTCCCGGCGCGCTCCCCTGTATTCGTAACTGTAAACGTAACGCTATGATCGCTCTCACCCAGCTTCAGGCCAGAGTAGCGATAGCTCGTATAAGAGAGCCCATAGCCGAAGGGAAAGAGCACCGGCTTGTGCTCAGCGTCATACCACTTGTAGCCAACCTTGACTCCTTCGTCATAATGCACGCTGAAGGTCGGCTTGGCCTCGCCCGTGCGCATGACAGCCTCTTTGCCCTGTGCGCCCGGCGGCGGGATGACCAGATGCGGATGCGGCAGGTCCGCCACACTACGCGGAAAGGTCATGGGCAGTTTGCCGCTCGGGTTCACGTCACCGAACAGAACATTGGCTACCGCCTTCGCACCGCTGCTGCCTGAATACCAGGCTTCCACCACCGCATCGACCTTGTCCAGCCACGGCATGGTCACCGCCGTACCTGTTTCCAGCACGACGATGGTGTGCGGATTCGCCGCGGCCACCTGCTCGATCAGTGCATCCTGATGGTCTGGGAGCGATAGATCGGGCAGGTCCATGCCTTCACTCTCCCATTGATACGCAAAGACGATTGCAACGTCGGCGCCCTTGGCAGCCTCTGCCGCGGCCGCGAGTTCGCTGCCGCCGTAGCGAACAGTCGCTCCGGGCGCCTTCGCCGCGATCTCCTTCAATGGAGATGTTGGGAACCACACGTGCGCCTGCCAACCAGCGGGGGGACGCCCCGGAGGATCCACCTGCGCCGATCCGCCGCCGGAGATCATCCCGGTATCGGCATTGACCCCGAGCACTGCAATCGAATGCACCTTCGCCGGATCGAGCGGCAGCACTTTCTGTTTGTTTTTCAGCAGCACGATGCTGCTCTCCTCGATGCGCTGCGCTGTCTCAAGACCGCCCTGCACATCGACCACGCTCTTCTGCGCGGGATAGTCCACCAGCCCGGCCGCAAACTCGGCGCGCAATACGCGATGCGCGTGATCGTCGATCTCCGACATCGGCACTTGCCCGTTCTGCACCGCCTCTTTCAGCTTGGCACCGTAAAACAAGTCTTCCGGCTCCTCGTTATCGAGCCCGGCGGCAGAAGCCTTCACCGTGCTGTGCGTGCCGCCCCAGTCGGAGAGGACGAAGCCCTTAAAATTCCAGTCCTTCTTCAGCACATCCGTGAGCAAGTACTTGTTCTCGCAGGCATAATCGCCGTTCACCGCGTTATAGCTGCACATCACGGCTTGCGGGTTGCCCACCCTCAGACCAATTTCAAAGGCAAGCAGATCGCTTTCGCGCATCGCACGCTTGTCGATGATCGAATCCACCTCGTTGCGACCGCTCTCCTGGTCGTTCACCGCATAGTGCTTGATATCGCCGATAACGTGCTGCGCCTGCTCGCACTTGATGCGGTTGCCTACCAAGGTGCCGGCCAGCACCGGATCCTCGCCCATGTATTCAAATGTCCGGCCATTGCGCGGCTCGCGCGTCAGGTTCACACCGCCGCCCAGCGTCATGTTGTATCCCTGCGCGCGCAGTTCGCGACCAATCAGCGCGCCATAATCACACGCTGCCTGAGGATCCCAGCTTGCAGCCGAGCCCAGATTGGACGGCAGCGCCGTCGAGTAGCGGCCATTCTCCGCGCTGCTGCGCACCCCGTATGCGGCATCGCTCATCTGAATCATCGGAATGCCCAGGCGCTCCACGCCCAAGGTAAAACCGGCGCCGCCGTTGCCGAGATACGCATTCGGACGCGGCTTGCCCCATCCGGGCATGCCGTTGCCATGCAGCAAATCAATCTTTTCATCCAGCGTAAGCTGCTTCAGCACCATCTCGGCGCGCTCATCCGGAGAGAGGCCAGCCTGCATCCAGGGCTGATTCTTCTGTGCCTGAGACTCGGCCTGATTGTGACGCCGATGCTGCGCGCTTGATGACATATTTCCAGCGACCGCCAGGACTATTGCAGAGACTACAGTCAGGCACAGCGGAAACGGCTTGCTCATTCGGTTGGCACCATCCAATCGTTATTGTGCCCACCATCATAGCCACACGAATGCTCATCTGTGCAGCTTTTTTGAGTTTGCGGCGCCATGCACAATCGTTTGACTACTGCACTCAGACTACAGGCACGCTCTCCCGATTGCGCAGCAGGTCATGCAGTGGCTTGCTGTAGGTGCGGCTGACCCGCAGGTGCGTGCCATCCAGCAGCGTCAGACGGCAGTCGCGGTTCGCTAACGGTTCAATGCGAGTGATCCGGTCCAGCTTCACGATTGTCGATCGATGAATGCGAAGGAACTCGTTCCGGTCCAGACGGCACTCCAGGAGGTGGAGTGGCTCGCGCAGCAGATGCATCTTCTTCCCGACATGCAGGCCGGCATAGTCGCCCACCGCTTCGATCCAGTCGATCTCCGACGATTGCACGAACGCCACCTGATTTCCGTTGCGGATGGCAAAACGTTTCGCCGGCCCGCCATCGTTCCGTTCCGAGTGCAACTCCAGCAGCTTTTGAAACCGGCTGTGCAACACATCCTGCTGCTGCAGCGCCAGGATGCGCCGGGCGCGCTCCAGCGCGATGAGGAACCGCACGTTGTCGATCGGCTTCAACAGGTAGTCGAGCGCCTGTACCTCGAAAGCGGCCAGGGCGTACTCGTCATAGGCGGTCAGGAAAATGATGGAGGGGATCGATCCCTGCGGCAATGCACGAAGCACCTCTATCCCACACATCCCTGGCATTTGAATGTCGAGAAATACCAGGTCCGGCTTGAGTGTGAGAATCGACTGGATGGCATCTTCGCCGTTGGCGCATTCTCCGACTACCGTGATATCAGGATGCTCGGCCAGACGAAGAATGACACCACGCCTGGCCAGCGGTTCGTCATCCACAACCAATGCTCGAACGTTCACTGTGCCTCCAGAACCTGTAGCTCCGACGCTGTCTCGACGGTGCTGAACGGCATGGAAATGCGGACCTGATACGTTCCGCTCTCCGTTGCATGCGTTTCCAGCGTCGCTTCGTATCCATACATCTGTTGCAGCCGCGCGCGCGTATTGGTCAGCCCCACCCCACGATGGGGTTGCAACGTATTGCGCCGCATCACCGGAGCATCGTCCTCTGCGCCGTCATTTTCAATCCTCACCCGCAACCGTCCGCCAACCGTGTCCGAATGGAGGACAAGATTCCCTCCGTCGGGCCGCTTCGCAATGCCATGCCGGATCGCGTTCTCCACCAGCGGCTGCAGCAAAAACCGAGGCACCAGCGCCTCCTGAGTCTGCGGATCAATCTCTAAGGTGACCGTCAGTCGAGGTCCGAAGCGGACCTTCTCCAGCGCGAGGTATTCTTTGGTGACTGCGATCTCTTCTTTTAGCGAGACCTGGTGAGTGTCCGGCGACTCAAGCGTTCTCCGCAGCAGGTCCGCGAGACGCGCGATCATCTGCGTGGCAGTCCTTGGCTGATTGTCCAGCACCAGAGTGGAGATCGCATTCAGCGTGTTGAACAGGAAGTGTGGCTGCAGCTGATACCGCAGCGCGCGCATCTGGGCGTCTTTTGCCATCACTTCGAGCGCCTGCAGCCGGAGTTTCTCCTGCTCCCATGCCTGGTAATGCTTGATTCCGAAGTAGAGAAATCCCCAGGCCGCCAGAACGAAGCAGCTGCCCGTGGCATACACGAACAGGCTGTTCCAGTGAAACGGCATCGGCTCCTCGGTAAAGCGAAGCTCCGCCCAGACCGATGCTCCGGAGACGAGAATGCCGAGGATATAGGCGACCACGGTGCAAGTAAACAGCGCCCGTAGAAGGGAGACACGAGCTTGCCACAGCGCATGACATACTCCATACATCACGAAGCTGAGAACAAATGCGGATAGCAGGAACATGACATGGTAAGCCACGTTGCCCCGGTCGTTGCGCATGGAGAACATGGATGCAGCGACCGTCGCGGTGTACAGCAGCCAGCCGCCTAGCTGGAACTGCCAGAACGAAAACGAACGCAGAGGCGGGCTGGCGTTAAGTTGCTCCACGTTAAACATTCTATTGGCCGGCAGGAGGTTTTCCCGCATCGTCCTGGCGCACGGAATGCACGGTTCGTCGCAATCCTGGAGCGGCTCGTCGATACCCAGTGTAATCGCGTCCCACGCCCGTCTTAGGCTGTGGCGCATGCGACAGCTATTGCGCACCTCGCTGCGTCTTCTGGCCATGGTCCTGGCTGTCTTCCTTGGCCACACCTTCTGTCATGCGACCTCGCTTACGCCGCCGTCCGGCTTCAGCTTCGACGGCTACTGGCAATGTTCCGGCAGCTTCCCGGGCAGTGGCCGGCAGCATCGCTCCGTCTACCACGGGCAGGCCAGCGCCGACGGTAAATGGGTGGACCTGACAGAGACCGACACCGATCCCAAAGGCTACGTCGGCCGCTACGAGTTGGGAGCAGATGCGAGCCATGACAAGCTGGTGTTCATCGACATGAACTCCGCCGGCTATGCCATCTTCGATAGCCCGGGCTGGGATGGGCGCAGGCTCACCGTGACCAGTACCGAGGTGCTGCGCTACTCCTCGGCGGCTCCCAAGAATCGCTTCCTCTACACGGTGAACGATCCGGGGCACTTTGACGTGGAGTGGCAGTACCAGAAAGCCGCGGCCTGGGCCTCCGGCGATCTGCTGCATTGCGCTGCGCAGACGCCGCGGCTCGCTGTAAATTACGCGCCTCGCGCCCATGCTGGCATGTTGTCTTTCATTCTGCGCGCATTCCTGGAATCTAAACCGACACTGTTTCTTACGCCGCCATTGCCCTTCTGAGCCGGGCGCCGCGCATAGCGTCCGCTACGGCCGAAGCACCGCGGAGTACTATGCGGCCCTTACTGCAAACCACATGTCAGTTATGCCGCAATCGCCCGGTTTCAACCGGGTAGGATCAAAATCGCAACGCAATCCTGCTCTCGGAGTTTTCAAAATGACGACAACTCCAGCTCAGCCTCTGCCGACTTCCGAAGGTGCGGCGCAGCAGAATACCGCAACGGTGCAGGGAGCAATTGCCTGGTCCAGTCTGCTCTTTGCGCTTCTGCAGAGCGTCTGCACGTTCTTTGCCGCGGCGAACGGTCTGCGCTTCGCCATCGGCCTGGGCTCACTCGTGCTCAGCGCCGGCGCGGGCGCGATGGTGGACCGCTACCATGCCGACGCGCTCCGCATTCCTATGGTCGGCATCGCCCTGATCGGTTCCCTCTTGACTCTGGCAATCGTCGCCCAAGTGCGCCGGCTGCGGCGTCGCCCTGCCTCCCAATGGCGTCAGCAGCCACCGACCCCACGCAGGCTCCGCATGGAGCGAAGCCAGATCGTCCTGTCCGTCGCTTCGCTCGCGCTGATCGTCGTAGAGGAGTTCTTTCACTACCGGGAGTGCGGCCACCTCTAACGTGCATCATCGCCTCGCGGCCGCCTGGTCATGCTCTCCAGCTCATCCAAGGTGCGCGGCCAGTCCTTTCCCAGCAGGCGCGACAAGCTGCGGTCTGCCAGCACACGGCCTTCGGTCTGGCATCGGGCGCAGTAATTCGTCTCGTTATCCGCATAGCGGATGCGCTGGATCGTCTCGCCACATCGTGGGCACGGCATCCCATAGCGGCCATGCACCGCCATCTCCTTGCGGAAAGCGGTCACCTTCTCGGGGAAATCTTGCTTCGCTTCCGCCTGCAGCCGGTCGATCCAAAGCTGCAGCGTCTCCCGCGTGGCTGCAAACAGCCGCTTCCACTCCTGCGGCTCGAGCTTGTGCGTCAGCTTGATCGGCGAGAGCTGCGCCGCGTGCAGAATCTCATCGGAATACGCATTGCCTATCCCGCTTACGATCCGTGGATCGGTCAGAGCCCGTTTCAGCGTGCGGTTCTCAACCATGAGGGCCGCGCGAAATGAATCCAGATCGCAGTCAAAAACTTCAATGCCTCCCGGATCGATGGAGCGCAGCGCCTCCTCGCCGCCGAGAACGTGCAGCGAAGCGCGCCTTTTCGTCCCAGCCTCGGTAAGAATCAGCGAGCCGTCGGCAAAATCGAAAGCCGCGAGGCTGTTCCGTCCGGCCAGCTTCGCTCCCTTTGGCCGCCAGTGCAGCCGCCCGGCAATCATCAGGTGGAGCACCAACCACAAATCGTCTTCCATGCCGATGGCGACGCGCTTGCCCACCCGTCGCAAGCCAGTTACTGCGCGCCCTTCGGCGCTGCTGAGCGGCGGCTGAACAGTCCGGAGCAGAAAGGCGCTCGCGACGCGCACCTGCTCCAACCGCTGCCCCACAATGCGCGGCTGGAGTGCGCTAAGATAGGCCGCGATATCGGGCAGCTCCGGCATGCACATCAGCTTGCACGCCGCCGCCCCTCGCTGGCAACAATCCCCCGAGTTGCACCGGCAATTGAGTGAGGGGCAGCAGGCTATCTACATGACCTGATAGGTCAACGTTATCCCGCGAGTTATAGAACCATCTGAACGCGGCGGCGTGCTAAAATCTCGTCACTTTCAGCCGGTTGCTATCTCTATGCAGTCGTATGTGACGGCTCCTCCGGTTTTCCGGTTCGGGCATTTTGAGGCTGACGTGGCTCACGGCATGCCATGGTTATCGCTTCATCGCGCCGGTAGCGGCTACTCCTCCTTACGTTAGGCCTAAAGCGAATGTGGTTCCGCTCAATGGGAGTCCGCATGATCAGAATCCGGCCACGCCCGCGAACAGAGGAACGAGGAGACTTATGACTCCAAGACGGCATATCTCGCCTTTTCTGCTGCGCAGTATCGCCTTGCTGCTCGTCTCTACCTATCTCTCATTGATTGGCTGCCGCAGGAAGGTCAATGATCCGCCCGCAGATCTGCCTTCCTCCGGGAACGAGCAGGCAACGACCACGCCGGCAAGCGTCGCAGATATCTCCTCAGGAATTGATCTGTCGAAACAGCCCGGGACGCGTTATCAGGTGACCTACGCACCGGATGTCGTCCGCATCAGCGCAGAAACCGTAAAACACAGCCTGGTCGGCGCGAATCGCGATCACGATATCTACATCTTCACGACGACTCCGGAGCTGCGAAGCAAGTTAGTGCCGGGAAAGGTTGTGCTCTTCGAAGGACTCAGCTTCAAGAAGATCCAGGCGATCGCCGAGGACGGCTCACAGTTGATCGTTGGCACCGAGAACGCCCCACTCAACCAGCTCTTCAAAGATGCGGATATTCGTTGGCACACACCCGTCAACTTCCTCGAAATTCATAATCGCCAGGTACGGGCCTTATCGCGAAGTCGCAATGCGGCACACCGGTTTTCGCTACCCTGGCTCGCACCGGCGCCCGTCCACGCCGCGGAAACAGAAGCAAAGGAGGAAGAGGAGGAAGGCTGGCATGTGAAGTACGATACGGACTTCAGTCCGGACAAGGTCGATTTTCAGGTGGACCTGACCAGAAGCGGCGACCTGGACGGGAGCATAACTGGCAAGGGTTATGTAAAGAATTTCGAGTCGGCGCTCGCACTTACCGTGAACAACGGTCAGGTGAACAAGTTCGACTTCAGCAATCAGAACGTAAATGGGATCATCGACTTCGACTGGACCATCGGTGTCTCCGGCAAGCCGCCGGAGTTGGGCGAGGAAAAGCTGAAGCTGCCTGCGCTCATGTCTGTGCCGTTCTATATCGGCGCTCTTCCCTTCACTCTTGAATTAGGCGAGGCTCTGCTCTTCCATCCCGCCTTCAGCGCGAAGCAAGAGATCGCCAAAGGCGCTTTCCATGTCGACTACAGCGGTGTGACCGGTTTGAGCGTGACGCGAGGCAGCGGCGGAGAACCCACGCAGCAGGATACGAGCAACGCTACCTCTGACAGCTCGATCCAGACCTCAACCGCATTTTCTCCGATGGCAGCTTTTGGCGTAGTCGTCGCCGTTGCCATTCCAAGGTTTGAACTCAAAACAGGCACCGAGGAGTTCCTCCCGCCGATCCCCGACGCGCTTGCCGACCGCGCCGCAGCCCTTCTGGAACATACGACGATCGGGCACTTCGTAAAGAAAGCAAAAGAGGCCCTGAAGACGGAGGCCGCCGGCACCTTCCAGGTAGTCCTGTCGAGCACTGCGTCGCATTCCGGAATGCTCAGTCTGGTGCCGTGCCAGCGCTTCATGCTTCACGTGGAAGGTCAGGTAAGTGCCGACGCCACCGTGCTGGGAATGCCAAAGGAATTGCTCAAAACGACCACGATTTTCAAGAAGGACATCGACCGGCCCACGCCGAATGCGAAGATATGCACCGGTTAGCAACCAGGCATTGCAACGAAGAATTCAGCCGAGGGATCGAGCAAGGTTGTCTGTAACGCCTGATAAGAGCGCAGCACCATTGCAAGGAGAGCGACCATGAGCCAGTTCTGTACACGTTGCGGAAAGCCGTTGCAGCCAGGAGTCCGCTTCTGCCCTTCCTGCGGCAGCGCGGTCGTTAGTCCAGCAGCGCCAATGGAGAATCCCTCCGTCGCGACCGCTACCCAGTTCACGCCAGTCACTGCCGCCGCAGCGATCCAGCCAGCAGCGTATTCAGTTTCTCAGGCAGGTTCAGGGCCAAGCGATAGCTGGACGTCCGTGGCAACTACTGAGATCGCCGAACCCGTGCAGCCGTCTGCCTTCGCGCCGGTGGACGTATCCACGGCTTCGCCGGCCGCAAGCGAGGCATCATCGACCCAGGGCTGGGCGCAAGTCACACCGCCCGAACCGCGGGTGTCGAACGGAAACTTCGGCGCGCCCACGTCTGGGCAGCAGGAATTGAACCAGCAGGCATCGTTCGCCCCTGTCCCCATCGCTGCCGCACCTCCAACCACCATGCCCAGCCAGCAGTGGTCGCAGCCCGCGACTTCCTCCACTCCGAATCAGCAATGGTCCCAGCCGGCATCTCCCGCGCCGGCCCAGCAGTGGGCGCAAACTCCGCCGAATGGCTACCCGCCATCGATGCCGCTGAATGCTGCTGGCCAGCCGCCGCGGCGTGGATCCATTCTTCCGAAGCTGATCGGCATCGTCCTGGTCTTCATCCTGCTCGTCGGCGCGGTGGTCGTCGGTGGAGTCGTCTATGTGGGTTATAAGGTCCGGCAGAAGGCTCGCGCGGTAAGTCAGAATTTTTCTCGCCTCGCCAATGACAAGGGCCTGAACCTGCCGAAAGGCGGCCCGCCGGATGCGAAAGGGGCATTGGCAGGTCTGCTGAATGCATTGGGTGGTAAGGGTGCAAGCGACGACGGTATCCCGGTACTCTCCTCTACCGATCCGGTGACACCGTGCGAGCCAGCCGCTTTCCCAGCGCAGGACAAGGCACGCGTGCCCTTCAGGCCGGGTACCGTCCTCACCACCGCGTGGGGCGTGAAGTATGGCGATGTGGAGTTAAGAAACGCTATCAACTCCATTGATGATTCGACCGTATCGACCACCAATAACAGTCCGGAATACAAGGAGGACAATGGCAGGGTGGAGCGGCCCCTGACCGTCACCAACAAGAACTGCAGCAGCGACTATCAATCCGCCGGCAGCTACCTGACGGTGAACTCAACACAAATGCCGCCGCTGATGCACGATATGACCCGCCTCCGTCTTTCCGACAAGACATTTCACGAAATCAAGTCAAACGGGCAAACAAACTTCACCTATGTGGACATCTCGCATTTCGGCAACGGCGTGAAGCTGACGCGCGAGGGTGGAACGCTGACGCGTGTTGAACCGGAAGACGTGAAATATCCGATGATCATGAACGACCAGCGCGTAGAACTGCCGGCCATTCATCTCAGAGGAGACATCGCTACCATCGGCAAGGATCCCCGGCCTGCAAATGAGCGCCCCATCAAAAGTGATGGGGAACTCTTCGTTCTCGATGATCCGGCCGATCCACTAGTCCTGAATTGGCGGCTGAAAAATCCACTCCTTCACAACGGCAACTTCCGGGTGGAGGTCATCAAGATCAATTTCCCTGTCGCGAAGCCGGTAAACATTCTGGAGAAACAATTAACGCAGGAAAAACGCGCCGTCACCTACGGCATCTACTTCGATTTCAATCGCGACACGCTGAAGGCTGAATCCGAGCCTGTGCTGAAAGAAATTGCGCAGGCGATGACCAACAATCCCGACTGGAAATTGACGGTCGAAGGCCACACCGATAACGTGGGCGGCGACAGCTACAATCTGGATCTGTCGAAGCGCCGCGCAGCAGCCGTGAAGCAAGCCCTGGTAGGCCAGTACAACATCGCTGCGGATCGTCTGTTGACCGGTGGCTTCGGCGCGTCCCGTCCCGTCGAAACGAATGACACGCTGGAAGGACGAGCCCGCAACCGGCGCGTCGAACTCGTAAGACAGTGAATGCGGAATATCTCTAGCAGGGCATAAGGCAGGCGACCGGCGGACTGTGTTTTTGCGTCCTAGCCAACGTATGGCTGACGAAGAAGCCCTTCTGCCAATCAGTTCGTCCACTCCGCCGGAGTTTCTGCCGGATGCGCTGGAATGCTACAAGGGTGTGCTGGAATCTCTGCAGCAGGCGCAGATTCCTTACGCGGTAGCGGGTGCTTTTGCACTCCATAAACACACTGGAATATGGAGAGTCACCAAAGACCTCGACATCGTATTGGAAGCCAAATCGGTTCCTGAAGCATTATCGCGCCTCGAGGAGATGGGCTTCACCACGCATATCGAAGATCCCATCTGGCTCGCGAAGGCTTGGCGTGGAGACTACTTCGTCGATCTGATTACGGCGATGGGCAATGCAGTTCTGATCGTAGACAGAAGCTGGCTGGACCGGGCAGAATCATACGACGTGTTCGGTGTACGCTGCAATGTCCTGGCAGCCGAAGAAGCCATCGCATCCAAGGTTTTCATTTCGCGCCGGGAACGCTTCGATGGCGCCGACATCGCCCACCTTATCCGCGCCTGTGGCTCTCGCCTGGATTGGGACCGCCTCCAGGAGATCCTCACTGGACATTGGGAACTGCTGCTCTGGAGCCTGGTGTTCTTCGCCTATATCTATCCCTCGCGCGTCGATATTGTTCCGCAGCAGCTATGGGACGATCTGACGGATCGGCTGCAAGAGCGTGTTCGGCATGCACGCAAACACGAGCCCTTCCGTGGAACCCTCATCGATCCCAACATGTTTGCAATTGACGTGACGGAATGGGGTGAGCGCGATCTGTTCCTCGAGTACTGCGCGCGTCATCCATCACTGTTGCAGCCGAGGGAGCCGAAGGACAGGAGCGAAGAATGAAACTGGCGGCAGTTGCAGATGTGCATTTCAGGGCAGAAGAGCAGGAAGAGAATATCCGTCAGTTTCGGGCCGTCAATGATTGCGCCGACGTGCTGGTGTTGGCCGGCGACCTGACCAATCACGGCTTGCCGGAGGAGATGAAGACATGCCTGGCCGTTCTGGAACAGGTTCGAATTCCCATTGTCGCTGTCCTGGGGAATCACGATCACGAAAGCGGGCACCAGGATGAACTTGCCGGCATGGCGAGAGTCGCCGGGATTCATCTGCTGGATGGCAATTGCTTTGAAAAAGATGGAGTCGGTTTCGCGGGCACGAAGGGTTTTTGCGGAGGATTCATACCATTTCAATTGATGCCATTCGGCGAATCAGGCATCAAGAACTTCGTTGAGATCGCGGATCGTGAGGCTATCAAGCTAGAGTATGGACTCGCGCAAGTACAGGCTCCCGTGAAGATAGCGATCACGCATTATTCTCCCGTCAGAGAAACGGTGATTGGCGAGCCCGAGCCGCTCTTTCCGTTTCTCGGCAGCTCGCGTCTGGAGCTTCCGCTGGAACGGCATAAGCCGACATTGGCACTCCACGGGCATGCCCATCACGGATCGTTTTCAGCAGAAACCAAATCCGGAGTCAGGGTTCGGAATGTAGCGCTACCCATACTGCGGCAGCGCCAGGAGCCACATCCCTTCACGATTTTCGTGGTGTAGTGTTACGGTCTCCTTAGTCAGTGCATGTCCAATTCTCGGGCCAGCTCTGTCGTACCCCGTTTGCATACGCTGGAGAAAGTCCCATAGGTGCTTTATCTGCTATGCCTTTTTCACACACGGTCGCCGGGCAGAATTATCATTTCGCAGATCTGAAAACGCTGCTGGCGCGCGCCAGCCCTTATCGCTCCGGCGACGCGCTCGCTGGGCTCGCTGCCGGGTCTGGCGAAGAGCGCATGGCCGCCCGCATGGCGCTTGCCGAACTCCCCTTGAATGCATTTCTCGCAGAAGACCTCGTTCCCTACGAAACCGATGAAGTGACTCGCCTGATCGGCGACACGCATGACCAAATTGCATTTGCGCCCTTGAGCCACCTGACGGTTGGTGAATTTCGCGAATGGCTGCTGGAATCCGCCCGCACAACCGAACAGCTGGCTGCTGCTGCGCCGGGGATCACGCCCGAAATGGCAGCGGCCGTCTCCAAACTCATGCGCAACCAGGACCTCGTGCTCGTTGCGCAACGCTGTCGCGTGGTGACTAAGTTTCGCAACACACTCGGCCTGCCAAACCATATGGCGGTCCGCCTGCAGCCGAATCATCCGTCTGACGATTTGGAAGGGATCTTTGCCTCGACACTCGATGGGCTGATGTTGGGCGCAGGCGATGCGGTGATCGGCATCAACCCAGCTGGCGACAGCGTGCCGGAAGCAGTGCGGTTGCTCAGCGCGCTCGACCGCTTTCGCATCCGGTTCGATATTCCGGTCCAGACCTGCGTGTTGACTCACGTAACCAACACGCTGCAGGCGATCGAGGGAGGCGCCCCCGTTGACCTAGTCTTCCAATCGATTGCGGGAACCGAAAAGGCTAATGCCGGTTTTGGGGTGAACCTCGCCCTACTCGAGGAGGCGCGTCAGGCGGCTCGCAGTCTAAACCGCGGCAGCATCGGTCAGAACGTCATGTACTTTGAAACCGGGCAAGGAAGCGCGCTGTCTGCCGGCGCGCATTTCGGCGTCGATCAGCAAACCTGCGAGGCCCGCGCCTATGCCGTTGCGCGCCGTTTTTCTCCGCTTCTCATCAATACAGTCGTTGGCTTTATCGGTCCTGAATATCTCTTCGACGGCAGACAGATTACCCGCGCCGGTCTCGAGGATCATTTCTGCGGAAAGCTGTTGGGGCTGCCCATGGGTTGCGACATTTGCTACACCAATCATGCGGAAGCCGACCAAAATGATATGGATACCTTGCTGACGCTGCTTGGTGTCGCCGGCGTAAACTTCATCATGGGAGTGCCCGGAGCAGATGACATCATGCTCAATTACCAGAGCACCTCATTTCACGACGCCCTGTACCTGCGGGAAGCTCTGGGCCTGAAACGCGCGCCGGAGTTCGAAATGTGGCTCGAACGGATGGGGATCACGGACGAGCACGGGCGACTGCTTCCCGCCGGCAGAGGACCCACGCTGGCAGACGCGTTCGAGACTGCGATGCGTCTTCCCGACAGCGCTGGAATGCCGTGAGAGATTTGCGGGCACGGCAAGAGGATCCAGCAGCCTGGCTAGCCTTGCGCCGATATACCGATGCGCGCATCGCGTTGGGGCGCGTAGGAGCAAGTCTGCCGACGCGGGAGATACTGGACTTCGATATGGCGCATGCCCGCGCGCGGGATGCCGTGCAAACTTCCCTCGACACATCTGCCTTCGAACGCCAGTTGCACCAAGCCGGCTTCGCTACGCTGCACGTCCACAGCCGTGCCGCCGATCGCTCCGAATATCTGCGGCGCCCGGATCTGGGGCGTCAGCTTGCCCCGGAGTGCCATGAGGCCTTGCGCATCCATGAGCCGATGGATCATCGCCTGACGATTGCAGTGGCAGACGGGCTTTCCGCATCCGCTGCTGCGCATCATGCAATACCGCTGCTGATGCAGCTTCGCAGCCGCCTCACCGGCTGGTCAATTGATGCGGTCGTCATTGCCACACAGGCACGCGTTGCACTCGCAGACGAGATAGGAGAATTGCGCGGCTCTGAAGCCGTGGCAATCCTGATCGGGGAAAGACCTGGGCTTAGTTCACCAAACAGCCTCGGCATTTACATGACATACTCCCCAAGACGCGGCCGCACCGACGCGGAGCGAAACTGTCTCTCCAACATCCGCGTGGGAGGGCTGTCATACAGCGAGGCTGCATTCCGGCTGCAGTACCTGCTGGGGGAAGCGCGGCTCCAGGGTCAGAGCGGTGTCACCGTGAAGGATCTGAGCGTATGGAGGGAAGATGCCCGCATCGCCGCCTCGATTTCAGACTCCAGTCCCGGAAAGTAATAGCCCGGGTTACCTGAATGTTTCGGATCAGGCAGCTCTTCTCGCCGCAGCAGCTTCAAAAAGTTTTCGGGCACTCTGCCGGCCCTCGCGCGCCAGGACCTTGAATTCGATGTCTCGGACCTTTTGGTAATTCACGAAGAAGTCCTCCACCTGTTTCAGGACCACCGGTTCAAGATCGTCGATGTCTTGAACCGCTGCATAGAGTACCGACGCGGCGGCCACCGCGATCACGCGATCATTGCGCTTCTCTTTTCCTTTTTCCTTCTGACTGGCTTGGATCACGCCGATGAGCCGGCAGTCGATCTGACATGCTGGAAACGTCGGCTCGTCACTCAGGATCAGGACGTCCAGAGGATCGCCGTCTTCGGATTTGGTATCTGGAAGGAAGCCGAAATCGTACGGGAACATCATGCCCTCCGGCATGACTTTGGAAAGTTTCATCCGTCCTGTCTTTTCGTCGAATTTGTACTTGTTACGGCTTCCCCGGGGAGTTTCCACGACGACCTGCTCAATCGGCATCGTGTTCTCTGACTTCATTTCCTTGGAACTCGTCTTCATATCACTTCTCCTCCCAAGCTCACGCCGCGAGCTTCGCTGCTGTGATCAGGACCGGCTCTTTGAGCTTCGTCGGCCGGCCGCGCCGGGCAGTCTTGTGACCCGAGCCGGCTCCCAGGAACCTCTTTCGCATCGACTCGGCCAACGAAAGAGCGTGATCGAACTTTGCGGTCGCAGTCTCGCGAATCTGCTTGAGCACCTTGCACCGGCTGCCATGCTCGAGGATCTCGGTTGCCACCGCCGCGAGTTCGTTCCAGTCGTGCCATTCGCCAATGACGTCCTTTACCTCGCCCAACGCGTCGATGAATTCGCCGTCCTGGCCTTCCGCCAATTGGAGGACGTAGCGCAGTTCTTTGACCTTGAGCCGGTAAGGATGCAGATTGGAAGCGTTCAGCCGGGGCCACGCGGTGAGTTCGGACGAGAGCTGGAGCGCTATCGCCGTGGCATCCGCCGGCCACCAATGATCATTGGACGCGTTCTTTCGGGAGGTTGTGACGCTGCTTCCAATAAAGCGCGAGTACTGACGCAGCCGCTGCCGCGCTTTCTGTTGCTTTTGGGCGACAGTGTCATGCAGCCGGCGAGCAGACTTCAGACGTTTAGCACCCAGATGCTCCAGCAATTGGGTACGGCATTCCTGGTCGTCATTGGCGAGCGACGCGGCGAAGTTGGTCAACACGTCCATATCGCGCACCTTGCCTGCCCTCTTCCGGACCGGCGAGACAATCTCAAGGAGACGCTGACCGTCCTGCTTCTGGTCCAGCATGAGTGCGTGCAGAGTAGATTCCAACCGGCGGGTTCGTGTACGAAGATCGTGGACCTCATCCGGAGACGGTTGTTTCGGGAACTTCTTCAGTGACTTGCGAAGCTTGCGAAAGGTACTCTCCAGCTTGTCTTGATCGA
>DASUWP010000209.1:0-5085 GCA_036378335.1 Acidobacteriaceae bacterium | reverse complement strand
CAGCCGGTTGAAAGATGAAGGCAGCAAGGTCAACCGGTTGTCATGAAGGTAGAGGAAATCAGTGAGTCCATCGAGCTCACCCAAAGCCCCCGGTACCTCCGTGAGATCGTTGTGACCGAGATCGAGCATCCGGAGCCTCTTCAGACCGCCGATCTGTTCGGACACTTCGGACAGGTTGTTGTCAGCCAGGACCAGGGTCTCGAGTACGGATTGCTCCCACACGTAGTCTGGCACGCGGCCGAGTTGCTTCTTCCAAAGATTCAGGTGTGGAGAAAACGCCTGTTGCATACGGGCATACTAGCCCAGTTCAGAGATACCGGGTCGCCGCCAATTCAGAAGCTAGCCCCAACACGAAAGAAACCGCCGCAACGGATTTATGAGTAGGTTCTAGGAAATTGGAGACGAGAAAATAACTTCCCAGGTTGTTTCACCCCTCTTCCGGATTCCATGGGAACATGCACTCAATGCGCAGTTCCTGAGCAGTGATGCACTGCGGCGTACCGACTGTCGTAATCAAAGAGAAATACGAAAAGCGCTCATCCCCGCGCCGAAACGTGATGGGTAGAACCGGGCTTTGCGACGTCAGCAAAGGCTTCAGAGTGGAGACTCCCGGATATGTCTTCAGTCGGTCCAGCAGCGCCTTGATCCCCGTATCCAGCACCTGTCCCAGCGCCTCGCGCCGAACCCTCTGCAGAAGCCCTGCCGCTACCGTCTCCCAGTCCTCGACAAAGGGCCTCATTCCGGATGGATCGAACATCAAGTCGAGAAGGTTGCGCGGCCGGGAACGCGCTTCAAGATCGACAAACGAGCCAAAGAAGCGCGGAGCCGCGTCGTTGGTTCGGATGACATTCCAATAGCGATCCAATACAAGTGCCGGATGTGGCTCCTGCTGTCGTAATATGCGATCGATGGCATGGGTGACCACGGCCATTTGCTTGTCATCGAGGCTGCGGTCGCTGTAGAGCGGCGCGTAGCCTGCTGCAAGCAGCAAGGCATTCCGCTCGCGTAGCGGAATGTTCAGCGCATCGGAAACAATAGACAGCAGGTCTCTGCTGGGGACACTGCGCCCACTCTCGACAAAACTCAGATGACGCTGCGAGACGCCCGTATCCAGCGAAAGATGAAGCTGGCTCTTGCCGCGCTCCTGCCGCCAAAAGCGGAGGAGGTCTCCTAGTTGTGGAGTCTCGAGAGCAGACTGTGTCCCCATAATGATTACCCTCCAGTCAGAACTGGGTGGGACCGACGGAACCGAACCAGTGACGCACTTTATCCGGATTCCGTTCGTCCATGTAGAAGAAGTGTGTCATCACCGGCCTGACCACCGGCTTGCTTGTGTCATCGGGCGACATGGTCACGGTGCCGCGAAAGATCTTCACCGAGCCGCCATCCCAATACTCCGCCACGTGGTGCAGAGCCGTGAAGCCCGTATCGATGAAGGCGCGAAGGCTGGCGCGAATCTCTTCCCGGCCATTCCATTCGGCAACCCCCAATCTGCAGGTGGCGTCTTCGGAAAAGCAGTCGAATCCGGCGCCGAATGTCTTGTCGTCGATCTCTTTCCAAAAGGCCAGCAGCCACGCGGGTGGGTCGGTCTTCGTCATCGTCAACGTTGTCATCTCTATACCTCCGCGGCCTATATGCCGCAATCCCAGCATGGGACGAAGGCAGAATCGGAGCAATTACCTGCGAGGTCATCGCCGCTTTCGTGCGAACACTATCTGAACCTCCACGCTTGGTAATGACCGTTCCGGGAACCGGCGCAAAAATCTGCCATTCCTACTCATCCAATTCGCTACACTGGAAATAGAGAAATAAATCCAGCGCAAGCCAAACGCCACCATCACGGTGGCGTTTGTGTTTCCGCAAACCGCTGCTTAGCTGACCGGTCCTCAGCTTGACCGGGTAAAGCGAACCGATAAGTGCTTTCGCTGGACGAATTTACGCATAACCTCAATGGATGGACGAATTTAGCCATCGGAAGGCAGGCTATCCTATTGATCCAACGGATGTTACAGATAGCCCTCCGGAGCCGGGAGGGGGGTAGGAGTCACGTTACCAACTCAGACCGTCAACTGCGCAAAGCCTCGGCAGTCAACGCAGCGATCCCCTCGGCAAAGACCTCCGACTCGGGTAGAAGACTCAGCACCAGCCGATTGCTTTCAGCGAAACCAAAGAAAGCTCCCGGATGCACCGCAACTCCACAACGCTCGAGCAGCCGGATAGCCAATGCTTCTCCGCTTGCGAACGCCGGTGTGCGTAATGTCGCATACCAGCCGCCTTCGCAGGCAAGCCGCGCGATCGCGTGCTCCCGCGCAATCGCGCGATCGAGCGTACCGAGATTCTGCTGCACACGCTCACGTATCTGCCGCTGGATCGAATGCCGGCCTGCCAGCCACCCCGGCACAGCGTGCTGCACCGGCGCATTCATGGAAAGGAACGTATCCGCGATGATCTCCAGCCGTCGTATCGCCTCGTTCTGTATATTGTCCCGCGCATCCGTCGGACCCAGGCAAGCGATCCACGAAGCCTTCATCTGCGGCAGGGCCGCAATCTTGCTCAGCCCGCTCAGCACAAACGTCAGCGCCTGCTGCTCGCCTCGCGCGAAGCTGGCGTTTGCCTCGGCCGAAGCATCTGCAGCGAATGGATAATCGAGAAAGACCTCGTCGACAATCAGCGCCAGCCCATGCTCCCGGCACAATGCCGACAGCGCCGCCCTCTCCGCCGCATTCGTGTAATGTCCGGTGGGATTGTTCGGGTGCACCACCACGACAGCGCGCGTACGAGGTGTCATGCGCGTGCGCAGCGCATGCAGATCGAGGGTCCAACCGTGACTGCCGCCCGGATCATACAGCAGCCCATACGGCACCAGCCTCACATCATCGATGGTCGCCAGCAGATCGAAGAGCGGATAACTCGGCTGCGCGATCAACACTTCGTCACCCGGATCGCAAAGCAGCCGAAACAGCCAGCCATAAGCCTCGCTCGTGCTGGTAGTCAGAAATATCTGCTGAGCCTCGAGCCGCGCCTCGTGGTCGGCATAGTAGCCGCATACCGCCATGCGCGCCTCGAGCATCCCGTGCGGATCGGGATCGTAAGCACGCGCGCCCTCCGCCGACAGATCCGCGAGCAGCCCCGTATCGTATGTAAACCCGCACTGCGTCGGATTCGAAGCCGTCAAATCGAGAATCGGTAAACCGCTGCGCCGTCTCGCATCGAGCGCCCGCGACCACGCCGTCTCCTCGCTCGACCACTCCGTTCTGGCTGCGAACCGCATCGTCTGCACACGCTCCCGCAAATTGGCGCTCGCAATTCATAATAGAGATGTGACGACATCCGCTTCTCCCACCGCCACCGTTCCCCGCGCTGTCATCTTCGACTTCGGCCGTGTCCTCAGCATGCAGCCCGACGCCGACGCCCACACCGCCCTGGTCTCGACCGCAGGCGTGCCCGACGATGTCTTCGAAGAGCACTACTGGGCACATCGCCACGCCTATGACGCAGGAGCACTCAACGGCCACACCTATTGGCAAAACGTCGCGAAGGGTGCCGGCTTCCCGCTCACACCGGAGCGGCTAGCCGCCTTTCACCATCACGATGCCCTCATGTGGGCCAACCTGAATGCCCCCATGCTCGAATGGGCGTTCGCTCTGCAGAAGGCAGGCGTCAAGACCGCAATCCTCTCCAACATGGGCGACGTGAACCTCGCCTACATGCGCAAGCACTTCGACTGGCTTGCGGGATTTACATATCTCACCTGGTCCTGTGAACTGCTCACCGCCAAGCCGGACCCCGTCATCTACCGCCATACCCTCGACAAACTCGGCGTGGCCGCACAGGAAGCAATCTTCATCGACGACATCCCGGCCAACATCGCGGCAGCCCGCGCGCTCGGTATCGACGGCATCATCTTCACCACCATCGAACAGTTACGCCGCGACCTCGAAGCCCGGGGCCTCGCAGGAAAGCTGCCGCTGCCTGAGCCCGACTGAGCGACCGCAACAACGCTGGCATAGAAGAACAGGCATTTGTAGGCCCGCGTGAGCTGCCGGTCCGGAGTTGGTACATCCGGACCGGCGGTCTTTCAGACGTATCAGTGTTCGACATCGACAGCCTTCTGTAGCCAGGGCCAGAAGGTGATGTTGGTGCCGCTCACGGTGCTGCACTCGTGCTTGCCGGGGCCGTCATCGCAACCCCACCAGTTCTGGGTGGCGTCAATGGTCCCGGTGCACACCTTTGCCTTATCCAAGGCGCAGACGTCCGCGACGCCGATCTTTTTGCCAAGCAGGTTGTTAAGATGCACATCGACTTCGGCCGGGCTGTTGACGGCGACGTCGACGTCTTCATCGCTGATGACATTGCCGGCGATTACGGTTCCCAGGACCGGGCTGCCGCCGCCGCCGCTGCTGATGTTAATGCCTACACGCCCGGGCGTTGCAGTGTCGCCTTGGTCGGCAAGGTTGTCTGCAATGTCGTTGTCAATTATCTGGTTGCCGCTCATATCATCCGCGGGAAGGCCAAAGGCGGGACCGACATGCGTGTGCAGGGCGACGCCGCCCAGGCCGTTGTGCTTCAGTTCATTGTGGATGATGACGTTGCCGGAGACGCGTCCCTGGCCCATGCCATCGGAGAACATACCGGCACCTGCACCGCCGATCTGCACACCGTTGTCGTCGGAGACATTGTCAGCGACGGTGTTGTGATCCACGCCGAAGTGCGCCGCGAAGGGTGGCGTTGTGTGGCCGTTGGGAGGATGCGATGCGAGCACGATCCCACACTCCAGCGGATTGTCGGTGACGCTGTTGTGGATGAAGACATTGTGGTGGCTTTCTGCGGTCTCATCGCTGATGAGGACGCCATCGGCATTGCCGCTGACCACATTGTCCGAGATCAGCGAATTCGCGACACCAACCAGGTGAAGCGCGCCGCCGCAGTCGCCGGTCTCATCGTTTTCAGGACAACCCATCGGCGCACCGGTGAAGCTCAGGCCGGACGACTTGTCGTTATCCAGGATGTGGTTATTGCGCACAATGACATCCGAGGCGCTGACCAGCAGGATGCCTTCAAACTGCGCATTGCGCACGGTGAGGG
>DASUWP010000208.1:0-3390 GCA_036378335.1 Acidobacteriaceae bacterium | reverse complement strand
CCTTGCTGGCGGGCCTGCGCGACGGCGGCTTCGATGCGGCCATCGGAGGGGCGCGGCGCGACGAGGAACGCTCGCGCGCCAAGGAGCGGGTGTTTTCGTTCCGCGACGCCCGCGGGCAATGGGATCCGCGCAACCAGCGCCCGGAGTTATGGAATCTGTTCAATACCAACGTAAAGCCCCAGGAAAGCTTACGCGTTTTTCCGCTCTCTAATTGGACGGAACTGGATGTTTGGCAGTATATTCACGCGGAAAACATCCCCGTCGTGCCGCTCTACCTGGCCAAGCTGCGGCCCATGCTGGTGCGAGGCGATTCGCTGCTGCCCATCGAGCAGCCGTTGGTGCCGCGCCTGCCCGGCGAAGAGCCGAAAATGGTGATGTGCCGGATGCGCTCTCTCGGTTGCAGCCCGTGTACGGGAGCGATCCGCTCGGAAGCCGACAGCATTCCGGCCATCATCGAGGAATTGCTGGCCGTGAAACGCTCGGAACGGCAAAATCGCGTGATCGACCACGACCAGGATGGATCGATGGAGATCAAGAAGCAGGAAGGCTATTTCTAAAAGGCTATTTGCGCAATGGCGACTGCAGAACTTACTCCCAGCATGGCCGGCTTCGATTCGTTCTTTGCACAGGAACAGAGCAAGGGCCTGCTGCGCTTCGTGACGGCGGGCAGCGTGGACGACGGCAAGTCCACCTTAATCGGGCGGCTGCTTTACGATTCGCGCAACGTTTACGAGGATCAACTGGAGTCTGTTGCCAAAGCCTCAGTGGGGCGCAACGCGGGCGCTATCGATTTTTCGCTGCTGACGGACGGCTTGCGGGCCGAGCGCGAACAAGGCATCACGATCGATGTGGCGCACCGCTATTTCGCTACGCCCCGCCGCAAATTCATCATTGCCGATACACCGGGCCACGAGCAGTACACGCGCAACATGGTCACCGGAGCCTCCACCTCCGATCTGGCCATCGTGTTAGTAGACGCCCGCAAGGGCCTTTTGCCGCAATCGCGGCGGCACGCCTACATCGCCTGGCTGCTCGGCTTGCAGTATCTGGTGGTGGCCGTCAACAAAATGGATCTGGTCGGCTACGACGAGCAGGTGTTTCGTGCGATTGAACGCGACTTCCGCCAGTTTCTGCGGCCGTTTCGCGCGCTCGAACTCTACTTTCTGCCCATCAGCGCACTGGCCGGCGATCAGGTCGTGCAAAGGAGCGGCCGGATGCCCTGGTTTACTGGCCCGAGCCTGCTCGAGTACCTGGAACAGGTGCCGGTAGAGAACGAGCTGCATTATCAGTCGTTCCGCTTTCCCGTGCAGCGCGTGGTACGCCCGCATCAACACTTCCGAGGCTACGCGGGGACGGTGGCTTCCGGCCAAATCAGTCCCGGCGATCCGGTGGTGATCCTGCCCTCCGGCCGGAGAACGCGGGTGGCCGGGATCGGCACCTTCGACGGCGATCTCGATTTTGCGCGCGCCGGACAATCGGTCACCCTGACGCTGGAGGAGGAAATCGATGACATCCGGGGCGATATCCTCGCTTCCGCCGAGAACCAGCCGCAAGTGACGACGGCTCTCGAAGCCACCCTGGTCTGGCTGCATGAGACGCCTGCCCAGCTGCACAAGCGCTATCGGCTGAAGCACAATACGCGCCAGGACTGGGCCGAGCTCAAGGGCATCGAATACCGCATCAACATCAATACGCTCGCGCACGAGGCTACGAACACCCTGGAAATGAACGGCATCGGGGTAGCGCATATCGAGACCTCGCGGCCGGTGGCCTTCGACCCCTACGTGGCGGACCGGACCACGGGCAGCTTTATTCTCATTGATCCGGTCAACAACGCCACCGTGGCCGCCGGACTGATCGCGCGCGCCATCGAGCCGTCGCAAAACGGCTCTGTCGCCGGATCCGATTTAAGCTGGCGGCTGATCGACGGTGCGCTGGTATTCGATTCCTCGGAAGAGAAATTCAGCGCCGAGGTGAGGGCTGCGACGCCGCAACCCATAGACGATCCGGAAGCCGCCGATCTTTTGCGGCGCTTGCTCGAGCGTCTGAAGATCTCTCCCCGTAAGAAGGAGGAAGCCGGATGACTCTGCAGGCGATGGACAGCAAGGCGGGCGCCGCGCGCCGGATTATCGAAGAAGCGCTGCAGGTGCAAGGGCCGGCTTGCCTGACCTGCAGCTTTCAGACAGAGGACATGATCGTAGTTCATCTCGTCCGCGAGCAACTGCCCGACATTCCGGTGCTCTTTCTCGAAACCGGATACCACTTCCCGGAGGTCTATCGCTACCGGGACGAAATGACGCAGCGCTACGGTCTCAACCTGGTGAATGTGGTTCCCGCGCAATCCCTCGAGGAACACGAAGCCGCTTTCGGGCTGCTCCATCAATCGAAGCCGGATGAATGCTGCAAGCTGCGTAAAGTGGGACCTCTCTTTGCGGCTCTGGAGAAATACGTGGTTTGGTTCACCGGGCTGCGTCGCGTGCAATCTCCGACCCGGGCCCACCTGCAGGCGATCGATCAGTTCCCGTTGCCCTCGGGCAAGAGATTGTTGAAAGCCAGCCCGCTCGCGGACTGGACAGACCAAGAAGTATGGCAATATGCCCGCGCGCAAGAGATTCCGATTCTGTCGCTGTATGAGGAAGGCTACACCAGCATCGGCTGCGCGCCTTGTACCGCCAAGCCGAGCGATGCGCACAATCTGCGCTCGGGACGCTGGGCCGGTAAGAAGTTGGAGTGCGGAATACACATAGCCGGGGCCAACTGAGGTGGCCGTTGTTCTCGGCTTTGTCCTGGCGTTGGCGATCTCGTTGACCGGTGTAGGCGCGGGCAGTATGACGACACCGCTGCTGATTCTGCTGCTGCGCGTGCCGCCGGCGGTGGCAGTCGGAACCGCGCTGACGTTTGGGGCGATCGTCAAGCTCATTGCCGTGCCCACTTATATCGTGCGGCGGCAGATCAATCTGCGCATTCTCGGATTGATGCTGGCGGGAGGCATACCGGGCGTGCTTGGCGGCTCGGTCGTGCTGAGCTCGTTCAAGGGCGGCGGCTACGAGAGCTGGCTCTACGCCACCTTAGGCATTCTGATCGCCTCTACCGCCCTCTTCACGCTGTACCGCACGCTCAGGCCCAGAAAAAATCAGACGCAGCGAGATCGCTCGTCTATTCTGCCCTGGCTCGCTCTGCCGATCGGCGCGGAAGTGGGATTTTCTTCTGCCGGCTCGGGCGCGCTGGGATCTCTGTTGCTGCTGGGACTCACCAAGCTCTCGGCAGCGGAAGTGGTTGGCACCGATCTGGCTTTCGGCTTGACGCTAGCCATGGTAGGCAGCGCCTTTCATCTGGGCGCCGGCAACTACGATGGCGCGCTTCTGTTTAACCTGGCGCTCGGCGGTGTGG
>DASUWP010000207.1:0-7088 GCA_036378335.1 Acidobacteriaceae bacterium | reverse complement strand
TCATTTCCATAGCCGTGATCGTGTTGAACAGGGCAAAGCGGCCAATTAAGGGGGCTTCGGCAGCTGCTGCGTATCCGAACTCAGGATTACCATCGAACCCCTCATAACTACTCTTCTTCAAAACACCGAATTTTTCTGCCGACGTTCCGGTGCCATCGTCAAGCAGGTGCCCGGGTGAGCTAGTCTTTGAAGGCATGGACCAGCAGGCTCTCCTATTGACATTGCGACTGGCTGCCGCGACCACGGCGGTTCTGCTTCCGCTGGCGCTTGTGCTCTCGGCATGGCTGGCACGGTCGCGGAGCTGGATCGCACGCATGGTCGAGGCGGGCGTGGGGTTGCCCCTGGTGCTTCCGCCCACGGTCCTCGGCTTCTATCTGCTGGTGCTGCTGGGGCCGGCAACTGCTCCGGGACGGCTGCTCGTGCGCGTCGTGGGGCATCCGCTGGCATTCACCTTCTGGGGACTGGTGATCGGCTCCGTCCTTTACAGCCTCCCATTCGCGGTGCAGCCGGTGTTGGCTGGTTTTCGGGGCATCGATCCAGCATTGATCGAAAATGCGGATCTGCTGGGCGCATCGCGCTGGCGCGTGCTGGTGCGCGTGCTGTTGCCGGGCGCGCAAGCCTCGGTGGTTGCGGCTGCAGTGTTGTGTTTCGCACATACAGTGGGTGAGTTCGGCGTAGTGCTCATGCTGGGCGGATCGATTCCCGGTGTGACGCGCACGCTTTCCATTGCCCTGTATGACCAGGTGATGGACGGCAACTATGCTGCTGCCAACCATATGGCGCTGGCACTGGTCGCGATTTCGCTTGCGGCATTGCTGGTGGTCTACAGTGTGGCGCGCCCCGGCGCGCGGGGGGAGACGCCCGGTGCGTGAGATGGAGATGCATTCCGAGACCGCAGCGGAGAGCGCCACGCGCGAACAGACGCCCTGGCTTGCCTTCGCTTTTCACCATGGCGCCCGCGGAGGCGGCGGTCCGATGCTGGCCGCCGAGGCGTCGCTCCATGGCTCGCTTGCCGTGCTCGTCGGCCCATCCGGCGCGGGCAAGACCTCGCTGCTGCGCAGCATTGCCGGGCTGCTGCATCCGCGACGCGGATATGTCACCGTAGCGGGCACGACTGTGTGGGACAGCGCAAGACGGATCGACTTTCCTCCTGCCAGACGCGGTTGTGGATTGGTGACCCAGCGGCCCGCGCTCTTCCCTGCTATGACAGCGCGGGACAACATCGCCTTCGGCCTGCATGCATTGCCGCGCGAGGACCGTGAGCAGCGAGTGCAGGAGATGGCGGCGCTGCTTCGCCTGGAACCGGTGCTGGATCGCCGGCCTGCGCAACTTTCCGGCGGAGAACAGCAGCGCGTCGCTGTTGCGCGGACCCTGGCGCCACGCCCGCGTGTGCTGCTGCTTGACGAGCCCTTCGGTGGACTGAACCTGACCCTGAAGGACGCGATTCTGCGTGACCTGGAAGCCTGGCTCACAGCAACACGAACCCCGGTACTTTATGTAACTCACGATACGGCAGAAGCATGGCGGCTGGGTTCGCGCGCGGACGCCGAGGTGCTGCGGATTGAAGACGGATGCATCGTCACACAGGGCCCCCCGGCCGTAGTGCTAGCGGCAGATCGCACGCAGTTGCTTACGGCTCTGGAGTAATTCTTCCTCAGCGCACGCCGGGATTACGCAATCCCGGCGAGTGTCACGATCCTCACAGCCCAATCAACTTACCCAGACGGGCTCTGGCTCAAGAGAGATGCCGAAGAGGTCGCGTACCCGCGTTTGAATCGTATCGCGAAGTGCGGTGATATCCCCTGCGGTCGCGCCGCCCTGATTGGTTAGAGCCAGCGTGTGGCGCGTGGAGACTGCCGCGGCGCCCTGGCGGTATCCCTTGATGAAGCCGGCATGCTCGAGCAGCCAGGCCGCGGGAAGTTTTACCTCTTCCGCACCGGCGGGGTAGCGCGGCACCTCTGCTTCCGGAATACTCGCGGCTTCGGCTATGTGGGGCAGTCTCGATGCCGGGATCACCGGATTCTTAAAAAAGCTGCCCGCGCTACGGCGCTCCGGATTGTCTGGCGTCACCACCATGCCTTTACCCAACCGAATACGCAGCACGGCGTCACGTACCTGTTGCAGGCAGGGCTCTGCAATACCCTGGTTCTTGAAATGATGCTTCAGGTCGGCATAGGTGACCGACGCCGTCACGTTTTCTTCAAGCGCATATGTCACCCGGCTGACGATGAAGCGGTCGCGATCCGGGCCTTGATTGAAGCGGCTGCGGCGGTAGGCGAAGCCGCAATCGGAGTTGCTCAGATCGACCCACTCACGTTTCGTGCGGTCGAAGGCGCGCACGCTGCGGATGGTGCGCGAGACTTCCTGCCCGTAAGCGCCGACGTTTTGCACCGGTGTCCCGCCCACCGTGCCGGGGATGCCGCTGAGGCACTCGATGCCAGCCAGGCCAGCGTCAACGCTGCGGGCGACAAGCGCATCCCAGTCTTCGCCGGCTGCGGCGGAGAGCACAGAACCGTTGCGAACCACGCCGCGCAGGGCGACGTGGACGACCAGACCATCGAAGCCCGCGTCGGAAACGAGCACGTTGCTGCCGCCGCCCAGCACGAAGAGGCGTAGCTTGCGGTCCGCGGCAAACTCGACCGCGGCTTCAACGTCGAACTCGCTGGCGGCTTCCGCAAACCATGCAGCCGGGCCGCCAATCTCAAATGTAGTGAAGCGGGCCAAGGGTACCTGCTGCCGAAACTCCATAGGCGCGAGGGTACACTACCGCGCGGAATCATCCATCCACACTTTTGTGGAAGAGGCAGCCTACTCCGTGCGCAGCGCCTGCATCGGATCGAGGCGCGAGGCGCTCCATGCAGGCAAGAGACATGCGAGCGCCGCGACCAGAAGCAGCACCGCGCTGACCACGACATACACAAGCGGGTCGAGCGGGTGTGTATTCACCAAGAGTGAGCGGATGAGTTGCGTAGCGCCAGCGGCCCCTGCGAGCCCCAGGACGAGCCCGATGATGGCGGGGCGCAGCCCGTCGAATAACATCAGGCGCAGCACTTCCCCGCGCCGTGCGCCAAGCGCGATGCGCACCCCGATTTCCGTGGTACGCTGCGCTACCAGAAACGAGAGCACGCCAAAGAGCCCGACTGCGGCGAGCACGAGTGAGAGCACAGCGAAGCCAGCGAGCAGTGTGGCCTCAAAGCTGGTGTCGACTGTTGCCTGGCCAATCACTTCATCCATGGTCATCACGTCGGCGACGGGCAGGTTGCTGTCAATCGACGCGATCACGCGCTTGACCGGCTCGGCCATGGTGGCTGGATCGCCTGCAGTGCGAACAGCAAGATAGATGGAGCGCTCGCCACCGTTCAACAAGGGATAGTAGATGGTTGGATAAAACTCTGCGGCGGGGAGTTCACGGGTGTCTGCAACTACTCCGATAATCTCGTGTATCCGCTGACCGTCACCTACCACGTCCACATCGAGATGTTTGCCGATCGGATCTTCACCTTTGAAATTTTGGCGTGCCAGTTCCTGGCTGATGATGACCTTGTCAGCCCGCTTCAGCCGCTCATCGGCAGTGAAGGTCCGCCCTGCGATGAGCGGCACCTGCATGATCTGGAAGTAGCCGGGGTCAACGAAGCGCGTAGTAGCGTCGAGAACCTGACCTTTCGGCAATGGTGGATGCTCGCGGATGGTGTAGACATCGTCCTGATCGCGGTCTTGGCCAGGCAGGTGGTTCGCGGCCGCAACCGCATGCACGCCAGGAATCTGACGTACACGCGCGAGCAGGTCGTCGTAAAACGCAACAAGTTGTTCCGGCGTCTTCATATGCTTGGGCTGGCTGAGGCTCATGGTGAGCACATCCTGCGTGGCGCAACCCAGGTTGGAGGAGCGCATCACGCTGTAGCTCTTGAGCAGGAGGCCAGCCGCAATGAGCAACACGACGGTGAGCCCTACTTCGGCCGTCAGCAGTAAGCGGCGCATGCGTGCCCGGCTGCGCCCCGCGCCGGCAGAGCGTGAAGACTCCTGCAGCACGCGGAGGATCTCCCTGTCGTTGGATGAAACTGCGGGCACCAGCCCCGCGACAAGACCACACACGACGATGCAGCCGACAGCGAAGAGCGCGGTGGCGAGATCGATGTGAATGGAGTCGGCACGAGGCAAGTCTGCACGGACATGCACAACCCACTGGACGGCGCTGTAGGCTAGCGCCATCCCGAGCCCACCGCCTGCGAGGGAGAGCAGAAGGCTCTCAATAACCTGCCCGCGGATGAGTTGCGCACGGCTGCCGCCTAGTGCGGTGCGGATAGCTGTTTCACGTCCACGCGATGCGGAGCGCGCCACCAGCAGGTTTGCGATGTTGAGGCAGGCGATCAGCAGCAGGCACCCCGTGGCTGCAAGCAGCGCGTATAGGCCACTCTTTACGGTGCGCACCTGTCCATCGAGGATTGGACGCAGGTTCACTGCATCGTTCACCGGACCGTCCGGGTGTTGCTGACGAATCTGCCGTTGAATGGTTGTCAGTTCCGCCGTGGCTTGCGCCCTGCTTACGCCGGGCTTCAGTTCACCGACAACGTCAAAGTTGTGCGAATCGACCGCCTGCATCGCTTCATGCGAGCGCTCGTGATAAAGCGGCACCCAGAGCTGCATACGTGTCTCTGGATAACGGAACCACGCCGGCAGCACCCCGATAACCGTGTACGGCTTTGCATCTAGCAGGATCGTGCGGCCAATGAGCGCAGGATCGGCGCCGTAGCGACGCTTCCATAGGCCCCAGCTCAGAATGACTGTTGCGTTGGCTTCAGGCCGATCATCCTTCGCATCAAACAGACGTCCGATGGCGGGATGTACACCAAGCATAGGCAGCACTTGCCGGGAGGCCAGTTCAGCCTGCACTACTTCCGGCATCTGCGCGCCGGTACTCGCCAGGTTGTACGAGCTCTCCCGCATGATGCCCATCTCGACATAGCTCTTCGCCTGCTGCTGCCACCGGGCAAAGCAGCCACCAGCCACGATGTTGTCCTGAAAGCGGCCGCGGCTGTCTGCCTCGTAGATACGTACTAGACGATCGGGATGAGCGAGGGGTAGTGGCTTGAGCAGCACGGCATTGACGACCGCGAATAATGCAATGTTCGCACCGATTCCCAGCGCGAGGACAACGATTGCCGTGAGCGCGAAGGATGGCGACCGTACGAGGCGACGGGCGCTGTGGCGAACATCGCGAGCCAACGACTCGAGCCATTGCCAGCTCCAGGTCTCTCGCGCATGTTCGCGTACGACAGCCGGATTGCCGAAGAGTCGCAGCGCAGCCTGGCGCGCCTCAGCCTCGCTCATGCCCGCTGCACGGTTCTCCGCGATCTGCTCTTCAAGATGGAAGCGCAATTCGCTGTCGAGCTCGGCATCCGCCGTGTTCCTTCTGAAAAGCGAGCGAAGCAGCATTCGCAATCTGTCGAGTGCCCGCATGGATGCTCCTAGCTTTCCTGCACCACCAGGTTGATAGCCCCGGAGAGACGGTTCCAGTTCTCTGTCTCAGTAGCAAGCTGGGCGCGGCCGGCAGCAGTCAGCGAATAGAATTTTGCGTTGCGTCCGGTGTCCGTCTCCGCCCACTTGGCGCGAATCCATCCCTGCTGCTCCAGACGATGGAGCGCGGGATAGAGCGAGCCCTGCTGCACCTGCAGTACCTCACCGGAAATCTGCTGGATGCGCTTGGCGATGGCCCAGCCGTGCTTCGGCTCGAGCGAGACGGTTTTCAGGATGAGCAGGTCGAGTGTGCCCTGCACGAGGTCGCTTGGTTTCCCCATGCCCTGACTATCTACAAAATGATTGTAGATAGTCAACAGGTGCACCGTTTATTTTGCAATGCTGAATCTTTGCCCTAGCCGGCTTGCAGCAATCCAGCAGCAAACACGAATCTCTAAGAAGGGCTCGCTACTTGGGCGACTCGATCTTCGGCTGAGCGGCCGCTTGAATTTCTTCGGCCAGTTGAAATTCGTGCGACGCCTCCCCGGTTCGGCCAAGCGCGCGATACGTCTGCCCCAACAAAGCATGCGCAATGTAGCTGTGTGGATCGATCGTGAGCGCTTTTTGGAGATACTGCTGGGCCATTACAAAGTCCCGCTGCTTTAGAAGCACCTTTCCGAGCAGGATGAACGGAACGGCAGAGGTCGGTTCAAGGAGAACAGCCTGATCGAGCGCTTCCTGCGCTTTCACATAGTCGCCTGTACGGATGTAGGTATCTCCGAGACGATCGTATACTTCGCCGAAAAGCGGATTCAGAGTACGCTCCGCCTCAAACTCAGCAATCGCTTCGGGGAATTGAGACCGTGCGAGCCGAATTTGCCCGAGCACCAGATGCGCCATCGGCAAGTTCGGATTAAGAGCGAGCGCTTTTTGCGCAGTAACTTCGGCAGTCGGAAGGTAGTCCCGCCGTAGCATCATTCTTGCCGTAAGCAGATAGGCTGACGGCGAATCGGGCGGAAAATGATATTGAGTGGCAAAGGCGCGGCGGGCATCGTCGTAGCGTCGAGCATCGAGATAACAAAGACCCAAGACGTAGTTGTTATCGATATTGCTGGCGGGTATGGCGAGATTGGCTTTTTCGAGGAGAGGAATGGCTTCGAGCGATTTGCCCATCCGGAAGAGAACTACGCCTTCCATCTGCATGGCTTGGCGATCGGAAGGGTCCTGGGCTACAGCTTTCGCAAATGCCTGTTCCGCTGATTGCATTTGACCCTTGTTGTAGAAGGCCATGCCGCGCAGGCGCTCCGTTCCCGCTGGCTCGGGCTGGCGTGCGGCCAGGGCATCGAGCGTTCTGAGCGCGTCGTCGAACTGGCCTTGATCGAGGAGCTTTTGTGCTTCCGCAGTATCGAGATTCTGTGCATACGCCGGCGGAATTGCTGACTGGGCAATAGTTCCCATCACTGCCAGGAACACGATGCGGACGGTAAGAAGCCGTGACATGGAAATGTAGCGCAATTTTATCTCGGAGTGCACGTAGAGTGTCGGATCGCTTTCAGCCTGCGACCGCTCGGACTGACAACCAACAGCCCTATGCTCATGTACAAAGTCCTCGATCTCAGAAAGTGGGAGGGATA
>DASUWP010000206.1:0-2617 GCA_036378335.1 Acidobacteriaceae bacterium | reverse complement strand
CGCACAAGATTGCGATCATCGGCGGGCATGCGGATGTGGGTGTGCTTTCGGGTGGGGGCTCGGCGCATCGGCATCTTCGTGCATGTACTGCGTCGCAAACACCAGAGCCACATCGGCACTCTTCGCCAGCGCGGCCGCCGCGGCCACATCGTCTCCCGAGGCATACGTCACCTGCGCGCCAGGTGCGAGCTTCTGAATCGCCTTCATCGGAGAAGAAGGGAAGTACACCGGCTTGGCCCACACTGTCTGCGGATGCTGCGGATCGATGACGTTTCCCCCGGGAGCATCCACCTGCGCCGAGCCCCCACCCGAAAGCACACCCACATCCGCATGCCCGCCGATGATCGCAATCTTGTGCGCCCTCGCAGTGCTCAGAGGAAGCTGCCCGCCCTCATTCTTCAGCAGCACAATGCTCTCTTCCGCAATGTGCTGCGCGTCGTCTCTACCCTTGAACGGATCCACCACCGACCTCTGAATCGGGTAATCGTACACACCCGCCGCAAAGATGCTCCGCAGAATCCGGTGGTTCATGTCGTTCAGCCGGTCCATCGAGACCTGTCGCGCCGCCACCGCGTCTTTCAGCTTTGCGCCAAAGTAGTCCTCGCCCGGCATCTCCTGGTCCAAACCCGCGTTTGCCGCCTTCACGGTGCTGTGCGTCGCCTCCCAGTCAGAGAGCACCCAACCCTTGAAGCCCCAGTCCTTCTTCAGCACCTCATTCAGCAGATAGTCGTTCTCGCACGCCCAGTCGCCGTTCACCTTGTTGTAGGCACACATCACGCCCGCCGGCTCCGCCATCTTGATCGCAATCTCGAACGCCAGCAGGTCCGTCTCGCGCATCGCGCGCTTGTCCATCACCGCGTTCACGGTCGTCCGCAGCGTCTCCTGATCGTTGAAGGCGTAGTGCTTGATGTCCCCCATCACATGCTGCGACTGCACACCCATCGCCAGTCGCCCAACCATGTTGCCCGCCAGTACCGGGTCCTCGCCCGCATACTCGAAGTTGCGTCCATTGCGAGGCTCGCGCGTCAGGTCCACGCCGCCGCCAATCGACATATCGAACCCCTGCGCCCGCAGCTCCCGCCCAATCACCTCGCCGTACAACTGCGCCGCATCCAGGTCCCACGAGCTCGCCAGTGCCAGCACCGACGGCAGCAGCGTGGAATACCGCCCGTCGAACGCCGACATCCGCACGCCCACCGCCGAATCCGCCAGATCAATCTTCGGAATCCCCAGCCGTGGGATCGCCGGCACAAACCCCGCGCCGCCGTTGTCCTCGCGAGGATAAGGCGCTCCCTCCCGCAGCACGCCCCACCCGATGCCGTGGACCATCTGCAGCTTCTCCTCCAGCGTCATCTCGTGCAGCACCATATCCGCCCGCTGATCGGGTGAAAGCGTCTTGTCATCCCACGGATGCGAGACAGAAGCCGCCGCCGCCCTGGGCCTCTGCGCAAAAGATGTTGTCGGAATAGAGAGAAGGCTAACCAGGGCCAGGGCGGAAGCAATCCAGAAACGACGGGGGAAGAACAAACCGATTCTCCAGTAGCGAATAGATTTTTTGCGCAGGCAAATAATGGAAAAAAATGCTCCCTACTATCTAACCGTGCCTGAGCTCCGTTGTGAAGAGCCAAACCGTTTAGCCCCATTCTTTCGCGGCGGGATAACAGGGGCTGCTTGAAAAGAGCGTGGAGAGGCCGGTGGGAGTAACAGCGGGCTTGAAACCCGCGGTAAAGCCGCACGGAATCATCACGGCTTTTAGCCCTGGGGTCTGGCCTATTGTTGCCGATGCGCCTGTTTATCAGCCTTGGGACAGTAGGGAGGGAGCTGGCGGAGAGGGAGGGATTCGAACCCCCGGTACCCTTGCGAGTACGTCTGATTTCGAGTCAGGTGCATTAAACCGGGCTCTGCCACCTCTCCGCTGGTACTACTCCGGCCATCACTAGTTTACTGGCGAATAGAGGCAGGGTGCAATGCGCACTACTTTTTCCCCGGCAGCTTCCCGTCCGACTAAATGAGTCTCTTGCTCCGCTCTCTCTCCAAACGCGAAGCCGCTCGCACTTGCTCTAACTCCCCGCGCAAGATCTGGATTGCTGGCAGGTTTCTTGAGAGCACCGGATCGTCGCCCGAATGGCCTCCACCCATTTGCCCGGTGGAGTAAGGGACGGAACCACAAGATCGAACTTGCCCTCGTCATAGTCGTCGTGTTTCAGAGGGAAAAGTATCACCGGGCAGGACGTGTGGTTTCGCACCACGTCTGTCACCAGCGACACATCCAGGCCCGGAGACTCCGATATCACGACCGCATCGACTGTTCCCGTTCCGGTCAGCAGGGTGCTCAGCGATTGTGGATCGGCGCAGAGTTTAGGCCGGAGACCGCCGCGATTAAGCACCAACATGCGCTGCCAGTAGTCCATGCCAACGTGAATGACTTGCCCCGGCATGCCTTCCCCTTCCGCCCGCACATCTGGAGAAGCATCATTAGAAGCTTTTGAAACAATTACTGCAACATCACCATGGTAACCAGCTTTGGGCCTTCCGTTTGGATGCGCAGCGGCCGAAGTTGTGTTGGGTTGGTGCCAGTTCGGGCTCGTCTCTGTATCATCTCCGGTGGAAACTGCCA
>DASUWP010000205.1:0-2253 GCA_036378335.1 Acidobacteriaceae bacterium | reverse complement strand
GGAGTGACCACTTCGCACGATGAACGCGGTGCAGAACTGCGGGATCTTTTCTACGAGACCTCGCAGGAATTGCTGCAAGCGCTGAATGACGAAGCTTTGAAGCTGGAGAAGCATCCCGGTGACGAGGAAATCGTGCGCGGGATCCGGCGCACCGTCCATACGCTGAAAGGCGACTCCGCCGCCTGCGGATTACGGGAATTGAGTGAGGTCGCGCATCAGTTCGAAGACGCGCTCTCTATGGATGGAGCGGCAGCGCAGACCGCCGTCGCGGAGATTGCCTTCGCCGCCGCCGACCTTTTCGCGGAGATGATCGCAGCCTACCGCGCCAACAAGAAACTACCGTCCAGTACGAAGCTTTGCAGGAAGATCGAAGAACTGACCGCCACTCCGGCGGGCAAGAAGTCCCGAAAGAAAAAATCGGCGTCCGCGGCCAGACCAGCGGCTGACTGGACTGAGTACGAAAAGCTGGCGATGACACAAGCGCAGGCCAGCGGCCAGGATGTGCTGCACGTGGTGGTCAAGATCGATCCACACTGCGCGATGCCGATCGCCGGCCGGCAACTCATCCAGAATGCGATTTCCAGCATGGGCCCGGTGCTCGCGTTTCGGCCGGATGCCAAATCAGCGGCGGCGGCGAAACAGGTGGAATTCGTACTGGCTACCGTCCAGAGCGCGGAACAGATCATCGCCAAATGCAAGATCCCCACCATCGCGGAAGAGGTCTCAGTCGAGTTGATGTATACCGGAGCAGCCCAGGGTGCTCAGAGTTCGACACCGGCCGATGCTGCAGCAATGCCCGCGACGATGCCAGAGGCTGCCAACGAAATCGCCGCCGCTCCCGCAGTACACGACACCGCGGCTCCAGCGACAGTCGAGAACATTCTGCGCGTCGAGGCATCGCGCATTGACAGCGTCCTCAACCTTGTTGGAGAGCTGATCATTGGAAAGTCTATGTTCCAACAGGCTCTCAACGAGTTCTCCAAGCGCTACCCCAAGGACCTTCTGCGAGGCAAATTCGCTGATGCTATGGCGTTCCAGTCTCGCGTGCTCAACGATCTGCAGCGCTCGGTAATGAAGATCCGCATGGTGCCCGTGGATCAGCTCTTCCGACGCTTCCCCCGGATGGTGCGCGATGTATCTCGCCAATGCGGGCGCGACGTCGAACTGTCGGTCAGCGGACAGGAGACCGACCTCGACAAAGGCATCCTCGATGCGATCGCCGAGCCACTCACGCACCTTGTGCGCAATGCCATCAGCCACGGGATCGAATCTCCTGAAGAAAGGCGCACCGTTGGAAAAGCACCGCAAGGCACCGTGCGGCTGAATGCCTATCACCAGGGTAATCAGGTGGTGGTGGAAGTCAGTGACGACGGCCGCGGCATTGATGTGCAGAAGATACGTGCCAAAGCGGTTGAACTCGGATTGGCGACGTCCGAGGAAGTTGCGCAGCTGGGCGAACCTGAAGCCTTGAACTTCATCTTTCGCCCGGGCTTCAGCACTGCCGAGCAGGTCACCGAGATCTCTGGACGGGGCGTTGGCATGGATGTCGTGCAGAGTGTTCTGCACCGCCTGAAGGCTTCGGTCAGCCTGGAAACCAAACTTGGCGAAGGAACCACATTTCGTCTGAAGTTGCCCCTTACCCTGGCCATCATTAAGGCTCTGCTCTTCTGGGTGGAACAACGGCTGTATGCGATTCCGCTGAATGCGGTCCTGGAGATCGCACGCGCGGTCGAAGCCGAGGTTCACCAAGTCGACAATTACGAGGTACTGCAGCTTCGAAATCAGGTTTTACCTTTGCTCCGTCTCGGGCGTCCGGCTCCCGCGGGCGACGGCAAATCCAAGTTGTTCGTCTTAGTCATCACAGTCGCAGAGCGGAAGTATGGGTTGATTGTGGATGCCTTGGAAGGTGAAGAAGAGTTGGTGATTAAGGCGCTGGATGACCAGACATTCTCGACGGATCTTGTTTCGGGGGCTTCAATCCTTGGCGATGGGCGGGTGGTGCTGATCCTCAATCTGCCCGCGGTCGTAGAGCACGTCGCTCATTCGCGTCCTCAAGCCATGGGACAGGCGAACTCGGGATTGTTGCTCACGCACACCGACCGCACGCGGCTCGCGCTGACTCCAACGGCTGGAGGTCAGGCATGAAGAAGATCCGCGTACTTGTGGTCGACGACTCGGCTCTGATGCGGAAGCTCATCCCGCAGATGCTGGCCACCGATGAGTCCATCGAAGTAGCCGGAACGGCGATGGACG
>DASUWP010000204.1:0-6186 GCA_036378335.1 Acidobacteriaceae bacterium | reverse complement strand
GCTGGCGGCGCACTGGTTCCCTGCACCGCACTGGGCGCTGGCGACGATCGGCTATCCGGGGATGTGGGCGCGGCTGCTGCCGATGTTTTTGAGTGGGTTGCTGCTCGCTGCGGCGGGGGATCGCGTGCCGGTCAACGGATGGATCGCGCTCGCGGCGATGGTGGTGCTGGCGATTGCAGCGCAGATTCCCTACGCGTGGCCGCCGATGATAGCCATCGCTGGCCCATATCTGCTGTTCTACTGTGCGTACACGCCGAAGGTACGGCTGTGGCGGGCGACCGCGTGGGGCGATCCGTCGTATGGAATGTATCTGCTGTCGTTTCCTATTCAGCAGTTGATTGTGCGGCAGTACACGCACGGTGCGGCGGGACGGACGATGTCTCCGTATCTGTTGTTTGTGGTGTCGCTACCGATCTCGCTGATCGCGGGATATGTGAGCTGGTGGCTGGTGGAGAAGTGGTTCTTAACGAGTCGGCGAGTCAGCGAGAGCGCGCAGGAATGATCTGAGCTCATCTCGGCAGTACGCACCGCGGAACTGCAGGTCCTTCGTTGCGCTCGGGATGACCCGCTTTTGCTAGTTGATTTTCTTAGTCAACATCCGCTTTGAAGGTCTCCAACAAAGCGAGACCCGCTTCATCTGGTGAAGCGGGCCTCGTTGAATTGCATGGCTGCGTTGCCGACTACGCCTGAGCGTCTTCGCCGGTCTGCTTGACGGTGGCGACGGTCCAGTTGGGGTCGCCTACCTTGAAGCGGGCGAACCGGCGCACGGTGATGTTCTCACCGAGCTTTGCGACCTTCTGCGCGATGAGCTGCGAGATGCTGATGGACTGCTCCTTGATGAAGGGCTGATCGAGCAGGCAGACTTCCTCGTAGAACTTGCTCATCTTGCCTTCGACAATCTTCTCGACCACAGGCGCGGGCTTGCCGGTTGCAGCGGCCTGGGCGCGATAGATCTCCTTCTCGCGCTCCATGTCTTCGGGCGTCACGTCCTCCTTGCGGACGTAGCGCGGGTCGGTGGCAGCGATGTGCATCGCGATGTCCTTGAGCAGCTCCTGGAAATCCTCAGTGCGGGCGACGAAGTCGCTTTCGCAGTTGAGCTCGATGAGCACACCGATCTTACCGCCGGCGTGGATGTAGGTGCCCACCGCGCCTTCGTTGGTGGAGCGGGACGCCTTCTTCTGCGCCGAAGCCATGCCGCGCTTGCGCAGCACGACGAAAGCCTGCTCCATATCGCCCTTGGACTCCTGGAGAGCCTTGAGGCAGTCGCCCATGGGCGCGCCGGACTTTTCGCGGAGTTCCTTTACCTGTTTTGCGTCAATCTTCTCGGTTACGGCAGACATCTTGAGAACCATCCTTGTGTTGAAAGTGCGGGATGCGCGAGCATCCGGTGATCCTGTGCGGTCAGACAACGAAGCGTGGCGGTGAAGAATCACGGCCACGCTTCGAGTAAGGACCGTCTTCTGTGTTTAGTGTGCTTCGGCGACCACGTCCGGCTCAGCCGCGCCTACAGCAGCGGGAGCCTTGCGGATGCCGCCGCCCAGCGCCGCTTCCATATCCACTTCTTCCGGCTCGGAAGCTGCAGTGTCGGCACCGGCTTCGAGGGTTTCGGGAGCAGCAGACTGCTCGCCTTCCTCGCCAACGAGAGCCTCGGCGACCGGCAGGGCGGTGACGCCGGCAGTGGCATCGGCGAACTGCTTGTCGGTCGACATCTGGACGCCTTCGACCACGGAATCCGAGATCTTCGAGGTGAAGAGGCGGATGGCGCGCAGCGCGTCATCGTTGCCGGGGATCACGTAATCGACCACCGTCGGGTCGCAGTTGGTATCGACCACGGCCACGACCGGAATGCCGAGCTTGCGGGCTTCCTTGACGGCAATGGCTTCGTTGTTCGAATCGACGACAAAAAGCGCATCGGGCAGGCGCTTCATCGCCTTGATGCCGGCCAGGTTGGCTTGCAGATGCTTGCGCTCGCGCTCCAGGCGGATGACTTCCTTCTTGGTGAGGAGGTCATAGCGGCCGTCGGTGGCCATATCGTCCAGTTCCTGAAGGCGGCGGACCGATTTCTGCACAGTGACCCAGTTCGTGAGCAGCCCACCCAGCCAGCGCTGGTTGATGTAGAACATGCCGCAGCGGTTCGCTTCTTCAGCGATCGCGTCCTGGGCCTGCCGCTTGGTGCCGACGAAGAGGATGACCTTGCCTGTGGATGTGAGATCCGTGACGAACTTGGAGGCCTCTTTGAACATCTTCAGGGTCTTCTGCAGGTCGATGATGTAAATGCCGTTGCGCTCGCCGAAGATGAACTCCTTCATCTTGGGGTTCCAGCGCTTTGTCTGATGCCCGAAGTGGACTCCCGCTTCGAGCAGCTCCTTCATGGTGATAGTGGCCAAACGACCTCCTTGTGATGTGCATCCCGCCAGCGGTTGAGCCCCGGCGCGGATTGATCCCGCAGATCGCCGCGTTGGACGAAGTGCGGGGGATGACTGCTACTACGCTCGCGCGGCCCGGGTGTCATAACGACAACCGGGCCAGAAACTGTGCGTCCTCGGGAAGCGGATTAGCGCTTCGAGAACTGGAATCTCTTTCTAGCGCCCTTCTGCCCGTATTTCTTACGCTCCTTGATGCGTGCGTCGCGGGAGAGCAGTCCTTCGCCCTTCAGCGACTTGCGCAGCTCGGCGTTGAACTCGAGCAGGGCGCGGGAGATGCCCATCTTCACCGCATCGGCCTGGGCGCTAACGCCGCCGCCGGAGACGTTGGCGAGGACATCGAAGTTCGAGAGCATCTCGACCACGACCAGCGGCCGCTTCGCGGAGACGCGCTGCTGCTCGGTGACGAAGTACTCTTCAAAGCCCTTATGGTTGACGGTGAACTTGCCATCGCCGGGGCGCAGGAAGACGCGAGCCACGCTCGACTTCCGCCGTCCCGTTCCGTAGTACTGAACCAGATCTGCCATCGTTTCCCGATCTCTTCCTTAAACCGAATTCTGTTACGCCTGACGAACGGCGCCTGCAATTTCAAGCGCCACCGGCTGCTGCGCCTGGTGGGGGTGATCCTGACCGCGATAAACCTTCAGCTTGGTGGCCATCTGGCGACCAAGCTTGGACTTGGGCAGCATGCCCTTGACCGCCTCTTCGACGATCTTTTCCGGACGGCGGGCGAGCAGGCGAACGAACGACTCTTCGCGCAGGCCGCCAGGGAAGCCGGTGTAGCGGCGATAGACCTTCTGCTGGCTCTTGAGCCCGGTCAGCCGTACCTTGTCCGCGTTGATGACGATGACGTGGTCGCCCATATCCATGAACGGCGTGTACTTGGTACTGCGCTTGCCGCTCAGCACGCTGGCCGCTTCCGTGGCCAGGCGACCCAGCGTCTTTCCGCTGGCATCTACCACGAACCACTTGCGGGCTATGTCGTGCGAGCTCGGCATGTAAGTCGACATCTTCCTGTACCCTCTTCCAATCAATCTCGTACATGCGGCGGCCGCGACAGGGCGGCAATCCGCACAATGCAAAACCCAATGACCCAACTGGAATCCAATCCAAGCCCGGTGGCGCGCAAAAGCGATGCGCAGAACCGCCTGCATTCCATAAATCCGGAGCCGGAAAACGCCCGGCAAACTGGACCGTGTTGAGTGCGCAGGGAGACCGTTGATCTCCTCACCACTGGCCTGCGGAACGCCCGGCACGGCATGCTACTTTCAGAATGCCAGCAGACGCGCAGACGCAGGACTGCGCAAGGGTTTCAGGATAGCTCAGGTCGGAGGGGCGCGTCAATGAAACAGCGCTGAAGCTGCGGCTCATAGACAAAGGGGATCAGCTTGCGGGTGCGGCGAGGGAATTGTCGTCACCTGCAACGGTTAAGCTACTGCAGGTAGTTCTCACCCGGAGGTGTCATTACCACCGTGCTTTGGTTCCATTGTCGCTCCCGGCGACCTTGACCTTAGATAGATGGGAAGACTGCCCGGCGATTCGTAGCCGCACTCGAGCGGCGCTGACCGGAGCACCTCTCAAAAGGAAAGGCCCGTCATGCGTCATCTGCTCACTGCCCGCCCTGGGGCTGCGTTTCTCGCAGCCTGTCTGATGACAACCGCGCCATTCGCCTCCTCCCAAATTCCCGCCACGAGCCCAGCAGCCGCATCCACGAACACAACGAATGTCCCCCAAGGCCCGCAGGCGGTTGCCCCGGCGTCGACACCGGAGGCGCTTACGGCCGAGCTGGTGGGCAAGACCTTTTACATGCGCGGGTTCTACCAGGACGACAAGCTGGAGTTCACGACCGACGGCAAGCCGGCCGGCAATCCGCAGCGGGGCTCGTTTGCGCTGAGCGCGATCGAGATCGACAAAGTGAAGTTCAACAAACGCTCAATGGAGATTGAGGCGCATCGCATCGGACTGCACTTCTTTGGCGCGCTGCCCTACGAAGATGACTCAACGCCGTTCGAGCGGATCAAGGTGGATCCGAAGAAGGCGATGAACATCGAGATCGACCGGCTGGTGATCGAGCCGGAGAAGAAGAAAAAGAAGAAGGACGAAAAGAAAGACGACAAGAAGGACAACAAGGAGATTGCAGCCAAAGCTGCTGTTGGCGGTCACGATGCCGCCGCAACTTCTGACACTGCAGAACTACCATCCGCCCCGGATGCAGCCGCCACTTCTACCGGCGCTGCCGCATCGACGCCTGCGACGCCCTCTCCAACCGCTACGGCAGGCGCACCGCCGGCCATCGCTCCCAATCACGATCCGCGGGTGAGCTTTCTTCAATTGTCGAAGGCGCTCAACGTGATCTTTGCGCCATCGCTGAATGATTCCGTGATTGCGACCTTGCCGGAGTACTGGCAGAACTACTTCGCCACGAAGGAAGGCAAGGCGCGGGCGCAGCGAGTGGATGCCTCGGCGCTGCGGCCGGGCGGCGACGTGAAACCGCCGCGCTTACTGACCATCCTCGATCCGGCGTCGAACGACTACGCGCAGAAAAACAACATCGCGGGTATGGTCTTCCTGCAGATGGTGGTCGACGCCCAGGGACATCCGGGTGACGTCACGATCGTCCGCCCGATCGGCTTTGGCTTGGATGAGAGAGCGGTCGAGGCGGTGAAGCATGCGCAGTTCCAGCCGGGCACGCTGAATGGCAAGCCCGTATCGGAGCTGGTGAACCTGCAGGTGACCTTCCGGATTTATTCAAACCGGACCAAGCCAGGGGCGGCGGGGTCCGCACCTGTACCGACGCAGATCGCGCCGAAGCAGACGCCAAAGCTGCCGCCGTCGAATGCACCGGTGCTGGCCTCGGCCGAAGCGGAAGCGCCAGGGATATAGCCGGCAATACCGCAATCGATGCGGCCGTTTAAAAGGAACGGCTGCAAAGGAACGGCCTGATGCACAGCTCCCGGGAGCAGGGGCCGGGGCCGTTGCTTTGGTACATTGAGCGAGTGAGCAAGAGCTTTCTCGATCTGGTGAAACGAGGGGACACCCAGGAGATTGCCGACTGGGTCAAAGATGATCCGCAGATTGCAGAGAGCCGGGACGCCCAGGGCGTCTCGGCTTTGCTTTGGGCGGTGTACAGCGGACAGACTCTGGTGCGGGACTTTCTGCACTCCGGTCTGGAATTGGACCTGGCGGAGGCGGCTGCAGTCGGTGACGTGGCGCGGCTGCGCGAGTTGCTCGGCTCCGATCGCGCGCTGGCGAAGGAGCGGGCAAACAGCCGCTCTGCCGATGGATGGCCGCTGCTGCACCTGGCGGCGGCGTTCGCGGACCGCCAGACGGTGATGACGCTCCTGGATGCGGGCGCGGATACGCGCCAGGTTTCCGCGACGCCGATGCGTAACCAGGCGTTACATGCCCTGCTGGCGCTCTCAAAAGACGCTGAGGTGACGCGGTTGCTGATCGAGCGCGGCGCGGACGTCAATGCGGCGCAGACAGCGGGTTACCGTCCTTTGCACCAGGCGGCGGTGGCAGGACGCGAAGACCTTGTGCGGCTGCTGCTCGATGCTGGGGCGGACAAGACGGCACGCTGCGATCGCGGAAAGACTCCGGCGGAGTATGCGGCTGAACGCGGGCATGCCGCGGTTGCGGCGATGCTGGAGTAGGAAAGCGCTCCTCTTTCCTCGACAACACAGCTCTTTGAAGCGGCTTTGTTGCGGTCACGCCTATTCGTACGCGAGAGCGTCGATGGGGTCTTTCTGCGCGGCTTTCCATG
>DASUWP010000203.1:0-12702 GCA_036378335.1 Acidobacteriaceae bacterium | reverse complement strand
GGGCGAATGTCGGCCGGCAGGAGCTTCTGTGGCCTTTTGGCCACAACAAGGGCCGTCTCCGCTAACGCCAGCGTCAAAGGAAGATGCTTCAAGTTCGAGCATGCTGGCGTGCAGCCGGTGAATGATGTGAGGGCGCTTTTGGGGAGCATTTGCAACGCGTGGTACCGCGGACGGGCAAGGGAATGCAGCCTGTGGACGCGTCCGTTAAGCCGGCTTCTCGTAGTGCTGACTACGCTGCTGTTGCTGGTGATGCCGGTGACGGAACATCTTTGCAATTGGGATCATTTTCTAAGTGGCGGCCCCGATGTGGAGTTCAGCCTGCTGGCCGGGCTGTTGTTTGCGGCAATGGTGGTTTTATCGATGAACGGCACCATGCTGCGGCCTGCAATGATGCGGCCCGGAACGATGGCGCGGTGCGAGGACAGAGTCTCCTCTGACGGGTCAGGTGCACGTCCGTGGTTGGGCCATGATCGGTGTTCACCGCGGTCGACGAGGACTGCCTGGCGTGCTCTGGAGCTTTACGCGTCCATTGATGCTCCTGGCTCGTGCACGCCTGTGCCGATGCGGATCTGATTCTTTTCCGTCTCATGAAAATGGCCGGGCGGTGTTCGATGGAATGCCCGGTGCAACTCCTTTGAGAACGCGAATTGTTTGCCGTCGGCTTTGCACGCGGCCGATGCAGCACGAGGGGAAATGATGAAGACATCCGAGGTACTCCAGGCCTGGCGGGGGATTCTTTCCGGCCGCCGGCCTTCGCTTTCCATTGAAATCACCAAGGAATGCCCGCTGCGCTGCCCGGGCTGCTATGCGTTTGATGAAGCCCACCTCGGAGGCACCCAGCAGCTTCGCCAGCTCTCCGATTTTCGCGGCGATGAACTGGTGCGGCGCGTGGTGGCACTGGTCGACGAGTACCAGCCGCTGCATGTCTCGCTGGTGGGCGGCGATCCGCTGGTGCGCTACCGCGAGCTGGAGCAGATTCTTCCTGCGCTGGACGCTCGCGGCGTTCACACCCAGGTGGTGACCAGCGCATTCCGCCGCATTCCGCCGGAGTGGTTGCGCTTCGAGCGGCTGAACGTCGTTGTCTCTATCGACGGCCTGCAGCCGGAACATGATGAGCGGCGCAAACCGGCGACCTATGAGCGGATACTTAAGAGCATTTCTGGTAGCCAGGTCACGATCCACTGCACGATCACGGGAAATATTGCATCGCGACCGGGATACCTCGAGGCATTCCTGAGTTTCTGGACACCGCAAGCGGAAATCCGGAAGGTCTGGTTCAGCCTGTTTACACCGCAGCGGGGCGCGACCGGGCCGGAGATACTTACCCCGGTGCAGCGGCGCGACGTCATGGAGGAGCTATTGCGGCTCCGCATGCTATATCCTTCGCTGGATATGCCGGAGGCCGTGATTCGCGAAATCGCCACGCCGCCGAAGAGCCCTGCGGATTGCGTCTTCGCGCGAACGACTCATACGGTTTCCGCCGACCTGAAGACGCGCGTGACTCCCTGCCAGTTTGGCGGTGACCCGGACTGCGCGCAGTGCGGTTGCATTGCGACACTTGGACTGGCTGCGGTGGGACATCATCGCGTTGCGGGCGCACTCACAGCGGGGCATCTGTTTAAGGCATCCGATAGTATTGGGCGGCGATGGCGTTCGCTGACACAGCGTGCACCTGAGCTCCAAAACGAAGCGCAGCCGTTCACCATCCTATGAGGCCCGAGGCTACGATGACAGAGACGCCATTGACCCAAATGCCCGACACGCGCGCCACCATCGTCTGTGAAACCGCAGCCGTTCCGAAGGCCGTCCGCTGTGAGACGAGGCTGCGCGAGGAGCTTGCCGGCTGCAGCAGCGACCTGCATGCGCTTGGCTTTGCGCCTGGCACATCCGGCAATGTCTCCGTGCGTCTGGACGGCGGGCGCGTATTGGCTACCCCAACCGGCTGCTCGAAGCGCATCGTTGGCCCGGAGGACCTGGTGGTGGTGGATATGGGCGGCCATCAACTGGCGGGTACGCGCCACGTGACCAGCGAGATTGATATGCACCTCGCGATCTACAAGGCAAGACCGGACGTGGAAGCTGTGGTGCATGCGCATCCGGTCTTCGCGACGGCCTTCGCCTCCAGCGGCCTTGCGCTCGATCAGCCGCTCTGCTCGGAAGTGGTGATGACGCTGGGCACGATCCCGCTGGCGCGCTACGCGACCACTGGAACCTGCGAGGTGGGGCAGACGCTGGCGCCGTACCTGCAGCATCACGATGCAGTGCTACTGGCCAACCATGGGGTCGTGACCTATGGCGACTCCGTGATGGATGCATTGATGAAAATGGAAACCGTGGAGCACTTCGCGCAGATATGCCTGGTGGTGAGGCAACTGGGCGGTGGTGCGACGCTCGAGGGAAAACACCTCAGCGATCTGTTGCACGCGCGCGCTGTCTATCTGGAAAAGGCGGGCCGGCGGGTGCACTGGGGTAATGGAACCAATGGATCGAATGGGAGCAACGGAACAGGCCCCGGAGCGCACCTGGATACGCACACGCAATAGCGGCCGGAGGCTCCTCTGATTATTGAACGTGCGACGATGCCAGCATTTCCTGGGCGTGCTCGAAGTGCACGGCCCGTGGCTGGCAGTTGCGGCGTGGGATGAAAGCGGGCGAGGCGTTGCTCTCGCGTCTTGATCACGCCAGGAGTGTTGATGCCGACGAATCCGGCGCGAGAAAGCGCACAGCTTCCTGCGTTGTCTTTGCGTGCAGCCACTGGTTCTCTATCTGGAGAATGGTCTGCGTTTTCGGGTTGGGCTCCGCTCGCAGAGAAGTGGTGCGAGGGCGAAGAGACAGCCGGGATGATCGCTCACCGTCTCAAATCTTGATAAAGATCTTCTTGCGGTAGAGCGGCAGCACGATGAGCCAGCACACCAGCACGTAGAGCAGGGAGTACGCGAGCGAACCGAGCGCCGGGTAGGAAGGCATGGCCGCGGCGATATGCTCGGCTGTCCAGCGCAGCACATTGCTGTGCGCGCCGACGCGGACATTGCCCAGGCAGTCTGCCATGACTTCCGATAGGACGTATGCCGAGATGGCGTTGGTGCCGAAGACGAGCAATGGCCAGGTGCCGCGCTGATAATTGCGCACCTGCACCAGGAACCAGAACGCCGCGAGAATCAGCAGGGACCAGCCTGCCGCGTAGAGGACAAAGCTGGAGGTCCAGAGTTTCTTGTTGAGAGGGAACCAGGGATTCCAGAGCAGGCCGAGGAGGACGCCGCTCGCTCCTGCCGCTGCGAGCCCGAGCGCCTTGCGCGAGTCAGATAGTTTCGGCGAGCGCAGGAAGAGCCCGGTGAGCACGCCGATGAGCGTGGTGCCGAGAGCGGGGATGGTGGAGAGCAGTCCTTCGGGGTCGCGCGTGCGCTCATAGAGGTGCTGGGCGGAGAAGATTTGGCGATCGAGCCACGCGACCATGTTGGCGTCGTGGTCGAGCATGGGCACGTCGCGGCCGGGCATGCCGAAGCCGGGCACGGGTACGAAACGCATGATGATCCAGTAGCCGACGAGGCAGGCAACAAGCAGGCCGACTTTGTCCGCGGTTGTTGGCCGGCCCGCAGCGGAACCTGCAGGGCGGCGAATCCAGATATAGAGCGTGGCGATGATGAAGTAGCAGAGCGCGATGCGTGGCAGCACGCCGTAGTAGCGCATGGTGGAGAGCCGGAAGAACGGAGCGCTGTTCACCACTAGGCCGAGCAAAAAGATGATGATGGCGCGGCGCACGGTGTGGGCGAAGAGCGAGGCTCGCGTGACGCCACGCGCAAGCCGCGATTCGGTGGAGAAGACAATGGATGCGCCGACCAGGAAGAGAAATGTGGGGAAGACCAGATCAGTAGGAGTGAAACCATTCCATTCCGCGTGCTTCAAGGCCCAGAAGGCCCGTTCACTGCCATTGTCGTTCACCAGGATCATGAAGGCGATCGTGAGGCCGCGCAGCAGGTCCACGGCAAGATAGCGCTTTGAGGAAGAAACGGGGGAAACAAGCGGGTCAGGCGCGGATACGGTGCGGGTGGCGGAGCTCATGGCGGAGTGAGAAAAAGACTACGAGCTTTGCGGCGGATTGGGAAGCTTGATCGTTTTCACCGAGCCGCCGTGTTGTCTGCATTCAAGCGCCGGCACTCGTTCCAGGCTCCTGTGAACGTGCTTCAGCCGGGTGACGAAAGAGTGAGCCGGGATGTGACCCCAGCCCGGTATACACTCGGGGAACAGCCCTTAGACCGCGAGCGCATGCTGTCTGCTCGCGACGACCCATAACGAAGACACCTGGGATGTACGGGAAGGCGGTGAAATGCCGCCACTGCCCCGCAACTGTATGCGCGTTTGCTACGGCTCCGCCGTTCTGTAAGAGGCGGAATGCGTAGCGCCTGACTGCCATGAGCCCACTGGATCCTCGGATCCGGGAAGGGGACAGGCAGGCGGCGAAATGCCAACGCGCGAGTCAGGAGACCGGTCCCGGCGTGCGTTGTATGAACCGCGTTCCGAGGGGAACGAAGGAGAGCCCTGATGTCTGTACGCATACGGCGTGGTCTGCGCCGGTCCTTTGCTGCATCGCTACTCATTGCGGCCAGTGCATCGCTTACTTTTGCAGCCGAGGTGCACGGCCGCGTTACTGATCCGCTGGGAGCGCCGGTTGTCGGCGCCGAACTGGCCCTGATCGAAGGCGGCAAGATCGTTACTAGCGGGCGCAGCGCGACCGATGGCACATATTCGCTGCGTACCGGCCAGGCTGGCCATTTCTATGTGGTCGTAGCCAGCCAGACCTTTCGGCAGATAGCGACTCCATCCTTCTACGCGGGTATTTTGGATTCGCATCAGCAGAACGTGGTGCTGGAGCCGGCGCGCGTCAACCAGCAGATCGTGGTGACAGCTACCGGCACACCGACTCCGCAGGCTCAGGTGAGCGGCGCGATCACTTCCGTTCCGCAGCCGGATTTCCGCAATCGTGCCATCATCGTCGATGCGATGCGCCAGTCGCCGGGAACTTTCCTGGTGCAGGTGGGCCGATATGGCGGCGTGACCTCGCTCTTTGTGCGCGGGGGCTCGTCGACTGCCAATCGTGTTGTGCTGGATGGCGTGCCGATCGAGAATATCGGCGGCACCTTCGACTACAGCACGCTGGCGACGACCGGCATCAAGAACTTCGAGATCTATCGCGGCGCGAACAGTACGCTCTATGGATCGGATGCAGCGGCGGGCGTGGTGAATCTGGAGACCCCACGCGGTACGACATCCTTTCCGTCGCTGCTCTACGAGGGCGACGGGGGGAACTTCCATACGTATCGCAATGCGGTGCAGGCGGGCGGCACCTGGCACAAGCTCGACTACTACGGCGGCTTTGACGCGCTGCGCTCTTCAAACGCGTTGCCGCAGGATGAGTACCACCTGAACACCGAGACGGTGAATCTGGGCTACGCTGTCACTGGCGCAACATCGCTGCGAGTGACTGCACGCAATGCGGATGCGGCCGTCGGTCTGCCAGGCCCATATCAGTTCACGTGGCTGGCAAATGACGGCAAGCAAAGCGATCAGAACACGTATCTCTCCGGAACAATAGAGAACCAGACTACCGAGTCGTGGCACAACATGGTCCGCTACGGACTCACGCGCAAGCGCGAACAGTCGGCGCAATGGTATCCGGCGGGCCTTCCGGTCACCTTCGGCAGCACCGATGCTACCTACACGAATTATTACGGGCTGCCTCTGACCATCCGGGGTGCAAATGGATACAGCGCCAGCGGCCAGGTATTGATGAACTACGGCACGGCGTTCGGCGGCGTCTACCCCAACTCCAGCGACTCTGCCAACAATCGCGATCAGCTCTACTTTCAGAGTGATTTTCACTTCACGCCACATCTAACCGGGCTGCTTGGTTTCCGGTACATGGACGAGCGCGGGAGCTATCACAATCCGGCGTTTTTTCTTTCTCAATCGTTAGAACGGTCGAACTATAACTACATCGGGCAGTTTGCCGGCGACTTCAAGAACCGGCTTTTCTACACGCTCAGCGGAGATATCGAAAAGAATCAGCTTTACGGCACTGTGGGGCAGCCGCGCGTCGGGCTGGCGTACTTCCCGGTGCGGCCGGGCGGCGGCATTGCGCACGGCACCAAGCTGACTTTCAACTTTTCGAAAGGTATCCAGGAGCCGGATCTGAATTCGCAGATTGGTTCGCTGCAGGGGATTCTGGCGCAGTATGGCTATGCCGACCTGATTGCGCAATACAACGTGCCGCCGATCGGCGGTCAGACGAGCCGGAGCTACGATGGCGGCATTGAGCAGACGTTCCTCAACGAGCGCCTGCTGATGAAGGCGATTTATTTCCATAATCAGTTTGGCAATCAGATTGAGTTTGTCAGCGGCGGCGTCCTGCCGCTGCTCGGGGTAAGTCCTGCGGTTGCTACCGCTGTAGAGAACACCTATGGCGGCGCGAGCGTGAATTCATTGGCCTATCGCGCGCAGGGAGCAGAGGTGGAGCTCGAATCGGAGATCAGCTCGCATATCTTCGCGCGCGGCGGGTACACGTATACGGATGGCGCGGTGCAGCGATCGTTTTCTTCGGATGCGATCGGACCGCAGATGAATCCGCTGATTCCGGGCGTGGAGATTGGCGTCAACTCGCCACTGATCGGCGCGCGGCCATTCCGGCGGCCGCCGCATGTTGGCTTTGCCGGCGTGACTTACGCGACGAACAAGTGGTTTGGCCAGGTGCAGGGTAGTTTTGCGAGCCGCAGCGACGACTCTACTTTTCTATCCTCATTCGACAGCCTCGCCGGCGATAACTCGCTCCTGCTGCCAAACCGCAATCTCGATTCTGCCTACGCGAAAATTGACTTAGGCGGCAGCTACCAGATGGAGCAGTGGCTGGGGGTGTACGTGCAACTGGATAACTTGGCGAGCAATCAGCACATCGGGCCAATTGGCTACCCATCGCTGCCCCTTACCTTTCGCGCGGGGATGCGGTTCGCAATCGGCCACTCCAAAAAATAGCTGAGGGTGCCACCATTGCGCAGCGCGGAGGTTTGCAGCCGCGCTGCGGGCAGGGAAGGATGCGGCGTGCGATCTATTCGCTTTCGAGGATGCGGATGGCGTCCTTGTAGGTGAGTGTGTTGCTGACGGGCTTGTAGTCCGAGCCGTCTTCGGTGGACTGGAAGGTGACGCTGTGGACCATCAGGATCTTTCCTGTCAGGTTGAGCTTCAGGTGCGTCGACTCCCAATGGTTCTCGCCCACGTCTTGCTGAATCACCAGGATGGTGCCGCCCTTGTACAGGCGGCCCACGATTCCCCAACCGAAGTTGACATCTGCGATCAGATGCGCGTCGAGCCGGGACATGCGCTTCTGCGCACAGTCGATCCACAACTCGCCGGCCATGCCGTGGTAGACCTGTGCTTCACGATCGGGGGGAATGAATTTCTCGTTCGGCATAAAGGAGAGACGCCACGCCGGTCCGCTCGGAGTGTTCACCGTGCCGCGATAGGTATAGAGGAAAGCGTCTGGCAAGAGCCGGACCATCTCGTTCTCACGGTTGCTATCCTCTTTTTCCTTTTTCTGGCGGTGCGCCTGCAACTCGGGATGCGCCAGCAGAGTGTCCAGCCGGTCGCGCTCGGCTTTGGCGCGCTCCGCGGTGAGCGGCTGGTCGTTGACAGCGACCAGCCGTGCTATGTCACCGTCTTTGGTCTCAATGATGTCTTTCGTGGTGCTTCCGTTTTCGTCCTGCTTGCGGAGGCGGAAGCGGAAAGGATGAACGCTGTTGGTGGCGTGGAGTTCATTCCAGGAAGCGGCGCGGACCAGCGCCACCGGATCTTCGGGCGGCGGCTCCTGCCCTCGCAGCCTTGTGGTGAATCTGAAGGGGAATGAGACAAGGAGCAGTACCGGAAGAACGAGGTGACTCCGGCGAAACAAGGCGATTCCGGACAAGCATTCTCTCCTGAAGGCGGGGACGCATCTTTCAACCGAACCTGCGCATCGCGAGCCATAGAGCTGCGCTTTCGAGCTTAGCGTAGCAGCCGCGCTTGAAATTCCATTCACTTAGAGCGCATGAGGGCGCGGAGAGTTGCGGCGCGGTTAGGGGGTTGCGTATAGTTCGCTCAAGAACTTGACGCCGCGGGAGAGCGGTGGGAACCCTTCAGGAGACGTGATATATGGCGGCAGGCGAGTCCGGCGCAGCGGTAATCGGAAAATCGGTCCAGATCCGCGGCGAGGTGAATGGCAGCGAAGATTTGGTAGTGGACGGTGTGGTTGAGGGCACGATCACGCTCAACGATAGCCGCCTGACCATCGGGCAGAACGCGAAAGTGGCGGCCAATATCTCCGCGCGGGACGTGGTGGTGGTGGGATCGTTGCAGGGCGACGTGCGGGCCTCGGGCAAGGTGGAATTGCGCCAGGGCTCGACGTTGACCGGCGACCTGACCGCGGCCCGTCTGTCGATCGAAGAGAACGCAAATTTCAAGGGCAAGGTGGACCTGGTGCAGAACGCCACGCCAAAGGGTCCGCAGCAGCCGGAGAAGCGATAAGCGCGGCAGGACCGCGAATGCCTGCAACAAGTGGCGCGGGAGACGCCGATCACACGTGTTCAAGAACCCGTTTCAGAAATCCAGGGAGGAAGCGCAGTCCAGCTCGCCGACTGTGCTGACCGGGCCACGCATTTCGCGCCATTCCAGCGGATGGGCGAATCTCAAGAAAGAGCTGCTCACCGAGAGCGGACTGTACATCCTCGACATTGGCCCGACCTCACCGACCAACATCAACCTGTTAACGAATGCCGGCCATAGCGTCTACATGGCTGATCTGGTGCCGGAGGCGCAGCGTCCGGAGTGGATGAAGAAGCCCGAAGAGGGCGGCGATCCGGTCTTCGACGTCGAAGGATTCCTCCAACACAATTTGAACTTTACCGGCCGCGAATTCGATGCGATCTTGCTATGGACCACGCTCGACTATCTCCCGGAGCCGTTGGTGCAGCCGACCGTGGACCGTCTGCGAAGCTGCATGCGGCCGGGCGGCAAGGTGCTCGCGCTCTTTCACAACAAGCAAACGGGCGAAAACACCGCGTATTGCCGCTACCACTTGAGCGAAACCGATTCCATTGATATGCAGGGAAGTGCGCCAATTCCAATCCGCCGCGCTTACACCAACCGGAGCATCGAGAAGACCTTCGAGCGCTTCGCGAGCTGCAAATTTTTCCTCGCCAAAGACAATCTCTACGAAGTGATAATCACCAGATAGTTCCTATTCCTAGCTGGATTGTGACGGCGACCAGGAAGCGCTCCTGTGTCTCTTGACGCTTGCGACGCAAGCTAGGGGCTAGAAGCTCTCATCGGCGGCTTGCGCGGCACTTCGGCGAGCGCAGAGGCGGGGAAGAGCTGGCTCTCCTGCTCGCGCAGCGTCGGCGGAATCCCGATGTTGCGCATGAGCAATCCGTCTGCGCTTCTCTGGCCTAGCCCATGCTTCTTGCACGCGGCGCGCAGCAGATCGCGGCAGCGCTCGGCGTAGGCCTTGGGGACGAAGGCAGAGCTTTCATAGCGTGTGCGATACATCGCCTCGAGCGTGGGGAAATGCTCACGGATGAAGGCGAGGTAGGTCTCTTTTGAGCACGGCTTGAGGAACAGCGGGTTCGCATGAAGGAAACAGGCGCGGGCCTGGCGGGAGAGCTCGGCCATGCGGTTGAGCGCGGCGCCGGTGTCGGTGATGCCGGGCAGCAGCGGCGCGCACATCACACCGGCGCGGAGGCCGGCCCCTCGCAAACGGCGGACCGTGGCAAAGCGGATATCGGGGCGCGGCGCGCGCGGCTCAAGCAGGCGGGCGAGCGCAGCGTCAGGCGTGGTGATGGTCATGTGGACGGTCAGCTCGTTGTTTCGCGCGATCTCGCACAAGTAGCGAATATCACGCGCGATCAGCGCTGATTTGGTAACGATGCCGATGGAGAGGCCGCGCTGCTCAGCGAGGACGGCGAGCAGGCTCTGGGTGATGCGCAGCCGCCGCTCGATAGGCTGGTAGGGATCGGTCGCGGTGCCGATAGCGATCTCTTCGCCCGAGCGCACTTGGCGCAGCTCTTGGCGCAGCAGCCATGCGGCGTTGTCTTTGACAAATATCTTGCGCTCGAAGTCAGCCGGATTGCGCAGCTCCATGAACTCGTGGGTGTAGCGGGCGTAGCAGTAGCGGCAGGCGAATTCACAGCCGCGATAGGGATTGATGCCCCAGGAGAAGCGCAGGCCGCGGCGGGAGACCACGCGGTTAAGGATGGAGCGGACGGGCAGCGAGCGGAACTCGACCAGATGGCCTTGATCGACCGCCTCGGCGTCCTCCGCCATGCGGGCAATCCCGACGGTTGGAGCGGGCGGGAGTTCGGGGAAGAGGGGGAGCGACGTGGCCTGCGTATTCGCCATTTGTTCGCCTCTGTAGTGAGAGTAGACCCGAGGGCCCGACGCGTCAAGCGAAGCCGCAGGTCTTGCTGATAGAGTGGGCTGCGATGCGATGGTCGGCACTCTGCGTAGCGTGGTTTCTGCTGGCTGCGCCCGCTCAAAGGCATCCCCAGCCGGCAGCAAAGCGAGCGTCGTGGATGCTGGGACCATTTACGCGGCCGGAGAATGCGCAGCCCGTGATCACGGCGCGCCATGCGTCGGTCTTTACTGACCCGATCCTCGGAAAGCCGGTGCACTGGGAGGCGTTGCATACCTTCAATCCTGCGGCGGTGGTGCGGAATGGGAAGATCTATGTCCTGTATCGCGCCGAGGATGACAGTGGCACGATGCAGATCGGGATGCACACCTCGCGGCTAGGGCTGGCGGTGAGCGACGATGGCCTGCACTTCACCCGCGAGGACGCGCCGGTCTTCTATCCGGCGAAGGATAGCGAGAAGGCGCGCGAGTGGCCGGGCGGCACGGAGGATCCGCGGATCGTCGAGTCGCCAGAGGGCGGTTACGTCATCACCTACACCCAGTGGAATCGGGAGACCTATCGAGTAGGCGTCGCGACCTCGCCCGATCTCCATACCTGGACCAAGCATGGGCCGGCCTTCGGAATGGGGAAATATGGCGGGCTGAAGTACAAGTCCGCCGGAATCGTCACCGAGTGTGTGACGAAAGGACGGTGCATCGCCACCAGGATCAATGGACACTACTGGATGTACTGGGGCGAGGGCGAGATTCATCTGGCTACATCAGACGATCTGGTGCACTGGACGCCGGTACAAAGCGGGAATGACGAACCCAGGGTTCTGATGCGCGCGCGTCCCGGCAAATTCGACAGCGGACTGCCGGAGGTGGGGCCGCCACCGGTGCTAACGAAGGATGGGATCGTGCTCCTGTACAACGGAAAAAACGCGAACGGCGTCGGTCGCGATCCGAAGCTTGCGACCGGGACTTACTCGGTAGGACAGGCGATGTTTGCGGCGGATGATCCGGCGAGGTTGCTGGCACGCACGGCTACTCCGTTTTTCGAGCCGAAGCTCAACTGGGAACAGAGCGGGCAGTATGCCGCAGGCACAACCTTCGCGGAAGGGCTGGTGTGGTTTCACGATGGTTGGCTGCTCTACTACGGCTGCGCGGACTCGCGTGTCGGTGTCGCCCTGTCAGCGGCCCAATGAGCGACGCTGCTGCAGGTCGCTAGAATCGAAGATATGCAATCACTCAAAGGAAAGACCGCGCTGGTAACGGGTGCGGCGAAGCGGATTGGCCGCAGCCTGGCGCTCGCGTTGGCCGAAGAGGGCGCGGATGTGGCGATCACCTATCGCAGCTCTGAGGCGGAAGCACAGGACACCGTTGCTGCGATCAAGAAGTTTGGCGCACGGGCCATGGCGGCATATTGCGACCTCGGCAATCCGGCGTGCGTCCGGGATGCCGTAAATGCGACCATTCGCGAGCTGGGGAAGATCGATATCCTGGTGAATAACGCGGGCATGTTCGAGACCCTGCCGCTGGAGTCAATCACGCTCGAGCGATGGGATGCGATGCTGAATACGAACACGCGTGGACCGTTCCTGATGGCGCAGGCGGCATACGCAGAGTTGAAACAGAGGCAGGGCCGCATTGTGAACATCGGGTCGATGGGCGGCCTGCACCCGTGGGCGACGCATGGGCACTATTGCGTCTCCAAGGCCGCGGTGCACATGCTGACCAAAACAATGGCCAAGGCGTGGGCACCGGAGATCAGCGTCAACTGCGTGGCGCCGGGGATGATTGTGAACGGGGAGGTCGATCCGGCCTATGAGCACTTTGCGGAGAAGACGCCGATGGGTCGCAATGGCACGCCGGAAGACGTATCCGCCGCAGTGCTCTTTTTCGCGACCGGCCCGCGGTTCATCACCGGCCAGGTCCTGAGCGTGGATGGCGGACTGGGGCTTTGAAGGTCAAGGAACGCGCGGGGCCGCTTCTGAGGAAGCGGATGGCTCCTCGAAATCTCCCTTCTTCTTCCGGTCTCGCCAGTACTGCTGGGTCAGCAGGCGTCGCCAACCGGGGCGCTGATTCACAAAGGCACGCACAAGTGCGGGAGAATCCCACGGAACATCGTGATATGCGCCCGGGATGAGTGGGCTCGCTGGATCGCGCTGCCACTCCTGCGGGAACAGCGCGATGGTCTGCTCGGCTGTCACCACAGGGCGGGGATGAACGGGAACACCGGTGACCGCAGCGAAGGCGGCTGCGGCGAGATCGTGGCTGGGGCCGAGCGCGAGA